>JAGLBF010000032.1:18890-20860 GCA_018260375.1 Deinococcus sp.
ACGGCAACAAGGTAGAGACCAACCACTGGCGGCTGCCGTCCTGACTTTCCCCCGCTGTTACGGGCCAAAAGTGGCGTAATCTTTGCCGTCAAGCCGCACGATAAACACATAGTTACCGCGCACCTGAACATCATCGCGCTGAGCGGTGGCTCCAGCCAAGCTCGCGGTGTCGGTGGGGGGAAGTAAAGAGCGTTCGCCGTCATCGTCGCGAACCAAAATCTCTACCTTACCAGGGCCAATGTCGGCGGGGAAAGTATATATCATGGGGACAATCTGCGTGTCACTGCTGCCCTGCTGCTCGGCTGGCGGCGTGCTGGGCGGCTGGACTGCTGGATCTTGTATCTGGAGATCCGGGTTAGCAGGTGCCTCTACGGGCGGTGGCGGTGGTGGGGGAGGTGGGGGCACGGGCAGGGGTGTTACGGCCTGAGCCGGCGGCTGGTACTGTGCTTTGGCAACCACCACCGTTACAGGCGTGCCTACATCAGCCTTGACATACGGCGCAGGATTCTGGCGCAGCACAGTGCCTTCGGCCTTTTCAGAGCCTTCGCGCCTGACAGTGTGCACCACCATGCCCGCCCGCTTAACCAGGGCGCGGGCGTCTTCAAAGCTCAGCCCGCGCAAATCGGGGAGCCAGGTTTGGCGCACACTCACGCCGCTACTCACCAAAAGCTGCACCGCCTGACCACGCCGAATCCTGCTGTCGGGTGGGGGCAACTGGGCTACAATTTTGCCTTTAGGTACACCCGTTAGCGTGCCGTCTACCGGCGACACATTGCCCAGTTTAAGGCGGTTTTCGCTGAGCACTGCTTTGGCCTGCTGTACACTCATATTTTCCAGGCGCGGCACCTTAAGGGCGGGGGGGTTGTTGACGGTCAGCGTTATTAACCGCCCCAGGTGCAGATTGCTGCCAGCGCTGGGTTCTTGGTTGATAACCGCGCCGAGTACAGCTTCACGGCTGTCACCTTCTATGTACTGCACCCTAAAGCCGCGCTGCGTAAGGGCCTGAGCCGCCTTGGTACCTGACTGTCCGACAACCAAAGGCACGTCATTGATGGGGGGGTTAAGGTAAATCTGGGTAGCTTGTACGCCCAGATACACCGCGCCCGCCATTAGCGCCAGCCCAGGCAACCACGACCACACGCTGATAGGCGGACGTGAGCGGCGCACCCTGCCCTGAGCGAGCGGCGCAAGCGTGGCGGCGTTGAGGGCCTGGGCTTCTGCTAGGGGGCGCTGGGCGGCAGACAGGTAAGCAATTTTAGGGGTATCCCCGTCCATCACCAGTTCGGCGTCCTCTAGGGCATAGCCTTGTGACGCAAGCTGCTGACCCAGCGCCGATAAGTTGTTGATTGCCGCTTCATTTTTGACATTCTGCGCGTAAAAGAGTGCCAGTGGCTGTCCACTGACAGGCCGCCATACAGCGTAGTAGGCTCCTGGGCGCGTCACCACGTCGCTGAGGCCAGCGGGCGCCAGAGCTTTAAGCGCGGCGCGGTAGCGGTGAAAGGTGCTGCGCTCAGCCGGGGTATTTACCTCAAACCAGCTTAACTTGAGGCGCTCGCCTGCTTGCTCGCCAGGTTTCGGCACAGCCTGCACGGTATACAGGATTCGCCCGCCGCCCTGGGGGTGTTCTTCTATTACTTCATATTTGCCGTCTATACGCGCCATGCATCGTTCAGTATAGAGGATGGATGATGAGGATTGGCGGAAGGGAGAAGCTCGAAGGCCATCAGGCAACAGGGCTGGGGCTGATACGGCCTGCGCTCCGTTCTGGTACCGTCAGGAAAGCAGCGAGTGTACTTTCATAGCGCGAGAGGCGTACTTTTTCTATGTCCGCCCCTAGCCTTTCGTACTCTGGGCTTTCACTGCTTTTCTAGCAGGGTTCAAGCTGAAATCCGTATGAGCACTCATACGGATTTCAGCTAAATTCCACCACAGTCGGAAAAGCGCCGCCTGCGGCTCCATACCGCGGAATC
>JAGLBF010000210.1 GCA_018260375.1 Deinococcus sp.
CCGCAGGCGGCGCTTTTCCGACTGTGGTGGAATGGAGCGGCAGTCCGTATGAGGCGCTGTATCACCCTGAACGGTGTGCGGGTATCAATGTGAAGAGCGCCCGCTGCCACTGCATCGGCTACACTGGCAGGCATGAAGGGTGCAATATGCTGATAGGTTTGCTCGAACGCCCAGGCAGCCGCTACGGGCGCTACTGGAAAACATTTTTACAAGAACTAGGGTTAGAAGTTGTCACCGTGCCGGGTGCCGAAGCGCAGTGGTACCAGCTAGGCCGTGACAGCATCAGCGACGCGCCCGCTACCGTACAACTGGCGCTCGGACAACTGCTGGCGCTGGGGCGACCTGACTATGTGGTGGTCATACAGGCGAGTGCTACGCCACAAGACGCTTGGGGTAGTGCCCTGACCGAGCTGTTGCCGCGCCGCATCAGCGGATTGCCGCAGCTTATCAGCGTACCAGACACAAGCACAGAGCTGCAAAGCGCCGCCAACGAACTGGGTCAGCGCCTGAGCCACAACCCCGCACAGGTGCGCCTGGCGCTCAACAAAGCCAGACCCCTAGCGACGGCGCCGCGCACCACCATGCCGCCTCTGAGTCTGGGATCACATACCACAGTGGCCGTCATCGGCCTGCCCAGTGTGCTTGAAGATGACTTTTTTATGTCCAGGCTGCGTGAAACCCTCAGTGCCCAGGGTATGTACGGCGTGTACGCCTCGCAACTGCCCGCCGACCAACTTGAACAGCGCGGCGCACGCGGGCAAGACCAAAAGGGCCGTGCGCTCGAGGCCGGAGAACGCGACCTCTTTGCAGCCCAGAGCATGCTAGAAGGCAAAAGTGCCGTGCGCGGCCTGCTGTACGTCAACGCGGCGCGCGACCAGGCCACCCAAGAAGCCCTAGAGCGCCTAGCCCAAAAAGCGCACAAGCCCACGCTGCTGCTTACCCTTGACCCTGCCGAAAGTGACGGCGGGGTGAACCTCAGCGCCCTGCAAGACTTTGCCCGCAGCGTAGGGGCCAGCGCGCCCGCACCCTGAGCGGTGACGGGTGACAGACAGGCCAAATTGGTTGCTGGTTGTGCCTGTAAGCTGAGTCAGACTCAGCAACAATCAGACTCAGTAACAAAACGTGGCAAGGCCCTCAGAGACTACAGACTGCGATTAAATTACAAACGACCTGATGTACGTAGGGCGGATACAAATGACAAAAGATACGGACTGCGCTTTATAGCGCGTAGCCCGTATCTTTTGTCATGAACCACCTGTGACGGATTTCTTTATGCTCGCTAAAGCTCAGCGCTGGCGGCGTACCCGTACAGGCACGGGAACAGGCTGAGGACGTGCTGCGCCGCGCAGTTGTTCACGCAGCCATTCTATAAATTCCCGTAGTTTCATGCTTTACTATACAGCACTTGTGCCCTAAAAAAATGTGAGCGTCTTAGACTCACATTCAACTCTTGTTCATAAAACTTTTCAGAGGGGCGGCGGCTCTTTGGGTCTTGTGCTCGGTCAAAGGTTTAAGCACCAGTCGGGGCTTTTAGCTCTGCGCCTTGTACCCGTATGCGCGGCTGTATCAGCGCTTGCCACCAAACATACCGATGAGGTCATCAAGTGCGCCGTGGTTGCCGCCCAACACGTCATTGAGGTTGCCAAAGATGCCACCTTGCTGAGCATTCTGGCCCTGTGGCTGCTGGCTTTGACCTCCATCCAAGCCGCCCAGAATGCTCCCCACAATGCTCCCCAGGTCGCCGCCTTGCTGCTGTTGGGGCTGCTGATACGGAGCTTGTTGATATTGGCCTTGTTGATAAGAATCTTGTTGCTGTATGCCGCCCGTACTACCACCGAGCACGCTACCCAGGATGCTGCCGAGGCCGCCACCGCCAAGCACGCTGCCCAAAATGCTTCCCAAGCCGCTGAGGTTGCCGCCCGCGCCACCACGGTTGCGGCCGAGGTAGGCCATAACCAGAGGGGCCACCATCGCCAAAATTTGCATGGCGACCTGGGGGCTGACGCCTGCGCGCTGCGCTACGGCGTAGGCCGCTGAGTCTTGCTGCTCGCCAAACACATGCCTGACAATGCCCTGGCCTTCATTGAGGTTGGGCAGGTTACCCTGCTGAAAAGCCTCCAAGGTGCTGCCGTCGTGCTGCTCCACGGCGCTTGCCAGAGCCTGAGCTTGCTGAGGGTCGGCGGCGTTTTGGGTAAGTTTGCTGAGCAGCAGCGGCACGGCAGCCTCTAGTGCGCTGTTCATCTGGTCGGGGGCCACGCCCAGTTGCTGGCTGGCTTGCTGCGTCTGTGGCCCGCCGAGGCCAAGCATATTCAAAATATCCATCTGCCTAGTAAAGAGCACTATGTCCCTCGCCAAGCAAGAGAAAGCTAAAGGTGTGCTTTATAGTGTAGACGCTCTTCAGGTGTGTAAGCGGCTTGGTCAATGGTTCGTGCAGTTTTAGGCGGCCTTGAGGCCGAAATTTAGCGGATTGGAC
>JAGLBF010000211.1 GCA_018260375.1 Deinococcus sp.
CTGTTATTTAATAAATCCAAAGAACTTTTAGTAATGCTTTGCTGACACCCTCTAGTTGCCTGCCCTATGGCAAACTAAGAAGATATACTTATAACTAATTAATCAGAATCCTTATTACTTAAGCCCCGCCTCTATTTTCTTGGGTTTACGAAAGGTTATATTCTCCCACTGGCCTTCTTCTATCACTTCTAAGGCTGGATTCAGGGCGTAGAAGTGAGCCAGCAGCTCCTGCACCAGGTCATCGGGGGTACTCGCCGCACTGCTGATGCCCACTGACTGTACGCCGCTGAGATCTAGCCCTGCAATATCCTGGGCGGTCTCCAGGCGGTAGGTGCGCGGGCAGAATTCGGCGGCAAGTTCCATCAGGCGCATGCCATTGCTGCTGTGGGTACTGGTCAGCACCAAAAAGGCGTCTACTTGCGGGGCGATGCGGCGCACTTCATCTTGGCGGTTTTTGGTGGCGTAGCACAGGTCTTCGCTGGGCGGTATCAGCAGGGCAGGAAAGCGGGCCTGCAAAATATCCACCGTTCGGCGGGTATCATCTACGCTAAGGGTGGTTTGGGTAAGCACCACCACACGCTCAGGGTCAGGCACGGTGACCGTGTAAGGGTCATGCAGCCCCGCGCCTCTTTTGCCCAGCACGCCCACGATAATGGTCTGATCAGGCGCCTCGCCGCGTGTACCGATGACTTCCTGATGCTGCGCGCTGTCGCCAATAAGTAAAATGGTGTAGCCTTCGCGGGCATATTTCTTGGCCTCGGTATGCACTTTGGTAACCAGCGGACAGGTGGCGTCGATAGTCGCTAGCCCCCGCGCCTGAGCCTGGGCACGCACCGCAGGCGACACCCCATGTGCCGAAAAGACAACAGTCTGCGGCACAGCAGCTGCGCCCGTAGCGAGCGGCAACGCCTCCAGGTCTTCAATAAATTGCACGCCATAGCCGCTGCTGAGGCGCTCTACGACGGTGTGGTTGTGTACAATGCTGTGATACACCATCACAGGAGCATGGCCTTCCTGCTGCTCACACCTGGCCGCGTCTTCTACAGCTTGTATCGCCATCACCACGCCCGCACAAAAGCCGCGTGGCTTGGCTAAAATGACCCTTTGCACCGCAGGAGACAGGGTCGTGGGTTGGGTTAACTCTTGCATACTGCCCCAGTGTAACCTGCTTAGCCTAGCTTCAGAACCAACTTGATTGCTGACGGCTGCGCGCCTAAGGCCAAGCGATGACCGTGTTACCCTTTAGGATAATCGCATGACTGACATCCAACCTAGTATTCAAGCTGCCCAGCCCACCACGGGGCCAACGCCAACAGTGATTCTTGGTGCGGGTGGCTGGGGCACAGCGCTCGCGGCGATGCTAGGCCACACGCGGCCTGTGCGGTTATGGGCGCGGCGTGAACAACAGGCGCAGCAACTAAGGGCGCAGCGCGAAAACCCTGAATATTTGCCTGGCATCCGTCTGCCTGAGGCCGTGGACATCACCAACAACCTGAATGCGGCACTGGCGGGTGCTGAATACGCGCTTTTGGTCTTGCCCAGCGTGGGCATACCCCACATGCTGGCGCAATTGCCGCGTCATTTGGGGTTGGTGCTGTGTGCCAAGGGCCTGGGTCAGCAAGGCGAGCGCCTGAGCATGGCGGCGGCTCAACTGGGCTTTGAGCGCGTAGCGGTACTCAGCGGCCCCAATCACGCCGAGGAGATAGGCCGGTTGCTGCCCGCTGCCACCGTAGTGGCCAGCACCGACACCGACTTTGCCCGCAGCCTGCAAGCCGAGCTGATGACCCCCAGTTTCCGGGTATACACCAGCAGCGACGTGGTCGGTGTAGAGTTGGGCGGCGTGCTCAAGAACGTGGTGGCCATCGCAGCGGGCCTGGGCGACGGTCTGGGCCTAGGCGACAATGCCCGCGCGGCGGTGATCACCAGAGGACTGCGCGAAATGCGCGGCTACCTTCTGAGTCAGGGCGCCCAAGAAGCTACCCTATACGGCCTGAGCGGACTGGGCGACCTGGTGGCTACTGCTACCAGTCAGCACTCGCGCAACCGCGCAGCAGGTGAGGCACTGGCACGCGGTGAACAGCCCGAAATCGGCGGCAAGGTGATAGAAGGCCTGCGCAGTGCGCGGCTGCTCAGCGACTGGGCCAAGCAGCATAGCCAGGAGCTTCCTATTGCCCAGATGGTCAGCGCGGTGGCGGACGGCAGCGTCGCCCCAAAAGAAGCCCTGACACGGCTTATGGAGCGCCAAGCCAAATCAGAAGGATGAAGTAGGGCGTACAACAAGTGGTGATGTACGGAGGCATTCAGGCATTTTAATGGGTTGTTGAGCGGTGATACGGATTCCGATTGATTTGGCGTACTTCCGAATCAATCCGAGCGGATGCGAGTGGGAACAGCATACGGACTGTGCTAAATTCCACCACAGTCGGAAAAGCGCCGCCTGCGGCTCCATACCGCACAGTC
>JAGLBF010000212.1 GCA_018260375.1 Deinococcus sp.
TACACTGATACGGATACACTGATACGGATACACTGATACGGACTGCAACTGTGCTGGAATGAAGCAAAATGCGTATCATACGGATTCCGATTGATTTGGCGTACTTCCGAATCAATCCGAGCGGATGCGAGTGGGAACAGCATACGGACTGCGCGGTATGGAGCCGCAGTCCATATTAGGGCATCAGGCGGTCTATGTGCCACTGCCCTGGCGCTTCTTGCCACTGGTAGCGGAAGCGGTCGTGCATACGGCCTTCGCGCCCTTGCCAGAACTCCCACTCCTGAGGGCGCAAGCGGTAGCCACCCCAAAAGTCGGGCCTGGGAATGACGCTGCCCGCAGGAAACTGGGCCTCTAGCTCGGCAAAGTGGGCTTCTAGCTCGGCGCGGCTGGCGATGGGGCCACTCTGGGGGGTGCTGGCGTGTGCGGCGAGCTGCGAGTCGCGGGGACGCTGGTGAAAATACTGGTCAGATTCGGCAGCACTGATAGGCGACACGGGGCCGTAGACCCGCACCTGGCGCTCTAAATAAGGCCAGTAAAACAGTAATTCGGCCTGAGGGTTGTGCGCCAGGTCACGGCCCTTGTGCGACTGGTAATTGGTGTAGATATCTAGCCCTTGCTCGCTCACACCGCGCAGCAACACCGTGCGGACACTGGGGCGGCCCGACAAGTCAGCGGTGGCGAGGCTAAGCGCATACGGCTCGCTGTGCGCTGGCGCCGCCTCAAGCGACTGGATAAACCAACCTTGAAACTGCTCCAGTGGATTAGGCTTAAGTACGGCGCGGCGCAAGGTACCTTGCTGATAAGAGAGGCGCAAGTCAGCCAGGTTAGGCAAGTCTTTGCGTGGGTTGTTGGGCAGGTCAGGCATAGGATGAGCCTAGCACCATAAAGACTTGCGACTTAAGCTTTTGTTCAACACGCGGTGACACCCGGCAAGCGGACAAGGATGGTCAGGAGGTGTAGAAGCATCCTGACTGTGCTTTCCTAACTGTGCTGGCCTCTGTGCTGGAATGGAGCCGCTGGATTACTGCCCCGGGCGTAAGCGCCTCTATCGCCACATTATGCCTCTCGTACGGACCTCTATCATGTCTCCATGCCTGAACTGCCCGAAGTAGAAACCACCCGCCGCCGTATTGAGCCGCTCTTGTTGGGTCAGCGCATCTCAGCGTTGCGGCATGACTCTGCCAAGTATTTGGCAACTGATGAGGCGCGGGGGCGCACCATTGGGGCGGTGTCGCGGCGCGGCAAATACCTGCTGCTGCGGCTAGATGCACCAAAGACGTTGCCCCTAGAACTGATATTGCACCTGGGTATGACAGGCCATTTTAGGTTAGAGCCCACCCCGCACACCCGTCTGGTCATTGAGCTAGAAGGTGCGCCCGCGTTGTATTTCCATGACCCCAGGCGCTTTGGCAAGGTGGTGGTGGTGCGGCAGGGTGACTACGCGCTGTTTCCCACGCTGCGCCATATGGGGCCAGAGCCGCTGAGCGACGATTTTGACCAAAGTGAATTTGTGTGGCGGGCCAGCCAAGCGGGAGCGGTTAAGCCCTGGCTGCTGTCGCAAAAACCTGTTGCGGGTCTGGGCAACATCTATGTCGATGAAGCGCTGTGGCTCACCCGCTTGCACCCCCAGCAGACCCGTCTGAATGCTGATGAAGCCCGTAAACTGCACGGCGCCATACGCGAAGTGCTGAGCCAGGCTGTAGCGCGGGGCGGCAGCTCACTGGGCAGCGGTGTGGGTAACTACCGCCAGCATGACGGCACACAGGGAGGCTACACCGCCGAGCACCATGTTTACGGCAAAGCGGGCCAACTGTGCGGGCGCTGCGCTACGCCGATTGTCCGCACCGTGGTGGCCCAGCGCGGCACGCACCTTTGCCCGGAGTGCCAGGTGTTGCGCGTGAATGAAGTGCAGTCCATATAAGCCTATTCCCGTACACGTAGGAAAGCACAGTCAGGCCAGCACACGCAGGAAAGCACAGTCAAAAAAACACACTCATGAAAGCACCGCCTGCGCTTCTCTACCAGGGAACCCGTACTTTTTCCTACTCCTGCTTCCCGGAGTTCACCGCGTTTTCAATACGGTTGAATCTGAAGTTCGCACTACCCTTCCTGCTCCTGCGCTTGCAGTCCATAGATTGCCAAAAAGCGGGCGATACGCTGCGGCAGCGTGGGCAGCGGGGCCACTTCGCCGCATACCCAGTCGGGGGCGTAGTGGCGACACACGGCGGGCCTACGGGTGTATACAGCGCAGAGGCAGCCCTGACCCGTGTCCTGGCCCAGATGCACACAGGGTACACCCAGCGGCTTGGCCAGTGCAGCGATATCAGGGGCCGAGCAACACGCGCCGCACGCCGTACAGTTGCGGTTGACGGTGGAGCGCGGCGGGTAATCAGGGGGGGCGTCAAACAGATCAGTCATAGGCAGAACTATCAGGGTTCTCATA
>JAGLBF010000033.1 GCA_018260375.1 Deinococcus sp.
CCGTGAAGGCGGTTTCCGTCCCCGCGAAGACCGCGCCCCTGCCGAACGGGGTGGCTTTAACAGCTATCAGGGCGACCGCAGCGCCCCCCGCCGCGATGACAGCGCCGCACCCCGCGCCCGCCGCGACATGGGTTGGGGTAGCAAGCGCCGCGACGAAGAATAAATTTGCTTGAACCCCTGGGACTGCGCTAGAATGAAGCGCAGTCCTGGAGGTGCCTGTTGCGCTTCCGTATCACGGAATTCGTATAAGTGGCTGACGGGTTTAGAGCTATCATGGTGCGCCTGTACTTAAGTTAACGGGCATGTAGAAGAATCACTACCGGTAAGTAAAGCAGGGCTGCCTTTTCGTTTGGCAGCCTTGCCTTTTAGTTTTCGAAATGACGTTTCTATAATACGAACTGCGCTTTATTCCAGCACAGTCTTACGAGTATCGTATTCGCTTCTATAGTGCGAAAGGCGTACTTGTTGCTATTGCTGCTGGCCTTCTTTCATTCCCTTTTTAACAAAGATTGAATTCAAGTCGTAAGCTGTAGCAGATGCCCTACTCTTGTGTATCAACTTTCATCTTCGTCATCTGTTAGTGGCGCAAACAGTTTATCTAGGTCGCGCTGGGTAAGCTGTGAGGCGTCGCTGAGGCCACCTTCTAGCACGCCTCTGGCCAGCGCCGCTTTGCGCTGCTGCATCTCTAGGATGCGCTCTTCTACGCTGCCTGCCGCCAGCAGTTTGTACACAAATACGGGTTTGTCTTGCCCAATGCGGTAGGCGCGGTCAGTCGCCTGATTTTCGGCGGCGGGGTTCCACCAAGGGTCGTAGTGAATTACCGTGTCGGCAGCAGTGAGGTTCAGACCTACGCCGCCCGCCTTAAGACTGATGAGAAACACCTTCGTTTCTCCGCTTTGAAAGGCTGCAATTTGTGGCTCGCGCTGCCTGGTTTGGCCGGTCAGCTTGGAGTAGGGGATGCCTAAGTGTTTAAGCGGTTCCTCTAGGTACCCCAGCAGGGTAGCAAAGGCGCTAAAGACCAGAATGCGGCGGCCTTCTTCCACGAGCTTAGGGACATTGTCGGTGAACCAGTCAAGCTTGGCGTTGTTTTTGACACTGTGCGCAGCCTCTAGTTTTACCAACCGGGGGTCGGTGACGGCTTGGCGCAACTTGAGCAGCGCGTCCAGAATGGCGATGGTGCTGCGGCTGAGCCCCCGCGCGCTGAGTTCTTCGCGGACTTTTTCCTGCATGGTGACGCGCACCGTTTCGTAGAGGTCGCGCTGGTCGCCTTCTAGCGTAACGCGCACAGGTATTTCGGTTTTGGGCGGCAGCTCGCGGGCCACTTCGGTCTTTTCGCGCCGCAGCACAAAGGGCCGAATGCGGGCCGCCAGCGCCGCGCGGCGCACAGGGTCGGCATGTTTTTCTATGGGTGTGCGGTACAGCTCGCGAAAGACCTTTTCATTGTGTAGCAAGCCAGGTGACAAAAAGTTGAACAGTGACCACAGCTCGCCCAGGTGGTTTTCAAGTGGCGTACCCGTGAGCGCCAGGCGGTGATTGGCCTTCAGGCCGCCCGCTGCCTTAGCAGAGGCACTTTTGGCGTTTTTGATGTTCTGTGCTTCATCAAGTATCAGCAGGTGGTAGGGCTGCTGCTCTAGCTCATTGAGGTCGCGCGGCAACAGGGGATAGCTGGTCAGCACCAGGTCGTATTGGTTCATCTGGGTAAAGTGGCCCTTGCGCTCAGGGCCGTGCAGAGTCAGCACTTTGAGGTCGGGGGTAAAGCGGCTGGCCTCGCGTTTCCAGTTGTGCAGCACGCTGGTAGGAGCCACCACGAGGCTGGGCAAGGTGGCGCGCCCGCTTTCCTTTTCGGCCTGAAGGTGGGCCAGGGTCTGCACTGTATTATGTGTCACAATATAATGGTCGGTGACGTACAGGTGGTCAGGAGCGGCCACCGCAATGCACTGCGCGGCCTTCAGGCCCACATACTCAATGCTGCGTATGCCACGTGTGGGCGGCTCCTTGCTGAGTTGGCGGTAGGCGCTGAGCTTTTCGGGCAGCCTAAAGGGGTCAAGCGTGGGCGGCAGCTCAAGGGTGACGCGCCAGCAGGTTGCCGTTTGGCCATCGTCGCAAGCACTTGCCTCTGGATGTAGAGACGCCACGCCGCCCAGCGACTGCACCAGGTCAACCACGGCGCAGGCTAGAGCTTTAGCGGCGCTGGTATAGTTTACTTTTGTACCAGACTTGCCTGCGCCGACGTGTCCGCCAGTATCTAGCAGCCCTTGCAACAGGGCTAGGCGCTGCGCGGGGCTTGCCAGCAGATAGGGGGCAAGCACCTGCTGAGTGCTGCCCGCCTGGCCGTTGCTGGCAGTCAGCGGGTTGGGTGACCACTGGCCCTGTGGTTGCGTGCCACTGATCCCCTGGACGCTGCTCAACTGGGCTTGGCCCGCCTGTACCCCGGCGTACGCTACCCCTGAGGACAAGGCCAGCGCCGGGTACTTTTCGGTGGTGCGGCTCAGGTGGTGTGGCATGTTGGCCTCACCCAGCAGTGTCCCCAGCGTGTAGGGGTCAGCGGCCAGATGCTGCTCGGCAAACTGCACAGCCTGCACCACCGGTAAATAATGCTTGAGATTGCCGAACGCGTCTTTGAGGTCGTGTCGTAGCTGCTCGGTGGTGCATACGCGCCAGGGCTGCGCTTTCCCTGTCGCTGCGCGGCGTTGTTCTGCGTCAGGGGGTTGTACGGCCCACAGGTGGTCATTGTCCACCTCTACGCTCATGCCGTCGGTGAGGGTCACGCGGTAGATAGGGCGCAGGCCCTGCGGAAAGACGCCTGTAACTTGGGTAGGCTGTCCCTGCTGCCCGATCACAAAGTCGCCTAATTGCAACTCACCCATGCACCGCCAGCCCAGCGGGGTCAGCACCCGCGCGTCTAGCGGCTGCGCTTTGCCCAGGCCCATGTCGTCGGCCAGAATGCCGCCCATTTCGGTTTGGCGCAAAAACTGCATCCAGCTTAGGCCCTGGTGTTGGTAGGGGCGCAAGTCGGCGTGGAGTCCCTGAGGTTTAGGCACAGGCTGTATACCGGCAAAGTCGCGCAGTTGTCTGCCGAGTGCCAGCAGGCGCTCAGCACCCACCCAGCGGGCTTTGAGGGCTTCTTCAAGCTGCGACAGCCGCGCCGCGTCCAGTAGGGGTAAGGTCAGCGGGCCAGCGGGCAAGTCGCGCAGGTTGAGTTCTACGATGATGCTGAGTATGCTGCGCACCCGCCCCGCAGGAAGAGCCAGCTTGCGCCCGTCGGGCAGGGCGGCGTACAGGGTTTCGTCATCGCTGAGGTTGGCCAGTGCGCCTGCACTAAAGAGGTCAGGGCGCGAGGCGATGAGGCTGACCAGAATAGGCAGCAAGCTGACCTTTTGCCCGCCAATCACCACGCCCAGGTCTAGGGTGAACCATCCGCCCTGCTCCGCTGTTTCACCGTACCAGTCTTCGATGTGTGCCAAGCGGTACGGAAAGTCAGCCGGCATCTCTACCCGCACGCCCTGGCGCTCGAGTTCGCTGATGCCGCGCTCGACAAAGTTGTACCACTGCTCTTCACTGGTCAGGGTCAGCAGTTGCGAGTTTTCACTGCTGGCCAGCTTTAATGTTGGCGGCAGTTCTTTGCTGAGCTTGCGAAAGCCCTGGCGGTTGATCACAGACGCGGCTTGGCGCTCAGCGGGAATGTCGCGCGCCAACATCACCACTTCGCCGTTGAGATAGTGACGGCTGATTTCCTGGGGGTGCTTGGGGTTGCCCGCGAGCTTGCTGTCGCTGCTGCCTACAGGGGGCGTAACCTGGTCGCCGTACAGGTGGAGCAACTCTGCCAAGGGGCGGGCTTCACTTTTGGGTGTCCCCCAGCTGTTTTTGCGACGCAGCTCAGGGGCACGGTAGCTCAGGCGCAGCAGCGGGCGGTAAGGAAGTTGCTCTTGGCGCACGGTGATGGGGGTGGGTGGCGGCACGGCCTCACCAAACATCTTTTGCACTGCTTCGCCGAGCATCACGCTCTCTTCGGGTGGCACGGGGGGCAGATGCAGCAAAATCTCTTCGGCACTGGGTGACAAAGCGCTTTGCAGCTTGCCGATTTCGCGCTCATCTCGCAAGTACCACGCGGGCGTCACTGGCAGGCGTACCACGCCCGTAGGGGGCTGATACAGCAGCCTTTGCATGCCCTGCTCGTCGGTATGCCAGGTCATTTGAGCGCTAAGCACTGGCCCCGCCTGTAGCGGCACGCTCTGACCTTTCCAGACCAGTCGGCCTGTGTCAAGCATGCTCGAAAGCAGCAAGTTGCCAAGCCCACTGTCACCCAACAAATAGCCTTCGGTGCCGTCTACAATAGCGCTCTGGGCGCTGGTCGCCAGCAGCCGCAAGGTCGCTAGGTCGCGCCGCGCGTACACAGGCAAGTCGCGGATACTGTCGGGGTCGTAGCGCAGAGTGTAGGGCAGTTTAAAGGGTTGCAGCAGTTGCATCTCAGTACCCTCCCACTCGGCGCGGCGCACCTGCACCGACAAGGTGGCGCTGCCTTTGTAGCGCGTCTGGCTGAGCACGTAGGCGAGCGTTTGGATGTCGGGCTTGCGGTCTAGGGCCTGCTCCATGCGGCTGAGCCAGCCGCGCAGGTGCGGCGAGCCACCTTTGTCTGACTTGGTATTGCCTGAACGGTTGGCGGCTGGTGCAGAGCCTGCCGCTACGGCTTTGGGACGGGCCGGCTGATTAGGGCTAGCCGGATGATTGGCGCTGGGCTGTTGCGCCGCTGCCGTCTGATTACGCGCCGAACGGGGCTGCTTGTTGTGGGCCGTGCGCTCAACTGGTGTACTCGCCTTTTCGCGCGCCTGGGCCCCATGAACCATCAGTACCAGGGCCAAGTGGGCGCACTTGGCCTTGGTACAAGAGCAAGTGCTGTCTTTTAATTGGCCTTTCTTTAGGTCAACTTGGGTGGTGTACTCACGGCCCTTGTCGCTTATGCGGGCAAGCAGCCGCAGCATGTTGTTGTGGGGTGCTTCCACCCACCTCAGCACCGCTTTGGGTCCCAGCCAACTGGCATAGTGCTCTATATCAGGTTCAAAATAATCATCGGGCAAATCAGCGTGCCGCAGTTTTAGTTGAGGACTAATTATCTTCATGGTCACACCTTTTTCAGTTCATGGGGCTCTGGCTTATACCTTAGTCAGGTCCCTAGGCAGCGGCAAAAATTCTATTTCGGGGTGCTGCTCGCGGGTGTAGTCTAGGTCGTAGCTGCTTCGGAAGAGCATCACCGGGCGTCCCTGGTCGTCTTCAACGTGACGGGCAAAGCGCGAGACTTCACCCGCGTCACCAGCCAGCCAGCGTACCAGTTGGTAGCCCGTGATGTGCATCTCAACCTCTACGCCGTACTCCTCGGCCAGCCGGGCCTGAAAGACCTCAAATTGCAGCGGCCCCACTGCGCCCAGATAAGGGTCACGCGCCCCGTCAGTGGGGTAAAACACCTGCACCACGCCCTCTTCGGCGAGTTGGGTAAGGCCTTTCATAAAGGCTTTGCGCTTGCCCACATCTCGCAGGCTGATGGTGGCAAAGGTTTCGGGGGTAAAGCGTGGAAAGCTGGGAAGCTGCAATTTGGTGTCCAGACTGATCACGTCACCAATCTGAAACACACCAGGATTGACCAACCCCACGATGTCGCCTGGGTAGGCATCTTCTACCTTTTCGCGGTCCTGGGCAAAGAGGGTGTGCGCCTGGCTCAGCCTCAGCTTGCGTCCCGTGCGGGTGTGGGTTACGTCCATGCCGCGCTCAAAGTGACCTGACATCACCCGCATGTAGGCGGTGCGGTCACGGTGCTGCTTGCTCATGTTGGCCTGCAGCTTAAAGATAAACCCAGAAAAAGGAGCGGTGGGCTGACGCTCACCCAGGTTGGTTTCTACGGGGCCAGGCGGGGGGGCGAGCTCTACAAAGTTATGCAAAAAGTGCTCAATGCCAAAGTTGTTCATGGCTGAGCCAAAAAACACGGGTGTCAGCGTGCCTGCCAAAAACTTGTCTTGGTCAAAGTGCTCAAGTGCACCTGTGATCAGCTCTACGTCCTGTTGCAATTTGGCGGCGAGGTCAGCGCCTACTAGCTCACCTAGACGTGGGTCACTCAGCCCGGAGGTTTGCATAGGGGCGCGGTGCTTACCACGTGCGGTGCGCTCAAACACCAGCACCTCACCGCGCGCCAGGTCATACACACCTTTAAAGTCGGGGCCGTCACCAATGGGCCAAGTCAGCGGCACGGCCACGATGCCCAGCGTCTCTTCTACCTGGGCCAGCAGCTCAAAAGGGTCAAGTGCGGGCCTGTCCATTTTGTTGATAAAGGTCAGAATCGGGATTTCACGGTTGCGGCAGACCGCGAAGAGCTTTTCGGTCTGGGTCTGCACGCCTCTGGCAGCGTCTAGCACCATCAGCGCACTGTCGGCGGCGGTTAGGGTGCGGTAGGTGTCTTCACTAAAATCTTGGTGACCTGGGGTGTCAAGCAGGTTGACATGGCGGCCCTGGTATTCAAAGGTCAGCGCCGACGAGCTGATAGAAATGCCGCGCTGCTGCTCAATGCTCATCCAGTCAGAGGCCGTGTGGCGCGTGCCTTCGCGGGCCGTAACCGAGCCAGCTTCCTGAATAGCGCCGCCGTACAGCAGCAGTTTTTCGGTGATGGTGGTTTTGCCCGCATCAGGGTGCGAGATAATAGCAAAGGTACGGCGGCGCGCAATTTCGCTGTCAAGCTGGGCAGAGGGCATAGGGTGTTGGGGGGCGGTCATGGTGATTCCTCCAGTGGGGACAGGGGAGATGGCGCACGCTTTGGCTGCAACCTGCGGCCGCGCACGGTGAGCCTCAACCTCAGCCAGCGGCGCGGGGAGTAAACGGCATAAAGGCCATCATAGCGCGTCTGGATGAGGAGGTTAAGAGGGTAATAAAGTGAGTGGCCATACGGACTGCCGCTCCATTCCACAACAGTCGGAAAAGCGCCGCCTGCGGCTCCATACCGCACAGTCCATATGCTGTTCCCACTCGCATCCGCCCTGATTGATTCGGAAGTACGCCAAATCAATCGGAATCCGTATCACAGGGCAAAGTATGGCCCTGTAGTTCCAGCGCGGGCTGAATAAGCTCCCCCCAGGTACTTTGCGCCCATGCACCGACTTACCGGCGCTGACCCGGCTTCTTTTTAGCTTACCGCCTTCAATAGTGCCTCTTTTGCTGTATCAGATAGCTTTTGGCCTGTATGGGCCGCTGTAATCATACCTTCGCCCACAATAAATAAAATATCTGCAGAGTCTTTATGAAGTGACTGGGCCAAACGGGCCCGCACCGCTGCCTTATGCTCTTCAGAGCGCTGGCGAGCAAGGCTTGAAGATTCCGGATATTCAGCACAGGCATTGATAAAAAGGCAGCCGTAGAACTCGGGTGATGTTGTCCATGTATCAATAAAGTTTAAGTAGGCTTTCGGGATTTCAGAAGGTGTTTTGCCGGCTAAGGCCAGTTCTAGCTGCTGCATAAACTGTGCATGGCGATATTCAAGCACAGCATTGATCAGGCCGTCCTTGCTTTCAAAGTGGCTGTACAGTGTGCGTTTGGTCACCCCCATCTGCTCAGCCAGTCGGTCTACGCCCGTCGCATGAAAGCCTTCACGAGAGAGGCAAGCCAGAGCGTTAGCGGTCAGTCGTTCACGGTTTTCCATAGCAGTCTTGTCAGAGTATACCGAACAGTGTAGTGTGCTGGTATACCCACCGGTATATTTTGGAGGAAAGCGAATGAAAACTGGCGTACCTGTACCCCCGATGTTGCCGCTCAAAACAATTGGCCTTGCCTGCACAGGCGCGTTTCTGGCTGCTGCTACCTTAGGACTGGTGACTGACCTCGCGCAGACACCGCTGATTCTGGGTTCGCTGGGCGCCAGTTGTCTGCTTGTTTTTGCCTATCCCGAAAGCCCCTTTGCTCAGCCGCGTAACGTTATCGGTGGTCATTTTGTCAGTAGTCTGACGGGCTTGTTGGTCATGACGTTGTGTGGCGTTCATTGGTGGAGCATGGGTCTGGCTGTAGCAAGCGCTATTGGTCTGATGCTCTTGTTGCGCGTTCCTCACCCGCCGGCAGGCTCAAATCCTTTTATTGTGATGCTGGCGGCGTCTCAGTGGAGCTTTCTACTGACGCCTACACTTTTGGGTGCACTGCTGTTGGTGGCTGTTGCACTGGTGTATCACAAGCTAACCGCTCGGCGCTATCCTACATACTGGTGATCAGCGTCTCTATCTACGCGGCGGCCCCGCGAGTTCTTGTGCTCCGCATGCCTGACGCTGGCGCAAAAAAGTGCGCGTGCTGATTTCCTGTGCGCCAGCGGCAAGCGCTCTTACTCGGTCAGCAGGGGTCAGGTCGTAGTGACAGTGCTGCGGCAAGGGCCTGGCCTGAAACCACTCGCGCCGCAGGCCAAGGTGCTGGGCCATAGCGTGCAACTCGGCAGGGCTGTCGGCCAGCAGGTGGCACCAGTACACCGAAACGTGGCTTACCTTGCTGGCGGGGTAGTGCCGCAGCGCATCAACATATACAGTCATCCTAAACCCCAGACAAATAAAACTCAGACGAATAAGACAATGCCCTACCAGCGTACCGCCAGCAAAGTTAGTCTTGGCAAAAAACTTGAGTTATTGGTGCGGATACCCGGACTTGAACTGGGCATCTTACGCTGATCAGGTGTGCGCTCTAAGCAACTGAATACCGTTCAGCACGCACAAGTTTAACTTTTCCCGAATCGTGACACCAAGCGTTCAACCCACGAACGAAAGATCCTAGCAGTCTAACCTTTTGCCCCGGCTGTCCACAGGACAGAACCAAGATGTTCTATTTTGGCGGCACCTTATGCCTCACCACTACGGTATTCTACACATTCCGGTTAAATCATGTGCACCGAAGCGTTGAAAAAATTCTATAAATAAGGTGGCGTTTAAGCACGACACTGAAGATGTCTGGGCGTATTATAAGGCCTGTACCTGTGCGGTAGAACTGGGCGCGTAGCTCTACATCAAGTCAATCGTATGGACAACTCAAAAATGGAACATTCCAATAGAAGAAGTTAATAGTTTTGTCAGGTAAGATGAAACTAGAATGAATAAGGAGAGTGAGATTTTATCTACACTGGGCGGTAGAAACCCTGCTCGCGGCCTGCAAGTAGCGGCACATTCTTCTGCTCATGCTCTGCGTTCTGCAAGGCCTCTATACAATCCGCTAGATAAATGTCATGGCTCAAGTTGGCCTGGTGAGCACTCTGGTGGGCACTGTTAGTCAACTTCCTGAATGACCTACCTGACGCTTGGCGTCAAAGGAGAACACATGACACTACCATCTTCTTATCATGAGGTCTTTCAGCGCTTTGATGACGCTGGTGGCAAGTGGGTTGCCACTTGGAACTGGGCCGCATTCGTTTTTGGAATATTCTGGTATTTCTACCGTGGCCTTTGGGCTAAGGCGATTATTTACTACTTGGTGGCTGCGCTCTTGGCTACGATAACTGGTGGGGTTCTTGGTTTAGTCATGTGGTTCTCCATTGGCTTAGTTGCAAATTACGACCTGTATCTACTTCACCGTAAAGGAACTCAGCTTTGGGACGGCGGAGGGGTGGCCTCTGATGCAGTTCCTGGTGTCACCAGCCCTATTTCTACGCCGAGCGCGAGCAACGCCGCTGGGCGCTTGGCTGCCCTAGAGAATGCACGGAGGCAGGGGGTCATCTCTGAATCCGAATACAATCAGAAGCTCACACAGTTAGAGCTAGATGCTGAGCGTGAAAAGAAGTTGGCTGCGCTAGAGGATATGCGCCGCACTGGCGTTCTTTCCCAAATGGAATACGAGGCTAAAAAACGCGACATTATGCTGGATACTCGGGAAGCAGCAGCCCAGGCATCAACAGGTATTTCCTGAATTCAAGCGCGTAATAGAGAGGGCTGCGAATTAGGCGTGACCGAGTTGCAGGCCCTAGAGGAGCGCCGCGCCGTGCTACAAGCCCAGCAAAGCGAACTGGAAGGCAGCCAAAGAAAGCAGGGCAACATAAAGACAAAGGGCTCATCGTCTAGGTCGCTGGGGTAGGACTTGTGTTGTATAGCCCCAATCTATCCTTTTAGGGCATTCACATACTAAAAGTGTTACAGTTCACACGCCTTGTGGATACCCTCTAAGGCCGGTTTGGCTTTTTTGAAGCGCTGCCACATCTGTACCTGCCTGCGCCTGTAGGCATCTCTAAAAAGGCCAGCGTACGGTACCCATCTGGTCGGTGCGCCACACCCGCACCCCAGCGGCTTGCAGGCGGCCCAGCACCTCATCGCTGGGGTGTCCATAGGTGTTGCGGCCTACGCTTATCACTGCGTCATGGGGGCGGGTTTCTTGCAAAAAGGCGCTGGAGGTAGAAAACCGGCTGCCGTGGTGCGCGGTCTTGAGCACATCTAGCTTGCCTACGCCCAGCATGCTCTCAAGCGGGTCAGGCAAGTCGCCCAGCACAGCGGTATGAAAATGAGGCGAGTCGAGCCGCACCACCACGCTGTTTTCGTTATCGGCACTTGACCAGGGTGTGCCTCTGGGCCACAGCACCGTGAGGGTGGCTTCGGGTTGCTTGACGGTGTCACCGCGCCGCACTTGGCGCACCTGTACGCCGCGCTCCTGGGCTACGCGCAGCAACATGCTGAGGTTGGGGTCAGGGTTGGGGGCTTCGGTGGGCGGCTGTCCTATCCACAATTCGGCCACGGGAATACCGCGCAGTACGCTGATAAGTCCCTCTATGTGGTCAGCGTCGGCGTGTGTTGCTACCACCACATTGAGCGAGCGAACCCCAAGGGCACGCAAGGCGGGCAGCACCGTGCGGGCGCCGACATCATAGTCGCTTTGGGGTGTGCCGCCGCCGTCAAGCAACATGGTTAAGTGCGGCAGCCTGACCAGCGTACTGTCACCCTGACCCACATCCAAAAACACCACTTCGCGAGGTGGATGTAGGCGCGGTGGCAGCGTGGTGGCTCCTATCAGGATGGTCATCACCACAGGCAGCACCCAAAAGGCCACGCGGCGGTAGAGCGCCAGCACCGCCACCAGTGCAAACACAGCGTAGGCGGCAAATCCCGCAGGGCTGATGTTGCCCCAGCTGAGTTGCGGCCCCGCGCCGAACACATCCACCACCCACAGCAACGCCGCCGCCAGCCAGCCCACCAACCAGTTGACAGCCACCGCAGCGGGGCCAAGCAAGCCCGCTACAAAGCCCAGCGGCACCAAGGCGGCCATCAGTGTGCCCGCCAGCAGGTTGGCAAAATAGCTGAGCAGCGGCAGTTGTCCAAAGTTGTGCAGCACCACCGGCAAGGTAGCAAACTCGGCGCAGGGCGTGACCACCAGCGCGAGCCTGAGGCTGTAGGGCCAGGAGCGCGGCAGCAACCTCGCCACCTGCGGGCTGAGGCCCAAACCCAGCACGGCCAAAAAGCTCAGCTGAAAACCCACATCAAAGAGCCAGGCGCTTTGGTACAGCAAACTGGCTATAGCCGCCAGTGCCAACACCCCCAAAGCGTCAAGTTTGCCGCGCCCTAGCCACAAGCCTGCCAGCGCAAAAGTCGCCATCAGCGCGGCACGGACAATGCTCGGTGAAGGCCCCACCAGCCACACAAACCCGGCCACTGCGGCTATCAGCAGCGGATAGCGCCACAGGGTCAGGCGTAGCGGCAAGGCACGCACCAACATCCAGGTGAGCAGGCCCACAATCAGGGCGACATTTTGCCCGCTGAGGGCCATCAGGTGAGCCAGGCCAGATCGGGTAAACTCATCGCGGATGTTCTGGCCTGTGCCCCCACTTGTTTCACGCGAGATGTCACTACGCTCGCCCAGCTCTATCGCCCGCATCAGGGCGGCGTGTTGTGGGCTGAGGTGAGCGCTCAGGCCACGCCGAAACCAGCCGCGCAATCCGCGCTCAGGGTCGCTGCGCCTTACCTCTGCCCCCACCAGTACCTCCTGCACGCCCTGTAGCTGCAGCCACGCCGCGTAGTCAAAGCCGCCTGGGGTGCGCCGACCTTCGGGGGACACCAGCACGCCACGCACGCTCAGTGCGCCAGGGGGTACAGCGGGTTTGGGGGCCAGCGCCACCACCGCCCGGGGCTGAGTCAGGTGCAAAAATTGCCCGTCCCAGTCACCGCGCAGCGTTACAATTGCGCCTTGCCAGGGCGCCAGCACATTGGGCTGTTGCCACTGCACCTGCCGCCAGTACCCCGCTCCTGCCAACACCGCGCACAGCAAAAGGAGAGCTGCCCGCCCCGGCCAAGCCTGAGTCACCAGCAGCACCCCCGCGAACCCCAGCAACAGCGGCAGTGCACCCCAGGCCAAGCCAGCCGCCAACAACACGCCGCCTATCAGCGAAAAGGCCAGCGGTACCGGATAAGTAAGAGTCAGAGGCGTAGTTATCATGCTACCTGGTCCCTTTTGGTAGGACATACGCACCCGTACAGCGGGTCACCACGCCGTGTGGCTGCTGGATCATCTGGCAAGCCAATAGCTATCACCAGGTGACCCTGTCTTTTAGCTTATTGAGCATCACAGGCCCAACTCCTGGCACGGCGTCTAGGTCTGCCAGCGAATGATACGGCCGTGCGGCTATCAGCCGCTGGGCAAAGGCGGGGCCAATGCCTGGCAGGGCTTCTAGCTGCGCCTGGGTAGCGGTGTTGAGGTTCAGCTTTCCCGAAATCAGCGGGGTGATGCTGGGCGTGCTGGGGTATTCGGGCGCTGGATTAGAGGCAGACAGCGGCGGCAAGTTTTGCCTGGTCACACTGGGCGCACTGGGGACAGGAAAAAATGCAGGCCACAGCGCCCATAGGCCACACGCCAGCGCCAAAACCACACTCAACACACCAACAACCTGTTCTCGCCTGAACATACGCCTAAGTGTGTCACAGTACGCTATACAACATCAGCCCTACAGAATCAGCCAGTGAAACCCGCTATACTGGAGTAACAAGCTCTTAACCTGACCCGCTCTTCATTCACTACCCCCGCAGGAGGTACTATGTCTCATTCTACGACCCATCAGCCGAGCAGTTCAGCGCCCGTACACAGCACCATGATGCCCGCGCAACTGCTGATTACCGAAATCCTAGAGCGTGCCCGACTCTTGTACCGTGAGCGCGAAATTGTATCTATGTTGCCTGTCGGCCGCAACGAGCAGGGCCAGCCTATTGCGGGCCGCCACAGCACCACCTACGGCGAGGTGGCCCAGCGGGCGCTGCAACTGGCCAGCGCCTTGCAAGCAGCGGGCGTACAAAAAGGTCAGCGGGTTGCTACGCTGGCGGTCAACTCTTATCGCCACTTGGAGGCGTATCTGGGCATACCTGCGATGGGCGGGGTGCTGCACACCGTCAATATTCGCCTGCATCCGCAGCAAATCGCCTGGATTATCAACCACGCCGCTGACAAAGTGCTGCTGATTGACAATATGTTTGCCGCTATGATTCCTGTGCTACAAGTCGCCTGCCCCACCCTAGAAAAAATCGTGGTGCTTGGCCCCTTACCGCAGGCCATCGCCGGTACCGAAGACTATGACGCTTGGCTGGCGCAGTACGAACCACTGGCGCAGTACCCCGACTTGCTGGAAACCGACGCCGCAGGCATGTGTTACACCTCTGGTACCACCGGCAACCCCAAGGCGGTGGTGTATTCGCACCGCTCAACCATCTTGCACAGCCTCACCTCGGCCCCCCGCGACGCGCTGAATGTCAGCCAGACCGACACGGTGCTGCCCATTGTGCCGATGTTTCATGTCAACGCCTGGGGCCTGCCCTACACCTGCGCCATGTACGGCTCGCGCCTGGTGTTTTCAGGCCCATTTAATGACGGCGCGAGCCTCGCGGCGCTGATGCAAAAGGAACAAGTGGTCATCACGGCGGGTGTGCCGACCATCTGGATGGGTTTGCTGCAAGAGCTTGACCGTGCCAAGGCAGCCGGTACGCCTTATCAGTTGCCACTTGAACGCTTAGTGTGCGGCGGCGCGGCGGCACCCGAAAGCCTGATACGCGCCTTTTATGAACACCATCAACTCAAAGTTGTCCACGCCTGGGGCATGACTGAAACCCACCCGCTCGGCACCTCTAGCATACGGCCCGCTGACGTGCCAGAGGGCAGTGACGAATATTTTCAGCTTTCTGCCAAGCAGGGCATTCCCGTACCACTGGTACAGTTAGAGCTGATAGGCGAGCAGGGTGAAGTGCTGCCCCACGACGGCAAAACCATGGGTCAACTGCTGGTGCGCGGCCCCTGGGTAACCCAAAGCTACTACGGTGAAGACGCTGCTGACAGCTTTGTGACCCTGAACGGGCAAAATTGGTTTGTCACAGGCGACATCGCCACCCTGGATGAGCGGGGCTTTATGCACATCGAAGACCGCAGCAAAGACCTGATTAAATCAGGCGGCGAGTGGATCAGCTCGGTGGATATGGAAAACGAACTGATGGCCCACCCCAGTATCCTCCTTGCGGCGGTGATTGCCGTATCCGACCCCAAATGGGACGAGCGCCCGCTCGCCGTGGTGCGGCTCAAAGACGACGTGCAGCCGCCCACCCACGCCGAGCTAACTGACTTTTTGGCTTCCAAGTTTGCCAAGTGGTGGCTTCCCGATGCCTATGAGTTTGTTGATGATATTCCTATTGGATCTACAGGTAAATTCTTGAAACGCGAACTGCGTGAAAAATATAAAGACTACAAGATGGAAAGAAAAGAGAGCAAGCCTTAACATTAGATACACATGACAAAAAGCATACAAAAGGGGTTCAGTTTCAGGTAATTCAGTCTGGGCCACAAGAGAAGTAGGTGATACCCTTCCCTATCTAAAAGAGTGAACCGTTTGGCACCCTGAACCGTGTCTGGAGATGTAGACGTTGTGAGGCCGCTAGGCAATCTTTTGCTCTCGCCGTTATCATAGTTTTATGGCCCTTCCTCCTACCGAAACCGTCAGTATTCGCCGCGTATTGACTGAAGCCCAGCAGCGAGCTGTCAAGACGGGGCGCACGCAGCAGGTGCAGATTGGCGAAGACTTGTATTGTCGCGTGGCCCCAGGTGGGCGCAAGTTTTTGCTCTTTTGCCTAGATGATGAGCCAGAAATCAGCGCGGCTCAGGCCATTGCCGAGGCGCTGGGCCTGTCTCACCCCCAGATCAACTGGTATCAGGGCGAAACCCTGCGCTCGCTGACTGTGGTGGAAGAAGGCGAAGCTGTGCCTGTACCTAAGGTGGTTGACGGCGGAGGCCAGTTGGCCTAAACGCTCTCTAGCTCCACTCCAGCACAGTCGCAAGCACAGTCGGGCCAGCACAGCCCCGTAGGTGCCAACTGTGCTCCCATACCAGGGAGCCAGGTTTAGGAAACCTTTTTTGCCGTAGTTACCGTACTGAGGCGTGACCTGATTTGTGACCAGAGGACTGACTGTCGGCCAACAATTTCTCGTACACACTCAGCAAATCAGCAGCGCGGGCCCTGAGATCGTACTGCTGGGCGCTTTGTAAGGCGGCCTGTTGCATGGCGGGCAGCGCGGCGGGGCTGAACACTTGCAACAGCGCACCAGCTAGGGCTTCTGGGTTGGCCTCACTGATCAGCCCGTTTTGCCCGTTGATCAAATCTTGCGCGGCGGGGCTGTTGGCGGCGACCAGAGGGGTGCTGGCGGCAAGGGCTTCAATCATGGACATGGGCAGTACTTCACTTTCGCTGGCGGTTATAAACACGTCAGCGGCAGCCAGCAAGTTGGGCACTTCGGCGTAGGGTACTGCGCCTGTAAAAACCGCGCCCGCAGGCTTAGCGGCTTCTAGGTCGCCGCGTGCAGGGCCGTCACCCACCACCAAGAGGCGCAACTCTGGGCGCTGCTCACGGGCCAGGCGGTAGGCCAGCAGCAAGGTATCTAGGTTCTTCTCGGGGGCGAGGCGGCCCAGTGAAATCACCAGTGGGGCGCTCTGGTGGACGCCGTAGCGCTCACGCACTTCACGGCGCACCTCGGGGGTTGCCGCCGCTACAAAGCTACTGAGGTCTACGGGGTTAGGCATGCGGGTGACCGGCCCCTGATAGCCGTACTCGCGCAGCATCTGGGCCATCGCCGCGCCTGGCACCAGCACCTTGTCCACGCTGCGGGCAAAGGTCGCTACATGTGCGCGCACCAGCCCAAAGCTCACGCGGCGCGGCACGGGGGCGTAGTGTAGGTACTGATCATATTGGGTATGGGCGGTAAACACCACGGGCGTGTTAAAGCGCCTGCCCCACAGCCGCGCCAGTTCACCTGCCAAAAAGGGGTGCATGGTATGAAAGATGTCGGTGCCCGCCAGCGGCAAGCTCGCCACCACAGGGCGGTTGGGCCACAGCAATATCGGGTAATCGGCAGGCGCGCCGCGCATGGTGCTGGGCAGGCGGTGCAGGTGCACCTGTTCCCCGGAACCAGAACTGTTCGGGTGCGCAGAGGCATGGGGATGCTGGGGAGCATAAATATCTACGGTGTGCCCCAGGGCCCGTAGTCCCTGCGCAAAAAGCGCCGTACTGGTCGCAACCCCGTTACGTGAGGGCAGATAAGTGGTGGTGACAAGGCCAATCTTCACTACGAGCAGTGTAGCAGGAGGGTGACATGCGGTGAATGCAGCATGGGCCGGCGAAAAGAAGCTTGCGGCGTGTCATTTAGGGATAAGCCGCTTAGAGAGAACACGTATTTCGCTTCATTTCAGCACAGCAAGAAACGCGCTGCTCCTCTTTTGTCGCGTTTTTAATAGGGTTCAAGCCAGAATCCGTATACATTCGGAATTCGTATAAGTTATAATTACAGCTCAACTAAGTTATAAGTACAGCTCAACCTCAGCCCCGTAAACCTGAAAGCCCCGTAAAGATGCAGATAGACCTGGTGATCAGGCGCCTGACCATTAGCGCTGCCCTGTAGCAAAGGGGGACATCTGCACCACCAACCTGACCATAAGGTAAGTTGGCTTTGACGCTGTTATAAAAAAGGTCTGGGTAAAAAGCGCACACTTGCAGGTGTGGGGTGCCTAACCCAGCCGCCTCAGCGGGGGCAGGGGTGCTTAGAGCGTGCGGCGGAGTGTTAAGTCGCTCATTTTGTCCTCAGCAGCAGCCAGGTTTTGTACCTTTCCTAAGCCCACCTCAGCGACTTGCCAAACACAAAAGAACCACCCTGGTGCGTGATATGCTGCGACGTGTTAGGGCGCTATCACCAGGTTTAGTAGCTACTTCAAAAAGATGAGGGAGAAAAAAGAGTGGAAAGAAACGACGCCGTTATGCCCTCAGTCGCCATATTTATTGCGGCTGTATTAGGAGTTATTTTGCTGTTTCTTTTTAACAAGGAAACGGCCCCCACGCCTGTCGTGGTAGACCCTGCTGTGGTTGCCGCTGCCTCCAAAGAGTGGCCTACCGTAGGTCAGCAGGTGTTTAGCACCAACTGCGCGGGTTGTCACGGCGCAAACGGTCAGGGCGGCGCAGGCCCCAAACTGGCTGGCACTGAAGAAATCATGAAAGACCCCACACTGGCCTACACCCGCGTGACCAAGGGTAAAGGCGGTATGCCCGCTTTTGAGGGCAAGCTCAAGGACAACGAAATCTATGCGGTGGTGAATTATATTCGCAACTCGTGGGGCAACAAGGCCGACATCATAACGCCTGCTACGATTGCTGCCGCCTCCAGCACCATCAGCCCCGAAGTGCTTAAAAACCGCTCGCGCTTTGTGCCCGAAGAGATCAAGCTCTATGAAATCTTTCTTATCACTGTACTGCTCATCTGCCTGAGCTACGGCCTGATAGGGCTTTATAGCTGGTGGGCTGAGGGCGAAATGCTGGTACCCGGCTACCACCGCACCCGCAGCACGCCGGTGCAAGTAGCGGCAATGGTGGCTGTCTTGCTGGGCATCGTGGTCTTTGGGGTGTTGTTCGTGCGCCAGATGATGTTTGACCTCAAAGGCTGGGCTGCTGACCCTATCGTGAAGCCCAATGTCACCTCTGAGGGCTTTTACGCCGCTATGGTGGTACTGCTGATTGCCGTTGCCATCGCCCTTTATAAGAAGTTCTTTATGGATAGTGAAGTGCTGGTTGAAGACGCCAGCGGCGAATTCCCCTGGTAAGCCCCCACCCCTGAGCTTATCTGTTGTTCCTAACACCACCCAGGTTGGAGAAAAAACGCACTATGACCAAATACAAACGCGCAGACCCAGAAATCAGCCGCCGCAAGTTTATCAATGCGGCCTTTGGCACCGCTGGCGCCGTGGGGGGCCTTAGCCTGATCACCGCACTGGCTGGTATTCGCCCGCCTATTCGCCTCAACGCCAGCAAAGTCCCCCCGCTGACTGGCGACGTCTTGGTGCACGCCGAGGGTGACAAGAGCGGGCAGCCTATTAAGCCTGCTGACCTCACCAATAAAGTTACCCGCGCCTGGCCTCAGGGCAAAGATAAAAAGGGCAACACTGTGGTTCGCAGCGGCGAGCCGAACAACCTGCTGATTGTTTTTAAATTTCCCCCCGGCGAGTTGCAGCCCCCCACCGATATGCAAGCCGCCATTGCTGATCAGGGCATCGTGGCTTATAGCGGCATCTGTATGCACTTGGGCTGCCAGGTAGGGGACAACCCCGCTAAACCCGAAACGCTGCTGTGTCCTTGCCACTCAGGTGCCTATGACCCCCGCGCTGGCTGCAAGGTGATCGGCGGCCCACCGCCCAAGCCGCTGCCACAGCTGCCGATCAAGATGGAGGGCGAGAACATCGTGGCGACTGGCCCCCTAAAAGAGCCTTACTTTGGTATACAAGAGAGCGAATGGAAAACTTTACTTGAGGAGGCCAAGGATATATGAACCAGTGGCTTGATGATCGCCTACACATTACGCGCCTCAACGACAAGTTTTTGCGCAAGGCCTTTCCCGTACACCACAGCTTTTTTCTGGGTGAAATCACCCTGTTTGCTATGGTGGTGCTGATTCTCACTGGCATTATTCTGGCGTTTTTCTACGAACCCAGCGCCCGCCTGGTGCCCAACCCCATGGATGCCACCCAGCAGGTGCCCGCTGCCTACGCCAGCGCCATGGCCCTCAACCTGATGCCTTTCGGGGACATGCTGCGCCGCATCCACCACTGGATGGCCAACCTGATGGTGGGTTCAGGCCTGGTACACATGCTGCGCATCTACTTTACGGGCAGCTACAAGCGTCCGCGTGAAATCAACTGGTGGATAGGCCTGCTGCTGCTGATTTTTTCGGCGCTGACCGCCGTCACGGGCTACAGCCTGCCGTATGACAACTTTGCCTTTACCACCCTCAAAGTGGTTTTGGGCATTGCCAGCAGCATTCCCTGGATTGGCGAGTGGGTAGGCCAGGCCGCAGGCGGCGGTAAGTTCGCGTCTATGGCACTTATTCCGCGCTTTTACGGCTTTCATATCATGCTCTTGCCTATGATCCTCATCGCGCTGACTGCGGCGCACCTGCTGATCATGATCAAGCAAAAGCACACTCAGGCCCGCTATGCCAAGGAAATCGCCTACAAAAAGATTGTGGGTGTGCCGATGATGACGCAGCAAACCCCCATCATGCTTATCCTGGCCTTCTTGTTTACCGGTCTGGTGATGCTCTTTGCGGCCTTTATCCCCGTGCATCCTTCCGAAGTGTTTGGCCCACCCAGCAACCAGTCGCCCATCGTCAAGCCTGACTTTTATCTGATGTGGGTGTTCGGCATTCTGGCGATCTTACCTGGTATTGAAGTCCACTTTTTGGGTGGCATCATTAATGCCGAGTTTCTGGGCGCACTCGTAGCCCCTGGGTTGATTATTGGTCTGCTGTTTGCCGTACCCCTGCTTGACCGCAGCAAAGAGAACTTGTACTACGCTGAAAACCCCACCGATTACCCCGTGCGCCTAGGCATAGGTGTGGCCTTCTTGATGATGATCGCCGTATTCAGCGTGGCTGGCTACCGCCCTGAGCTGGTACAATCAGGCATTCTCAATGAAAAGAGCGCCAACGCGGTGCTGTGGACTTGGGCCATTGTGCTGCCTATCGTCAGCTACTTTGTCGTGCAGCTTATTGTCAAGATGATTGGCAGATACCGCGAGCTAGACGCTGCCGAATCGCGCCGTGCCGCCCTTATCGCCGCACAAGAAGACCAACACAACGCCCACACCTCACACAGTCACGACTAAGACTAAAACTACTCACTTGTACGCAGTGAACTGCGCCCTTATCCCGAAGACCAGGCCGGAAATGCGCCTGGTTTTTTTATGTCGGGTAGCCGCGTTGAGGGCTTATACGGATTCCGATTGATTTGGCGTACTTCCGAATCAATCCGAGCGGATGCGAGTGGGAACAGCATACGGACTGTGCGGTATGGAGCCGCAGGCGGCGCTTTTCCGACTGTGGTGGAATTTAGCGCAGTCCGTATTAAACAATGGTTCGTGCAGTTTTAGGCGGCCTTAAGGCCGAAATTTAG
>JAGLBF010000213.1 GCA_018260375.1 Deinococcus sp.
CCGCTGGCCTAATTTCATCTGGGAAGATGCGAGTCAAGATACGGGGTTCGTAGTATGGAAACTCAAGCCGTATAATAAGCATTCCGTAAAATTAGTTATAAGTATGTCTTCTTAGTTTGCCATAGGTCGAGCAACTAGGGCAAACAGATTACAACGAATTAAACGGAATTCGTATAAGACGCTTCGGCCCTGCTCAATTCAGCACCCGGTTATGCTCCCAGCCAGGCACCTGTAAGGCAAAGGTGGCGATGTTGGCTCGGCCCAAGTGGCCCCACGCATCTTGCAGAATATAGTGGCCCTTCATGCGCCCTGGCGCGGCTTCTAGAGTGACCAGGCTGTCATAGATGTAGACCCCTTGCGGCGGCAGTATAGGCTGCTGACCTATCACGCCCTCGCCTTCGACTACTGTTTGGCGGTCCAGAGCGTCGGTGATGTACCACACGCGCCTGAGCAGTTGCCAGGAGTCAGGCGTGTGGTTTTCGATGTGTACCACATAGGCAAAAAATTGCCGCGCCGCGCTGGAATGCTGCGGCAGGTACTTGGTGCTGACCTGCACGCGCACATCTATCTCTGGTAGGGAGCCATCTGGTAAGGGGGGCAGCGGGGTCATCTGACCTACAGCATACCCGCCACGCTATGCTTAAGGCTATGTCATCAAACTCTACTCCCCCCGTACGCCCTGAGAACCAGCCTGCCATGCACACTGACTTTTTGCTGAAATTGCTGCAAGAAGCTGGCCCTAGTGGTTACGAAGCCCGCCCTGCGCGCATGTGGCTTGATGAAGCCAAAGTGTTTGCCCGCACCAGCCATGACCACTACGGTAACGCCTACGCCGAGGTTGGGCCGCAACAAGGTCACCCCATTGTGCTGATGGGCCACCTTGACGAAATTGGCCTGATGGTGTCGCACATTGATGACAAAGGCCACCTGGCGGTGTTGGGTATAGGCGGCTGGGACCCGCAGGTGTTGGTGGGGCAGCGCGTGCGTTTGCTGGCCCGCGAAGGCGACATTCTGGCAGTGGTGGGCAAAAAAGCCATACACGTTATGGAAGCCGACGAGCGCAAAAACGCCAGCAAACTAGAGGACCTGTGGCTGGATACAGGCCTGAGCCACGAAGAGGTAGAGCGCCGCATTCCTGTGGGTACGGTGGGCGTCATAGAGCAGTCCACGCTGCTGCTGGGCGACAAACTGGTCAGCAAAGCGGTGGACAACCGTGCTGGGGCCTTTGTGGTGCTTGAAGTGCTGCGCCAACTGACAGAGAGCGGCACGCAGCTACACCACCGCATCATCGCCATCGGCACCTCGCAAGAAGAAATCGGCGCATTCGGCGCACAGGTGAGCAGCTACCACCTAGAGCCACAGGCAGGCATTGTGGTAGACGTGACCCACGAAACGGGACAGCCAGGGGTCAGCGAGAAAAAATACGGCAAAGTGCCTTTTGGATCAGGCGGCAATATCAGCGTGGGCAGCATGATCAACCCCCGCATCGCCGATCAATTGCAACAGGTGGCCCAGCAAAACGGGCTGCCCTACAGCCTGTCAGCTAACCCCCGCTATACCGCGACTGACGGGGACACGCTGGCCCTTAGCCGCGCAGGAGTACCGCTAGGCGTGGTGAGCATTCCCAACCGCTATATGCACAGCCCCAATGAGATGGTGCAACTCAGCGACTTGCAGGCCATTATTGACCTGCTGGCAGCCTGGATTAAGCAAGTGGACGCGCAGCCTGACTTTTCACGGATGTAAAGGTCAAATGATGATAGAAGGTAACAGCTTGTACTGTTTCTGGGCAAGTTAGGCGCTCACTGTTACTCATTGTAATGTTGAACACGTTATACCGTCACAACCTTACGCATCAATAAGCTTTGGAATGTTGTTGTACCAGAATAAACACCTAACCGTTTTAAAACCCTAATAAAATGTCTAATCATACTTGCAAGCCTATTATACTTGAACGGCTGCCTAGCATTTATTAAATGTATTGCTACATATCCAATGTGTGCGATATACTAAAGTACGGAGTGAATCACCAATTTAAAGCTGAAACATCGGCAGTGCTCAACAACATCGTAAAATATCTACTGTAGTTCAAGTGCCTTCCTGACATTCTCTAGAAGGCGCACACCTACACACAAAGCCGCCAAATCTCTTCTGAACAGGAGACTCAGGCAGCTATACGTATTTTGTATGCTTTTGTATGCTTTAGCTAAAAGACAGAATGTACATTATCAATGGTTCGTGCAGTTTTTTGGCAAAAAGGTAAGGCCCGTTGAAAATGG
>JAGLBF010000034.1 GCA_018260375.1 Deinococcus sp.
TCAGTCATAGTTGGTTCAATCGTTTTCGGCGGCTTCTCATCCGGTGGGAGAAAAAGGCCGACTATTACATGGGTTTTGTCCAACTTGCCGCCTGCCTCATCATTTGGCGGAAAATCGCCCCACTAGCCCCACGACTTTCCGAATAGGCTTTATGCGCCCTTCCCTATTGTAATTCCTGAAAGCGCCGGGCCAATTGCTGCCAGGGCTCGAGTTGAAAGTGGCTATGCCCCAGCGGACTGGTAGAGGGCAGCACCCACACCTCTGCGCCTTCAAGCGCCTCAGGTTGCACGCCGTAAAGCAGCTTACCTGTGGGCTTTACCAGCACCTCGCTGGCCCCGCGCTTGCTGGTAAACGCCACCACCTGCGGGCGGTAGTAGGCGATGCGGGCCCGCACCTCCTGCGGCTCAAAGGCGCTGCTCGGCAAGGCTGCATCTACCCCCGAATGCTTTTTGGCCACGTCGGTCAGCCCGATGCCCAGCGCCAGCAGTTCGCGGTATTCTGAGGGCGCAAACTGACGGGGGGTCAGCCCCACCTGGTGCAGCGTGGCCCAAAACTTGTTCATGGGGTTGGCATAATAAGCCCGCGCCGCCGCACTGATACGGCTGGGGGCCGTGCCAATCAGCACCAATTTGAGGCCAGGTTGCAACACGTCAGGCACCAGATGCCCCTCACCAGACGGCCTGGCAAGCTCAGCAGTAGCTCGCATAGACATGCGGGGTAGTGTAGCGCTTGGGCCAAGCTGGGGGGGGCCAGATAGATGAGCTTGTCGCCAAGTAAGGCTCAAGGGCACTGTCACATGAGCGTCAGGTCAGCGGCGCACAATAAGAAACATGAAGAGACTACTTTTAAGTGTATTGGGCCTGAGTGTTATGCTGACAGCCTGTGATGTTGAAGTAACGCCGAGTTCGTCAGGCGCAAATATCTACCGTGACAGCCTCAATCTAACCAGCAATTATGCTGTAAATAACTTACCTTTTGAGGGTAAAAACTACACAGGTGACGTTATCTGTGACAATGTTCTTACCAGTATGACCTATACTTTTAATTATATGGGCAATTTACACCATGTGAATCTGCGCCTGCGCGGAGACAAAACAGGTGTGATAACCCCTATCAACGACAATAACATCCAGGCTCAAATCAACAATGGTTATGGCAGTGTTCGATTTGTGGCCTATCCTAATTTGGTTCCGCTTAGTCTGCCTATTCAGACCCAGAGCATTGTGGTAAGCCCGAAAGTAATCGGCGCAACTTATGTAGAGATGCAGGCTGTAGATACCGCTGGTTATGCTACTGACTATATCCCAAGCAACATGCTGCCCGTTATCGCTAACTGTGGCTAAATCTTGTTGACCTTGCCCCCCCCTCGCTGTGCCTGCGGCGGGGCAGGGTTTTTGTGCTGCATAGCCGCCAACGCCGTAACAGTAAAGTTGAGATGCTAAAGTAGAGCCATATGAAGTTTCGTGGCACACTTGGCGGCCTTAATATTCAGCTTGGCACTGACGACACGCCGCAGTCGGTGACACAGCCACTTCAAACGCGCCGCGCACTTCTAGCGAGCGGGGTGATTCTGGAAATAGATGTTGAAACCAGCCTCGCCACACTAGACGCTGTACGCGGGGCGGTGGAACAAGCAGGTGGACATATCGTGCGGCTGCGTGCTCCGCGTGTGCCCGCTCCGCCGCCACGCCGCCGCTTGCCCACTGAAGACAGCGACGGCAACAGTGAGGGCAGTGGGGAGCAGAACATTCAGTATGAGGAAGCGGGCCACGACACCGCCGAGCAGTCTGCCGCCCCGGCAAGTGCCTCAGAAGACGCCAGCACCGAATCACCCGCACTGCCTAGTACGGCGCTGCCTCATACCGAGTTACCTGCTGAAGCACTGGATGTTGAGCCGCGCCGCCCCGAACCTGTGGTGCTAGCGGGCGGTATTCGCGCTGGCTTTCGCGGCGAGTATGCGGGCAGCGTGGTGGTGCTGGGCGACGTAAACCCTGGCTCCGAGCTTGTGGCGGGCGGCGACATTATTGTGCTGGGGTCACTGCGCGGCGTGGTACATGCGGGGGCCGACGGGCGCGAGGACGCGATTGTGTGGGCGCGTCCCATCGCCTCTACTCAGATACGCATTGCTGGCGCTGTCGCGCGTGCGCCGCAGGGCAACAGCCTAGGTTCTATGAAAAAACTGGGCAACACCCCCGAGGTCGCGCGGCTAAAAGAAGGCCAGATTGTCATTGAGCGCAGCAACACCCCGCCGATTGGCAGCCGCTGAGGTACTAGGGAAGGCGTATCTTTTCCCACGCACGTCTGCCCAGATTAAATAAGAAACGACCTGATTGAATCGGAATTTGAATGATACGGATTCCGTTTAATTCGTTGTACTCTGTTTGCCCTAGTTGCCCGACCTATGGCAAACTAAGAAGATACACTTATAACTAATTTTCCGGAATGCTTATGAGTAGGCTGCAATCAGAACTGGAAACCCTGCAAAAACTGAGCAGCCCGCCATTGTGCTTACAAATCGGGGTTTTTTATTGGCACCTGCTCTAGTTCTGTTTTATTCAGGCTTGTACAAAAAGCGCCCACATGAAGGGCATTTGACTGGCGGCAACTGTCCTGAGGCGGCACGCTGTTGAATGTTGACGGGCAACTGTACATTGCAGCCCATGCAGCGCCCCGCCGAGTACGACACGATGCCCACACCTTTTTTGCCTTTGCGGATTTGGTCATATTCTTTGAGCAGGCGCGGCTCTATCTGGCTTGCTAGGGCCGAGCGATCGGCACGCAGCTGTTCACCCTGGGCGCGCAGGGCCACCAGGCGGGCTTCATCCTCGTCTTCCAAGCGGCTGAGTTCGGGGCGTAGGGCCTTGTGCTCGCTGCGGGCCGCTTGCGACGCTTCCCTAAGGGCCTTTTGACGGTCGTACAGCGGCGCTAAGCTCTCTTGATAGTCAGTGACACGCTCAGCAAGCTGCTGAATCACATTTTCGTACTGCGACTGCAACTTGGCGTTGGTGGCATTGCGCTCTTGCTCGGCCTTGTTGCGGGCCTGTTGCTCCTGACTGGTCGCCAGGTCTAGTTCAAGCTGGCGTATCTGGCGCTCTACGCGCTCCAGTTCTATTTCCTGGTCTTCCAGACGGTTATTGATGGTGTCTTGCTGCTGGCGCACACCACGCAATTCTTCAGAAATCTGACCTTCTTGGTCACGCAGCGCATCTAGTTTGAGGTCTAGTTGCTGGGCTTCAAAAAGGTGTTGGAGTTGTCCGCTGTCACTCATCGTCTGTAGTGTACCCCTTGCGCGGGGGCAGTGGGGCAAATGACCAAAATGTAAATGTCGTTGGTTCATGCCGTTGGTTACAGATTAATCGCTCTTCTCTACCCCAACGCGCGGACACACCACGCTCAGCACACAGCCCGAACAGTGGGGCTTGCGGGCCAGGCACACCCGCCGCCCGTGCAAGATAAGGGCGTGGTGCAAAAACACCCACTGATCAGCGGGAAAGAGACGCTGCAAATCGGTTTCTACCTTGTCAGGGTTGGTATTGCTGCTCAGCCCCAGGCGGCGGGCTAGGCGGCCCACATGGGTATCAACGGCAATGGCTTGATAGCCGTAGGCATTACTCAGCACCACATTGGCGGTTTTGCGGCCTGCACCGGCCAGGGCCACGATGGCGTCAAAGTCATTGGGCACTTGTCCGGCGTGCCGCGTGAGCAGTTGGCCCGCAAGCGTAACCAGGTTTTTGGCCTTATTGCGGTACAGGCCGATGGTTTTTATAAGCACTTCTACGTCTTCTGTTCGCGCCTGGGCGAGCGCTGCCGCATCAGGGTAGACGGCAAACAGCGCGGGTGTAGCGGCGTTCACACTTTTGTCGGTGGCCTGCGCCGACAGCACAGTGGCGACCAGCAGCTGAAAGGGGTTGTCGTAGTGCAGCTCGGTGCGGGCCTCTGGGTAGGTTTGGCGCAGCAGGGCAAGAACGGCCTCAGCGCGGTTAGACAGTGCAGGGGATGAAGACAGTGCAGGGGACGAGGAGTCAGATAGATGTTTGGCCAGAGGATCGTGCGGCATTATTCACCTGCCTCAGCAGTGGGGGCGTCACCCAAGCGGCGGCATTGCAGCTGCCCACTGATCATCAGCGCCCTGACCTGCTCTTGGGTGGGCCAGTTGCCAACAAGTTGCAGGCCAGGCGGCACATACAGCGTAGAACTAGTCAGGCGGTAATGGCCACCCTGCGGCGCGGCGTGCACCACACAAGCCGCGTCAAGCACACTGAGGCTCACCGTAGCGTTGCTCTGGCCCCGCTGGGGGTCGTACCAGCTGATCACACGCTCTTCGGGCGCGCCGTTCAAGCCCTCTAGCACACGCGCCGAGACTTCTTGCCCGTGCAAGGCCACCGTCACCGACACCAGCACCGGCAGCAGCCCCGCCAGCAACCATATACGCAGCGGATGACCCACGACAGGCCGCCGCAGCAGCAGCAACAGCGCTATAGACATCACTCCAGTGACCGCCAAAAAAAACAAGCTCACACCCAGTAGTGTAGCGGCAAAGGGCAAAGGTGCACGGATATGGTGCAGGCGGCGCTTCTAGGCTGTAGTGGAGTCTGAGGCTATAGTGGGGGGCTGTAGTGGAGTGACGCGAAATGCGTAGTACCCTCTCTCTCAACCATTCAGCCTTGCCGTTTGGCCTTGCCAAGCGAGCTGCAAGCGAGTGGCCACGCGGCGGTGTAGTCTGGGGGCGTGGTGGCGGGCAAAGTCCAGGGTGGCGGCTTCACTGCCGACGTCATGGCCTTCTTTTTCGCTTAAAAAATAGCGGTGATCCATAATCCACAGGTACAAGTCGGCCTCGGTGCGCCCTGGAAAGCGGTGCATCACCTCATGGTGTCTGATGTTTTCTACGATACGGCTATACAAACGGCGATACCAGCTTTCTACCGCTTCTGGCCAGGTGACCGGGCAGCTGCGGCCGGGTCTGCGGTCAAGGTAGTACTGCCGCGCACGGATGTGCTCTAGCAGCTTAGCGTAGCGCCCAGGTGTCGTAAACAAAATATCGTCATGCGGCAAAAGCGTATGAAGGCCTGTAGCACGCAAAAAATGGGCGTATTCGCCTTTAATAATCATCTGGTGCAGGCTGTCGCCTTTTTCGGGTGGCACGCTGACATTCAGCTCTATGATGCTGGCGTCTATGTACTTTTGGCCTCGGCGCCGCGCTACTGACACGCGGTGATTGCCGTCTTTGACAAAGTACAACTCGCCCACCTTGTAGACCTGTATAGGCGGCAACTCTTTACCCTGTAGCTGCGCTGTACAGATATTGACCCAGCGCTCATCAAGGTGCTTTTCGCGGGGCAGATAGTAGCGGTCAAACTCGCGGTAACGATCTACCGAGCCGGTAATTTTATCTAAAAGTATGGCCTGTACGCCGCGCTGATACTCGCCTTCGGGTGCCAGGTAGCGTACCCACTCAAAGGGCGTAAGCTGAGTGTGCATGCCGCGCACCGCATCCAGCATGGTATGTAGTTCGGCCAGCAGCCGCGCACGCCCCACCTCGTGCTTGGCTTGGTCTAATGGTAAGCCGCTCATCATTGCCCCCTGATACGGCCTGTAAGCGGTATAGAATAGGCCGCTCTGAGAGGCAGTATAGCTGACGGGTGACAAGAGAAGGCCAGCAGTCAGGTGGCGGCAGTCAGGTGGCGAAGGTAAAAACCCTCAAGTGCTCTCCCCCCTTGTACTCCCTGACCGAACATGGCACGGTAAAGCCATGACTTCTACACCTTCTTCCTTCTCCCGTACCCTCGCTGCTGAGTTGCTGAACCTGCCTCATAGCTACCAAGGCCCCCAGAAGCCGCTGACTGCGCCGTACGCCGTGTTGGGGCTGGGGCAGGCCCACGCCGCGCAGCAACTGATGGGGCTGCTGGTGACGCGCACACTGGCCCAAGAAGGCACGCAGATTATCCTAGAAAGCCCTGAGACAGCGGCAGAAGCAAAGGACTACGCGGCGCTGGCTGAACTCAGCGGAGCAGCAGTGGTACGGGCGGGGTTTTTACAGCCTGGACGCCCCCACACGGGCCTGGATTTTCTGGCGCCTGCAGGTGTACTGGCCACCTATCACCTGGCGCAGTACGCGGCCTATGTCACGGGCCACAGCGCTGAGGCCCTACAGGCCGAAACCCTGCTGGGCGAACTGGCCAAGCGCTGCCACCCCGACGAGGAAAATAACCCCGCCCGCGCCCTGGCCTGGACACTGTGGAGCCGCACGGCCCTGCTGTTTGCCGACAGCGAGTATCAGGGGTTGCTGGGCATCTGGCAGGGGCTGCTGGCCCGTGTGGGCAAGTCGCTGAGCATCGTGGTGGCAGATGAGCCGCTGCTGGTCGTCACAGGCGCCTTTGAAGGCCAGCGCGAACGCGGCGACGAAAAAGTGGCCCTGCTGCTGGGCGAAACGACGCCAGAGCTAGAGCTGGTGCGCGAAATACTCCAAAGCCGCATTGATGAGGTGGTCGATGTGCCTTTTGTGGACGGCTCAGACGGCTACGCGGGCAGCCTGGCCCTGTGGTATTTCGGCGTGTGGACGGCCTATTACCTAGCAGAGCGCCACGCTGCCGCCAACCAGAACACCACCGCCGAAGACAGCCCCGCCCTGCGCGAAGTGCTGCGGGTACTGAGCGGCGAGGATGACGACAAGGGCAGTAACCTAGAAGCGTAATACGGACTGCGCTAAATTCCACCACAGTCGGAAAAGCGCCGCCTGTGGCTCCATACCGCACAGTCCGTATGCTGTTCCCACTCGCATCCGCTCGGATTGATTCGGAAGTACGCCAAATCAATCGGAATCCGTATAGTACAGACCTGTGATTAAGTCAGGTCGTTACTGATTTGATGGGGGCAGACGCGAGTAGGAAAAGATACGGGTTTCCTGTTATGCAAGCACAGGCTGTACTTCTGGGCTGTACTTCCCCAACTGTGCTGGCCTCTGTGCCGGAATGAAGCGCAGTCCGTACGTTTTCCCGCGCCCGCTGATCTTTAGCCTGTGTTGCGTACCCCCGCCGCAATGCCTTGCACGCTCAGCAGTAGCGGCCGCTCATAGCGGTCTAAACCGCCTGCTTCGGCGCGCGAGCGAAACAGCAGTTCTACCTGGATGCGGTGTATCGGATCAATGTAGGGGTTGCGCAGGGCGATGCTCTGCTTGAGGCGCACTTCGTTGCTCAGCAGTTCGGAGCCCACCACCTCCTCTACCAGCGACACTGTGCGCGTATAGGCGGCCCGTATCTGCTCGCCCAACTCGCTTTTATGCTCTTCTAGGCGCAGATAATCGGCAAAAATCAGCGGGTCAGACTTGGCAAGTGACATCTGAGCATTGTCAAGCATGCTTCTAAAAAAAGTCCACTCACGGTACATCTGGTGGGCGAGGTCTGGGCCTATGGCCTCTAGCGCCTCGGCAAGCCCGTACCAGCCAGGCAGGTTGGTGCGGTTTTGAGTCCAGCTCATCACCCAGGGTATGGCACGCAGATTGGACAAGGTGGGTGCACCTGGGCGGCGCACGGGGCGGGAAGCGATGTTGAGCCTGGCAATTTCGTGTATAGGCGTAATGGCCTCAAAAAAAGGCAGGAACTGGGGATTTTCAACCAGTGCGCGGTAGGCGCTGGTGCTGGCAGCACTCGCCCGCGTCATGGCGCTGACCCACTTGTCGCTGAGTTCGGCCTGTGGGCGCGCGGCTGCCAGCAACAGGCCGTAAAGGGCTTGCTCCAGGTTGCGGTGGGCTAGGCGTGGGTGGCTGTATTTGTCAGCGAGTGCTTCACCCTGCTCGGTGATCCGCAGCCCCGCGTCAATGGTGCCGGCCGGTTGGCCTAAAATGCCGCGTGAGGCTGGCCCGCCGCCGCGCCCGATAGAGGTGCCGCGTCCATGGAAAAACCGCCAATGTACCCCCGCTTGCTGACACACCGCGCTGATGCGGCGCTGGGCTTCGTGAAGCGCCCAGTTGGCCGCCAAAAAGCCCGCGTCTTTGTTAGAATCTGAGTAACCCAGCATAATCTCTTGCAAGTCGCCTTGCAGCCATGCACGGTACTCGCTGAGCGCCAGCAGCTCGGTCATGATGGCGGGAGCGGCTTCTAGGTCATCGAGCGTTTCAAAGAGTGGCACGGGCAGAATGCGGAAACCCACCTCGCGGGCGAGCAGCAGCGGCTCTAAGATGTCGCTGACCGACTCGCTCATGCTGATGATATAGCGCCCAAATGCCCTGGAACCAACCTGAGCGACGGCACGCTGCACCTCGCGGATGGGCCCAACAGCGCGCTCCAAGTCTTCTGAGAGGGGGGTGTTGGCCGGCCATAGTGGGCGGCGCGATTGCAATTCTGCGCGCAAAATGGCGAGTTTTTGGGCTTCGTCTAGTGCTTGGTAGTCGGGGCAAACACGGCCCTCAGCCAGCAGGGCCGCGACCGCCGCGCCTGTCAGCTGGCTGTGCTCGCGAATGTCCAAGCTCACCAGGTGCTGCCCAAAGGTGCGGGCCACCGTGAGCAGCGGAATAAGAAGCTGGTCGGCGCTGCGGTGCTGGCCCTGAGCGCGCAACTCGGCGTCAAGGGCTTCCAGAGTAGGCAGCAAGTCCACCTTTTCGCCGCTCTCTACTGCGTCATGGAGGGCTTGGAGGCGCTGGCGGTAGCTTTCTTGGCGGTATGTCTGTGCGCTTTGAGTTTCTGCACTGTAAGTTTCTACGCCGTGAGTTTCTGCACCTTGAGTCTCTGCGCTGGGCTCAACGATATTGGCCTGGCTCAGGTTGCTGTAGGCTGCACGAATCTGGGTCAGAAGCTGTTCGCGGGCGCGTTCGCGGTGCAGTGCCAGGGTCTGGCGGGTGGCTTCAGGAGTCACGTAGGGGTTGCCGTCGCGGTCGCCACCCATCCATGACGAAAAACTCAGCGGCAACTGCGCGGCGGTGGGTCGCCCGTAAACGTGCTCAAAGGCGCGCTCTAGGTCACGTTGCAGGGCAGGGAGCGCCCCCGCGATAACGGGCAGATAACTCAGGCCGCCTTTGACCTCGTCAAGCACGGTGGGGCGCAGGCGTTGCAGTTCGGGGGTATTCCAAAGCGCTTCAATGTGGGCGGCAACGCGCAAAGTGGCTTCTTCATCCAGCTGCGGTTCAAGTTTGGGAATGTCGCGGGCGATGTCTACCAGGTGGTGACGCACAGTGCGACGCCGCATTTCGGTGGGGTGGGCGGTAAAGGTAAGGCCCAGGTCAAGCCGTGCCAGGAGGGCCTCAGTCTGCTCGGCACTTAGCCCCAGCGCTTTGAGGTCAATGAGGGCCTGCTCCAGGCTCTGCGGGCGCACCCCCTGTGTGCCAGAAAGAACCCGCACCCGCTCATATTCTTCGGCGAGGTTCACCAGTTGAAAGTACCAGCCAAAGGCGCGTACCAGCTGCTCAGCCTGTTGCTCACTCAGTCCCCGAATGCGCTCTGCGAGGCGGGCTTGTGCCTCGTGATGGTCGGGTTCACTTTGGCGTGCCTGGCGTACCAGCGCCCGCATTTCTTCAACCAGGTTATAAAACTCTTCGCCCTGTTGCTCTTTGATCACAGTGCCCAGCGTGCGGCCTAAGATATTCACGTCTTCGCGTATGCCCATTGGGGCCTCCTTTAAGCAAAGTAGAGGGCGGAGGGTAGACAAGCACCTGGGCGTTTGGCCAATCTTTGACCCGTTGCCACGTTTCTACAACAGTACCTCATACCAATTCCGGATTGCACGGTGCTGAAGTACGTGCTGAAGTACAGGGCTGAAGTACGGCGCGGTCCGTATCAGACGCTCAGGCACCTTTAGGCCTCTTCCAAATGCACGCGGCTGATGCTCACACAGGCGTTCATCTCTAGTTGCAGCGCTACGGCATTGAGTTCGGCGGGGCCTTGTTTGACCCCAAAACGGTGGGATCGCTCGGTCACAAAGCGGGCAACAGGGCCTTCAGGAGCCGAGCCGATGATGCTGTCGCGCGGGCCAGTAAAGCCAGCGTCGGTCTGAAAGCCCGTGCCGCGCGGCAAAATGCGGGTGTCTGCCGTTGCCACATGCGTATGCGTGCCTATAACTGCCGCCACTTTACCGTCTAAGTACCAGCCCAGCGCAGCCTTTTCACTGGTGGCCTCGGCGTGAAAGTCCACAAAAATGTGTCCCTGCCCGCCCAGTTCAGCCATTAATTCATCGATCGCCAAAAAGGGATTGTGTACCGCCTCCATAAACACCCGCCCCAGGGCATTGATCACCGTCAGCCGCTCGGTATGACCCTGCGCCGTGGTGACATCAAAGCTGCGCCAGCCGCGCCCAGGCGTACCTCCAGGCAAGTTGAGTGGCCGAATCAGGCGCGGGTCGTCGAGCAGGCCGTACACGTCTTTGTGATGCCAGGCGTGGTTGCCCAGGGTCACACAGTCCGCCCCTGCCTGAACGATGTCTGTAAACGCTTCGCGGTGCAAGCCCGCGCCACCAGCGGCATTTTCACCGTTTACAATAATAAAATCGTACTCAGGGCGCAGCTTAGGCAACTCGGAAGCCAGAATACGCCGCCCAGGGCTGCCGAATACATCCCCCACAAACAGTAAGCGCAACATGGGACTTACTGTAGCTCAGGGCGGCGTATAGAGCGGCCAAGTGTTTAGATTGGGGAGCACCGTCTGCTACTGGTACTCCACTGTATCCCCACTGGCAACTGGCGGGTGCCACAGAACTGCCGGGTATGCCGCAGCACATGTGCGACAATGGGGAGGTGAGTACCGCAATTGATTCTCTTCCGCCGCCGCCGCGCTTAGCTCCGCAGCTGGTGCGCACTCCTGCTGAGTTACACGCCGCGCTGGTAGGGCGCATTGCTGCCCAGCACAGCAGCACGGTGGGCCTGGTACCGACGATGGGCTACTTGCACGGGGGACACGCCCAACTGATGCGCCGCGCTCGCGCCGAAAATGCCCTGTTGGTGGTGAGTATTTTTGTCAACCCCTTGCAATTTGGCCCAGGTGAAGACTACGCCTCTTACCCCCGTGACCTTGAGGCCGATATGGTCTTGTGCCGTCAGGAGGGCGTGGACATCGTCTTTGCACCCAGCGTAGAGGCCATGTATCCGCGCGGATTTGCCAGCCGAGTGACGGTAGCGGGGGTGTCAGATACACTAGACGGCTTGGCACGCCCAGGCCACTTTATGGGCGTAGCGACGGTGGTGCTCAAACTGTTTAACCTGGTGCAGCCCACCTGCGCGTACTTCGGTGAAAAAGACTGGCAGCAGTTGAGCGTGTTGCGCCGTATGGTGGCGGATCTCAGCGTCCCCGTGAAAGTAGTCGGCGTACCCACCGTGCGCGTGGCAGAGGGCGCGGCGGCGGGCTTGGCCCTCAGCAGCCGCAACAGCTACCTCAGTGAGGCGCAGCGCATCCGTGCCGCCGTGCTGTCGCGCACCTTGCGGGCGGTGCAGCGTGCCTACGCGCAGGGCGAAACCACTATTGCCAGACTGCTTGAAGCGGGCCAAGCGGTGCTTGCCAGTGAAAGCGAGTTGCAGCTTGATTACCTGAGCATTGTTGATGAATTTATGCAACCTATAAACCAGCTTGACCCCGCCCAAATAACCCCAGATACCCCGCGCCTCCTGATAGCCGCTAGGCTCTTTGGTGTGCGCCTGATTGACAATATGCCGCTGGTACCTGCCCCGCAGGTGGTTCATGATTCACAGACAACATGAGAATGACAAAGACAACACCCAATCACTGTTTTGTAAGCTCTATCCATTGAACCCCAGATGATGAACCCTAGACGATGAACTCCAGACGATAAACTTTATCCAAGTACATAAGGAGCAGCCAATGCAACTGAATAATCTACTCCGCGATATGCTCACCCAGCGTGTCAGTGATGTTCACCTTCAGGCGGGTAGCCCCCCGATGGGCCGCATTGACGGCAGCCTGACCCCCTTTGGTCAGCAGATGCTGTTGCCGCACGACACCCAGGGCTTTGCTCAGACCATCCTCAGCGACGAGCAGTGGGAGGATTTTGAGTACCGCAACGAGCTAGATACCGCCTACAGCCTGCAAGGGCTCGGCCGCTTCCGTGTCAATATCTTTCGTCAGCGCGGCGCGGTGGGCATTGTGATGCGCGTGATTACCGACGACATCCCCAGTTTTGAGGCACTGGGCTTGCCTGTAGAGGTTATGCACAGCTTTGCCGAGGCCTCACGCGGGCTGCTGCTGGTTACTGGCCCCACAGGTTCGGGTAAAAGTACCACCATGGCGAGTATGGTTGACCACCTCAACCGCACCCAGGCCTATAACATCATCACCATCGAAGACCCGATAGAAATTTTGCACCGCAACCGCCGCAGCATTGTGGCACAGCGCGAGGTGGGCAACGACACCAAAGACTTTCGCACGGCCCTTAAGTTTGCCATGCGCCAAGACCCCGACGTGATTCTCATTGGCGAAATGCGCGATAAGGAGACGGTAGAAGCGGCCCTCACAGCCGCCCAAACGGGTCACCTGGTGCTGTCTACGCTGCACACCCAAGACGCGGTGCGCTCGGTCAACCGCATCATTGACTTTTTCCCGCCTTACGAGCGGGATCAGATACGCATTTTGCTTGCTGAGTCACTGGTGGGTATTATCAGTCAGCGGCTGCTCAAGCGCCTAAACCATGCGGGGCGAGTGCTAACAAGCGAAATTTTAATGAATACGCCACTAATTCAAGATTATATCCGTGACGAAGACAAAACCTCAGGCATCAAAGACGCGCTGGTAGAAGACAATGTACGCGGCATGCGTACCTTTGACCAGCACCTGGTAGAACTCTACCAAAACAAAATGATTAGCCTGGAAGAGGCGCTAGATTCGGCAAGCAGTTCACACGAACTCAAGGTGATGCTCACGCGGGCGGGCTTTCAAGTTTGATGTGGGCTACTGATCAGCACGGTCGGCACCGCTCCCTCCTCTGGCGGCGCTCAGGACGATGGCCTGTCTTACTGCGCCGTCAAGCAACTGGCTTGCCAAGCTGAGCTGTTCAAGTCGCAGCTATACAGGCTTTTATCTCCGTTAACAGGCAACAAAAAATGGAATAAGAAGGTGATGTATCAGTCTACTCTTATAGGCATTCCTAAGCCTGCCGGATTTCTTTCACCGCGTTTTGAGTAAGGTTAAGGTTCCAGTCTGTATGGCAATGGCAACTAATAGGCACTAGCAACCAATAGGTACTGGCAAGTAATAGAAAAGTGCTCCAGGGAGATGCTCGTAGGGACGGGTGAGCTTTATCGTTGGTAACAAGATTAGTAACAAGGCTGGTCACAAGGGCATGACCAAATGTAAACCTCTTTGTGCCTCAATATTGACCTGTACTGCTGCGGCAAGTTATCTCCACTTCACTTACCTCAGCGCATACCCTGCTATTTTGGCAGCCGCTCATCGCCGTTCAACGTTCTAAAGGGAGGACTATGGCACACCGTAAACTGATGAATGGAGAGTACCTTAGTCAGCAAGAAGCACAGGAATTTATGAATGAGGTGATGCAGGGCACAGTCAGCGCAGCGCGGCTGGCGGCGGCTCTGTCAGCCCTCAGGGTGCGCGGCGAAACTGATGAGGAGATTGCAGGCTTTGCCCAGTCTATGCGCCAGCACGCCGTACAGCTGCCCATAGCCCCCCGCACCCTGCTGCTGGACATTGTTGGTACGGGTGGCGACGGGGCCAACACCTTTAATATCTCTACCACCTCAGCCTTTGTGCTGGCGGCGGGCGGCGTTCCTGTCGCCAAGCACGGCAACCGCGCTGCTAGCTCCAAGTCGGGCAGCGCTGATGTGCTAGAAGCCCTGGGCATCAACATAGACGCCGGGCCAGAGCGCATCGCCGCCGCCATAGACACGCTAGGCATCGGTTTTATGTTCGCCCGCAACTTTCACCCCTCTCTAAAACACGCCGCCGCTGTTCGCACCGAACTGGCAAGCCGCACGGTGTTTAACCTGCTGGGGCCAATTACCAACCCCGCCGGGGCCACCCACCAGGTGATGGGGGTATACAGCCCTACGCTTACCGCCACGCTTGCCGAAGCGCTGCGGCGACTGGGCAGTACAGCGGCGCTTGTGGTGTGCGGCGCTGGGCTAGATGAGCTTACTGTCAGCGGTGAAACCACCATCAGCGAGCTGAAAGACGGGCAAATCACCCACTACCTGCTGACCCCCGAAGAAGTGGGCCTCAGCCGCCACCCCGTCAGCGCCCTGGTCGGTGGCAACGCGCAGGAAAACGCCATCATCACCCGCGAACTGCTGCAAGGCAAGGGCACCGCCGCGCAGCGAGATATGGTGGCCCTTAACACGGGCGCAGGCCTGTACGTAGCAGGCAAAGCCGACACCCTAGCTAGCGGTGTCACATTGGCCCAGGCGCTGATGCAAAGCGGCAAAGCCTGGGCTCTGCTCGAGAAATACGCCGCGTATACGCACCGGTAAAGCGGTTATTACTCACTCTAGTAAAGACAGCAAAAATTCATTTAACAATAAAGTTGCAATCAGGGTAAGGAATTTCTAGAAATCTACATAAAATAGGAAACTTTTGAATAAATCTTAGGCAGCTATACGTTTAGTGATAAGTATCAAAATATAAATATAGCAAACGGCGACCATAGAGCTTGTATTCACCGTTATGATTAACCAGTAGAGATGGGTTTACTACTTTGTCGCCTGAGTATGAAAACGCTCTGTTTTATCACGCTTCTTCTAGCACGGACTGCGCTTCTCGGTAATGTTTTAAGAAACGTGACCGGCAGGAGCAATGGCCATAAGGTTTCAGTATTTCTGTCTACAGTCAGATGCAAATCACGTCTTTATAACCAACTGTTGCTTATCTTGTCGCCGCTTAGACCCTTCACTTGACCGATCTAGCAGCATGCCTGACTATTCGTAACCCCTAATGACCGTAAGGGCCTTTATAGTTGCCCGAACCAATTCTTATTTGCCCACGCAAAAGTTACTAAATACTGCATCCAGCACATCTTCCTTTACGTCGCGGCCTGTGAGTTCGGAGAGGATATGCAGGGCCTGCTCCAGCTCAAAGGCGGCGAGATCATCGGGCAGCGACAATGCAGCACTGACATGCGTGCTGGCGCGGCGTACAGCGTCGGCTTGGCGCTCGGTGGTGAGCCAGGCCTCGCCGCGTGCCACGTTGCCCAGCAGCACCGCCGCGATGCGCTCACGCAACTGGGGCAAGCCCTCGCCTGTCGCCGCACTGACAGGCAGCACTTCGGGGTCGTGCCACACGGTGCCCAGGTCGCTTTTGGTTTGCAAGCGTAAGGTGGGGATACCAGCCGGCAAATCAAGCGGCTCGCGGGGCAGGTGTCCGTCTTCTAGGGTAAGCACCAGGTCGGCGTTTTGGGCCAGGTGCAGGGCCTGTTTGACACCCTGGGCTTCGATGTGGTCGCTGGTGTCGCGCAGCCCAGCGGTGTCGACCAGGGTGATAGGCACGCCTGCCAGTTCCAATTGGGCCTCTAGGTAGTCGCGGGTGGTACCTGCAATGGGAGTGACAATACTGCGCTCGTAGCCCAGCAGGGCATTGAGCAGGCTCGATTTGCCCGCATTGGGTTTGCCCAGCAGGGCCAGCCGCGCTCCCCGCGACGCCACCATGCCTGCCCGCGCCGTAGCGAGTAGAGCCTGGAGGTTGTGGTGTGCCCGCTCTAGCGGCTGTATGCGTTCTTCTTCGGGTACGCCTTCTTCGGGGTAGTCAAGCATCGCCACCAAAGCCGCCAGCGTGCGCGTGAGGTCAGCGGCAATGCCCGCTATGCGCTCGCCCAGCGCTCCACTGAGGCCCAGCGTGGCCTGCCTGCGGCCCGTATCGGTGTGGGCCTGCACCAAGTTCATCACCGCTTCAGCCTGGGTCAGGTCAAGGCGGCCCGCCAGATACGCTCGCAAGGTAAACTCACCCGCCCGTGCCAGCCGCGCTCCTGCCACCAGCGTACTGGCGAGCAGCGCCGCAAGCACAGCCGGGCTACCGTGCGACTGCAACTCGGCCACGTCTTCGCCCGTGTAGCTGTGGGGGCCGCGAAAGACCAGACACAGACCGTCGTCCAGCACTTCCCCGCCCGCCACAAACTGTCCGTACAAAAACCGCCCCCCCGCCGCGCTGCTGGGCTTGCGCCGCCCCACAAACACCGCATCAGCCACCTGCAAGGCCTGGGGGCCACTGATACGCACAATGCCCACCCCTGCCGAGCCTGGAGCCGTAGCAATAGCGGAGATAGTGTCACTAAGACCAGCAGTACGAGAAGACATGAACAGTAGTGTAGGGGAAGAGCGAATTAAAGGGATTAGGCGGTTGTAGAGCTTATGCGGAGTGCGCCTTGCACCGTGTTATACGGATGTCGCAGCAGCGCAGGCGGCCCCCAGAAAGCTGCTGTGGCCCGTCAGTGATAAGCCCTGACCACATCCAGAAAGTTGCTGATCATCTGCTTGCCTGCCTGGGTAGCGACGCTTTCGGGGTGAAACTGCAGGCCGTAGGTGGGGTAGTCGCGGTGCTTAAGGGCCATCAGTGCGCGGTATTCGCCAGCAGGCAGGCGGTCAGTGGCCCAGGCGGTAGGCAGCAGATCGTCGGGCAGGTCTTCCACAATCAGGCTGTGGTAGCGGGTAACGGTGGTGTCTGCCTCTAGCCCCGCAAAGAGGCCCTCACCCGTATGCTCTACAGCACTGGTTTTGCCGTGTACAGGAATAGGCGCACGTTTCACAGTGGCCCCGAATGCCTGGCCGATACTCTGGTGCCCCAGGCACACGCCCAGTATCGGCACGCTGGGCGCAAACTCGCGTATCACCTCTACACTCAGGCCCGCTTCGTGCGGTGTACATGGCCCTGGGGAAACGACAATGGCATCGGGATTCAGTTCTTTAACTTCATGCAAGGTAAACTGGTCATTGCGCCAAATAGTAAGATTACAGCCTAGTTCGCCAAAATACTGCACAAGGTTATAGGTGAATGAGTCATAGTTATCAATGATGAGGATGTGGGGTTGTGGGTGGTGGGTTGTCATTGGCTTACCTCATAGCTGAGTTGCAGTTCGTGACCGAGTTGGCCGCGAATACCCCAATATTGGGGCGGTGTGGCAATAAGAGTAATCTCTACATCATTTGGCTTCAAATTAAGAGCTTTTCCCAAGTTATTTTGTAAGGCGCGAATATAATTTTCTAAGGTTTTGGGGCTACGGCCTTGAAAGAGGCAGATTTCCAAAATCAGATAAGCTACCGTGTGGTCACTAGGATGAATAAAGTCTTCGGCTTGTAGGGAAAAGAAGCGGTGAAACCTTTTAGTATTGGGCAAGCCAAGTGCTTCTTGTGCAGCTTCTTGAATGGCATCTGAAATAGTTTTTTTGCGCCCCTGAAGATATTCAGCGTGACCGTAAATCTTGACCTGAGTCATAGGCCCGCCGCTGCCCGCTCTGCCGCCCGCATTAGCGCTGCCGCCTTGTTGCGCGTCTCCTGCTCCTCAGCTACGGGGTCAGAGTCAGCCACCACGCCCGCGCCTGCCTGGATGTGAACTTTGCCGCCCGCAATCACCATGGTACGCAGCGTCAGCGCCATGTCCAGCGAGCCGTCAAAGGCGAGGTAGCCAAAGCAGCCGCCATATGGCCCGCGCCGTACTGTTTCTAGCTCGTCAATAATTTCCATCGCCCGTATCTTGGGTGCGCCCGATAATGTTCCCATCGGCATCACGCTTCGCAGGGCGTCAAGCGGCGTATGGCCCTGTGCCAATTCGCCGCGCACACCGCTGACAATATGCATCACATGGCTGTAGCGCTCAATGGTAAAAGCGTCTTCTACCGTTACCGAGCCGTAGCGGGCCACGCGGCCGATGTCGTTGCGGCCCAGGTCAACCAGCATCAGGTGTTCGGCGCGTTCCTTTTCGTCGCTCAGCAGGTCACGGGCGTAGGCCGCGTCGGCCTCTGGCGTACTGCCGCGCGGACGCGTACCCGCAATAGGCCGCGTGACAATGCTCTTGCCGTCACTTTGCAGCAGACTCTCCGGGCTGCTGGCCACCAGTATCACGTCGCCCAGGTTAAGATAACCTAGGTACGGGCTGGGGTTAATGCTGCGGATGGCGCGGTACAGCGCAAACGGATGCGCCGTCAGTGTGGCACTAAAGCGCTGTGACGGCACCACCTGAAAAATATCACCCGCGCGAATGTACTCCACGCACCGGTTCACCACATCCGCGTAGCCCTGCGGGGTCATGTTACTCTCAAAGTGCATCGGCGCGGCCTGTTGCGAGCCTGGAATGTGGGCAGGGAGAGGGGCGCGTAGTTGCGCCTCTAACCGGCTGACCACCGCTTCAGCCTGCTGCTCGGTGTGTGCCGAGGCCACCAGATACAGGTGGTGGCGCAGATGGTCAAAGATCACCACGCCTTCAGGCACAATAAAAAGCGCGTCGGGCAGCCCCAGTTCGTCAGGGTTGTTGTCCGGCAGTTGCTCATACAGCCGTATCAGGTCGTAGCCCGCGTAGCCCACCGCTCCGCCAAAAAAGGGTGGGGAGCCGTCAAACGCATCACTAGGCAGCGCTAGCGGGCGCAGTACGCGGTTGTACAGCAGCGCTAAGGGGTCGGTGGTCTCTTGTTGCTCGGTGTGGCCGCCGCTACTCAGCACCCCGCTGAGGGTCGCCACGTTGCCGCGCAGACTGTAGCGCCCCACCTCGCCCGTGCCAATAAATGAGTAACGGGCCTGCCGCTCGCCGCCTTCCACGCTCTCCAGCAAAAAGCTCAGGCACTGGGCGTTGTCACTAACCTTGAGGTAAGCACTAACAGGGGTGTCTAGGTCAGCATTGAGACGGCGCACAGCGGTATGCAGTGTGGTTAACGAGGTTGTATTCAAGGGGGGGGTCACTTCCTTAATAAAAAAGAGCCCCGCAGAGCGATACATTCTCTGCGGGGTGAGGCGTAATCACAACAAAACGCACGTCTACCCAGCGGTATTAGGCCACCAGGTCAGGCTGCGCTTTTGGCTCAACATGCTTGGTAGCATAGGCTATGAGCACCGCAAGCGCAAGGCGTGTGCCACGGATTCCGACTTGCGCTCTGCTGATACGGATTCCGATTGATTCAGAACTGCACTGAATCAATCCGAGCGGATGCGAGTGGGAACAGCATACGGATGCCGCGGTATGGAGCCGCAGGCGGCGCTTTTCCGACTGTAGTGGAATTTAGCGGCAGTCCGTATGAGCAGCGACTGAGGGAAGAACACATCATCAGACGCCTTGACCCTTCCCTTGCTCCAGAAGCCGCTGCCGAGGCTCCAAAAACTGCTTTGTGCAGTTGATATTCTCCCCTATGAATGCAGGGGCGTTATACGGTGCTGGAATGGAGCGCAGTCCGTATGATCCACGCTCAAGGAACGCGTTCATAACTGAGCACGTTCAGGGATGATGCAAGCTATACCTGCAAGCTACTCAACTGTACGCCGTTGGGGTCTATCCAGCCGCGTTTTATGCCGTATAGCACGGCCTCAGTACGGCTGCCTACGCTCAGTTTGGCAAAGGTATTGGCGAGGTGTACCTGCACAGTGCGCGGTGAAATGTCAAGTTGGCGGGCAATCTCTTTGTTGGTCAGCCCCCACGCCGCCACCCGCAGTACCTCTAGCTCGCGGGGTGACAGGGTGTCATCAAGCGGGGTAGGGCTGCTCTGTACGCTGAAGCGGGCCAGCACCTTGCGCGCTACCGCTGGAGTCAGCACACTCTCCCCCGCTGCCACCGCCCGCACCGCATTCAACAGCTCATCTTCGCCCGCGTTTTTGAGCAAATAACCCGCCGCGCCCGCTTCTAATAGCGCAAACACATACGCGTCATCGTCATAACTCGTGAGCACCAGCACACTCACTTGCGGCGACTCGGCTTTGATCAGTTTGGTGGCTTCTATGCCGTTCATACCCGGCATAGACACGTCCATGAGTATCACGGCGGGGCGCAGTTCCCTGGCTTTTTGTACAGCCTCTTCGCCGTTTTCGGCCTCGCCCAACACCTGCATATCACGTTCGCCCTCAAGCAGCTCGCGGGTGCCTTTGCGCACCACGGGGTGGTCATCCACCAGCAGCAGGGTGATGCGTTCGGGCAAAAGGTGATCAGTGCTGGGGTCAGTCATAGCGCCAGTGTAATACGGATTCCGATTGATTTGGCGTACTTCCGAATCAATC
>JAGLBF010000035.1 GCA_018260375.1 Deinococcus sp.
TGCGAGTGGGAACAGCATACGGACTGCGCGGTATGGAGCCGCAGGCGGCGCTTTTCCGACTGTGGTGGAATTTAGCGGCAGTCCGTATCAGAGTTTTGACTACCTGTCAACCCCTAATCGCCGTAGCTACCTTTGTCATTTGATAACGCCTTTTATAGAACGTAGCCAAGTAGCCCTGTTTTTTTGAATACGCTGATGCGCTACCCTACACCTACAAACGCATGACCGACTTTGATACCCTACAGCACGCCATCATCGCCACCACCCAGCAGCGCCAGGCTGAGACGGTGGCCTGTGAAACCCTGCTGTCGGCGCTGTATTTTGCGTTTCGGCATGCTAATGGCGCGGGACAGCCGCTTAACAATGTATCTATGGAGCCACTCACCCAAAGTGTGCGCCTGCGCCCCTTGCCGCTAGGCAGCTGGCACGCCGTGTGGTTTCGCCTGGGCATCTGCGAGGTGCTGTTGCGCGTGCGGCGTGACGGTGGTGGCTTTGTGGGTGAGTACGGCGAGGGGCTCAACTTTAAGTTGCCCAACAGCAGCGACCGCGAGGTTCAGGCGCTGGCCCGCCAGATACTGCGTGTGCTGGCTGACCAGTATCAAACTGAGTACCAGGTACGGCACATGACCAACTAAGACAAATACTGATTGAACCTTATTAAGTAGCTGCTGATGACAGTTGCGCGTATCTGAGGAAAGCGCCCGAATCCGCTCCACCTACAGCATCTGCCACGTTTTGCCTTATCACTGTGTTCGAGGTAGAGGTGCATCATGATCCACGCTCTACCTGGCAGGTAGTTAAAAAGGCAGTGAAACAAGGCCAGCGCGAGTAAGCAAAAGTACGCACTATGCGCTAGGCCAGCACAGTCCGCGGCCCTGAGATTGTGATGGAATAAAATGAACTCCGTATAAACCGTTCTTAAAGCTAGAACACCGCTCGTAAAGCTATCACGTAACCACTTAGGCAAATAAAAAGCGGCCCATTCCAATCAGGAAAGGCCGTTTATAAGACAGAAGTCTGCTGTTAGCCGTTACCTAGCGGTCATCTCTAGTGTTTGCCCAGCTCTACAGGTTGACCTTCTTCTATCACTACCGTAGGTGCAGTACTAACCAGTTCTTTGTTACTGCCCGCTGAGGCTGGGGCCACAGGGCGGTGCAGTTTGGAGCCGTAGATTTCGTTGCCGTACTTGTCCACCTGGGCGCGCTGGACAGCGGGGCGGAAGTCGCGGACAATCACGCCTGTTACCTCACCGCCCTGTTCGGGGTGGAGTAGACCGTTGGCGATGCTGCTGAGGTTGTTGTGTGCGGGCGATGCGCCGCGATCAGAGGCAGGTACGGGCTTGCCTTTACCACTTTCGCGATCAGCTGCCTTGTTCATAAGATTTTGCGCTACTTCATCTAACTTGGGAGACAGTACGCGCTCTTGCAATACCTTAAAGGCCAGAGTCCCCAGTGTAGCTACCAGCGCACCGCCTATATCAGTATTGTTGCGCTTTTGTAACATTTGGGCCTTCTCAAAGGCTTTCTGGTCTTTTTTACTAAGTTCTGGGTTGACATAGACCTTTTTGGTGGTGCTGAATGAACGGCCGATCAACAACCCCATTACTGAGCCAACGCCAGTGGCAACGCCAAGGAGTTTGAGGGGTTCTTTTTGCATATTGGCGTGCAGACTAACCTCTTGGGTCAAATTGTCTACCGACTGTTGCAGGCGCAAACGGGCGGCTTCGCGCTCATTGACCTGTACACTCTCACGCTTAATACGCACCACTTCATAGTTGCTTTGCTCATTTGACTGGTTATCGCTCATCAGTACCCTTCCTTTTTCATGTCTTCTTTATAGGTGGGGGTGGTATCTACGCTAATGCCAGGCTGGTCAGAAGGCTTGCCCTGGGTCATAGTGCCCTGGGGCGTGGTGCCTTCGGGGTGTTCAGCGCTCAGGCGGCTGGCCTGCTCTACGCTAGGATAGGTGGTGTCCGGCACGGCGCTGCTTCGGCGCGCAGCCGTGCTCTCTCCATGATTGTCATGGCCTGCCACAGGATCGCCGTGGATATCCATACGCAGGTCACGCACGCGGGCGGTATCCAGGCCGCTAGAGTCCCGGTCAATATACTCACTACCCACCACTTCGCTGCCACTCACCTTGCCGTAGCGCAGGTCATCGGCATGGGCGGTATAAGGCACACTCAGGTCGTATGCCTCTTGGCCATCATCTTCGGGTACGTCAGCTTTCAGTTTTTCAATACCCATAAAGGCCAGCATCGCCGCCACCACAAAGCTAAAGATGGCAATGACGAGCGCAGCGGCCCAGGCGCCCAGTCCGAGGCGAATCAGTCCGTAAAATACGAATAGGATGAGGAAAATAAGACCCAATACCAGCGGGGCGGTAGAAGCCAGCAGCAGCACAGCGCCGATGCCCTTGGCCTTAACGACCTCAGTAACGCGGGCCATCTGCACGCGGGCTTCAGTTTTGACCAAATTGAGCGCGGCATCAAAAACCTCTACCAGTGAGCCGCCGAGTCCTTTGTTCTGTTCCATTTATTCTCCTTGAGTTGGGTTTGCGGGTCAGGCCCGACCAACGCCCATAATGTGCTTAGCATAACCGTTGAAGGGCCCTAGGGTGAGCTTTTGCAAGTGAAGATTAATGTTTGCTGGGTATAACGCGGGCAAAGTGTGGGCGCAGGTGGGGGTTAGCGGCACAGTAAACAGTCACAGTATAAGTATTATCTCACCCATAGCACCCTTCAATATGACAAAATAGAAAAGTTATGTCCTGCTTGTCGGCTCAGCACGAGCAGGGGCGCAGGATGACTGTCTGCCCGTTCCCGCGTTGTTTTATTTTGCTGTAAAATAGGTACTTATCAGGCAGTATCATACGGACTGCCGCTAAATTCCACCACAGTCGGAAAAGCGCCGCCTGCGGCTCCATACCGCGCAGTCCGTATGCTGTTCCCACTCGCATCCGCTCGGATTGATTCGGAAGTACGCCAAATCAATCGGAATCTGTATCACTACTAAAATCATCTATTTCCTTATCTGGAGGCGACATGTTTAACCCACCTACTGTTGAAGATCTACAAGAAACCCGCCGTGCCAATGAAAAACTGGTGCTTGAAGCGCTAGACAGCAAAGAAGAGTGGGTAGAAACCGAGCTGGCCAAAACCACGGGTCTGGCGCTGTCGCACCTGCGTGCGGCCCTCGCCAGCCTGCTTGACCAGGGCCGTGTGCGCCGACTGCCTGGTACGGGAACCCGCGCCGTGTACGGCCTGGCTGACCCAGGTTTGGCGGATGTACCCGCTACGCCGCTGACCAATGATGCCAAGAAAATCCGCGACTACCTAGAAGGACGTGCTGACAGCGCCCTGCACATGGCAGAGCAACTGCGCATGGCCCGCGAAGATATTATGGCGGCGCTGAGCTTGCTCAATGCCCACGGGCAGGTGACCTGTACCTTTGTGGGCAGCTTGGTGGTGTTCAGGCTCAAAGAAGCCCAAGCTGTGCTGGACCAAAAGGCTGAAGAAGCCGCCAAGAATAATGTCAAAAACAACGCCCGCAACGCCGAGCGGTATACCGAAAAGCCCAGTGACAGAATCGCCGAAAAAGCCGCTGAAAAGATTGAAAAAGAAGCCGCCAAAGCCAAGAAAAAGGCCGCCAGCGCCTGACCGCGGTCAGTGATACAGGCTCACCGCTCGCCGCCAGGCTCCTCTGGCAAGACAGAGCTGAGCGCCAGGTTGCCAAAAAATGGCCAAGCAGACACCCCGCCTAATCCGGCCAGCGGGCATAGGCACCAGTACGCATTTCGCCCTACAGAAGCGCAGTCTGGATAAGTGGTCAACCGTCTTTTTATACACCCTGTGTGCGCATCTGCTCTTTCTTGCCAGAGGAGCCTGAATTGTCCCTTCCTGACCCCCTTCCTGACCTTAGCCAACAACTCAGCCAGTGGCAACATGAGCGCCGTGTACGCGCCGTGGCCCGCTGTCTGGTGGACGCTGCGCCGCACTGGGCAGGAAGCCGCGAGGTGGTGCTGGTCTTTGAGCGCCGCGCACAGACCGCGCTGGTTGCGGGTACGCTGACCCTGCCATTTGAGGCACTAGAAGGAGCGCTGGCAGCGGCAGGGGAGGGGCCGGGCGCCCTAGAGCCGCTGAACAGACTGGCTGCAGGTTACGGCTTGCCGAGCGGTTGGTGGCTCAATGTAGACGTGCTGTATGACCCTGGGCGCGTGCTTGAGCGCCTGATCCGCCTCAACTTCACGGCCGCCGAATGGCAACGCTACAGCCAGAACCTAGGCCATAGCGCTCAGCAACAACTGCACCAAAGGGCGGTGCGCAGCGGTGACGCGCCGCTTCAAGGGCTGTTGCTGGCGCGGCGGGTGGCCTTGCACGGCGCGTACCCTGCGCTTTCGGCAGTGGCAACCGTGCGGCGCTGGCCCCACCAAGGCGTGCGGCTCACCCACCACTGGCGGGCTGACTTTGCGCTTATCGCCCCGCGTGCGCTGAGTTTGCTTGAGCGGCTGTATGGCTTTGGCGGTGAGCATGAGGCCAGGGCGCTGCTGCTGGCTCTGCGCGGCATGGGTATGTTGCCTGTAGAGCGCGAAGCCAGGCTTGCTGTGCAGGCGGGCTATTATGACGGCGCAGCCCGGTTGATACGCGACGAAACTGCCCGTCACCACGCCGCCGATCTAGGGCGCTGGCTGCACCTTGCTCCCGCCCGGCGCGAACGGCTGAGCATACTGCTGGGGTTAGAGCGATCGAGCCTGGGCACCAGTGCGCTAGAGATTGCCAGCGACTTGCTGAGTGAGGTGGGGCAAGTAGACCAGCGTTTGCATGTCTGAGTGCTGTAAGTACAGAGCTGTAAGTACAGAGTCCAACCTGAACTGTGTTAAAAATGCGATAAAAGAAGGCCAGCGGGCGTAGAAACAAGTACGCATTTCGCAGTACGGAAGCGCAGTCGGTATGAGGAGGGGGTAATGGCGGCGAGTCGCTAGCGTTCAAACGCCCCGTTTTCGTTTGTTTGTGGTCGCTAGTTTTTTAGTTCCGCCTAAACCGCCTGCCCTGATAGTCTGAATAGACCCCGATACCGTAGGCCACACCACGCAGGCCTTTGGTGATGGCCGCGCCATTCCAGGCCAGGCCCGCACTTGAGCCGCCATCAAGCAGCAGCGCGTCGCGGGCGCCTAGGCTCGACATCACATGGCCCATCTGTCCCACGCTGAGCGGGGTAGAGGTCGTGACCAGCAGCAAGTCGCGGCTGCCCACCAGTCCAATGGCGCTGCGTTGGGCACTGCCAAACACCGCAGGGTCTCGAAACACAGAAGAATAGCTGTTTTGCACCACGCCGCCGCGCACCAGTTGAGGGCCACTGGCAATCACCGTTTCCATGCCTTTCCAGCTTTGCCCGTTGGCGCTGCCAATAGCCGCACGGTTGTCGGGCGTGATGTACAGTGCAGCAGGGAGGCGGCCCTGTGACAGTTGCCGCCCGTGAACCACCAAGTCACCCGCTGGCACGTAGCTTCGCGGGTCAAAGTAACTGCCGTTAATCACAGCCATCGCGCCGCTTTGCCTGGCTAATGTGCTGACCCTCGCCCCGCCCCCACCCAGCCCCCAACTGGGCAAAACAGGTGACACCAACACCCCACGGTGGCGCAGGTCAACGCGCACCATCTGCACGGGAATACCCCTCACCTTCATCCGAATCAGTTGGGCGGGCGGGTGAATGGGCGCAGGCGGCCTGGGCACAATCATCTGGCGCGGCAACAGCACCCGCATTCCTGCAAAAATCTGCGGGGCGCGTAGGTGGTTAAGCGCCATAAACTGTGCCTTCGTTCGCCCACTTTTGGCCTGCAAACTGGCAAAAGTATCGTGACGCCCCGCCAGAATATAACTGTAGATGGTGCGCCGCTCACTGCCTGGTGGCAATGGTGCAAGCTGGGACGCTTTGGCCCGCGCAGGTTTCCAGTTGGCGGGCGGCACGGTCAGCCGCTGCCCCACCCGAATGGTTGTGCTGCTGAGGTGGTTGGCCTGTTGCAGCACTGCGACGCTGCTGCCTGTGCGCTTTGCAATGCCCGACAACGTGTCGCCCTTGCGAATGGTGTAGCGCCCTGCCAGGCGCGGGGCTTTGCCAGCGGCTTTGTTGCCAGAGCTTTTGTTGCTAGCGGCTTTCTGTAAGCTTGGGCGGCCCTGTGGTTTTACCTTGGGAGGTGCACCAGTGCGTAACACCTGGCCCAGGGTGATGGTATTGCTCTTCAGGTGGTTGATGCGGCGCAGTTGCTCCACGCTCAGCCCCACCCGCCGCGAAATGCTAAAGAGGGTGTCCCCTTTGTGAACGGTGACGGCTGCCTGAGCGGCAGGGCTCAGCAGCAAAAGGGCATACAAGACTAATGCACACGTGGCAGGAAAGGCAAAAGGAAGACGGACAAAAGCAAAAGGAGGCGACACGCCTTCTATACCATCACGAATGGAAGGCCAGCGGGTGAGATGAGCGGGTAAGGGTCTACTACGCACTGCGCTGGAATAGATCGCCGTCTGTATCAGAGGTCGCCACGTGTTCACTACGGTTCAAGTCGGCATCTGTAAAAGGCTGGGCTATTCGTCTGACCATCAGACCAAGCACACCCTCAAGCGGCCTGACGGTCAGCAGCACGGCTCAGATGCCCAGCGCGTCAAGCCGTCCAAACGCTAAACGCCTACTTTGGGTTACAGACTCTTGAGCACCGCTGCTCCCACCTCCTGCGTGCTGGCTTTGCCGCCCAGGTCGGGGGTGCGTACCGTTTCCAGTGCCCGCTCTACAGCTTTTTCTAGGCGCTGGGCTTCGGCTTCGCGGCCCAGTGAGTGGCGCAGCAACATGGCTACGCTCAAAATGGTGCCGGTGGGGTTGGCAATGCCCTGCCCCGCAATGTCAGGGGCCGAGCCGTGAATAGGCTCGTACAGGCCAGGGCCGTCGCCCAGTGACGCGCTGGGCATCACGCCGATGCTGCCAGGTATCACCGCAGCTAGGTCTGACAGAATGTCACCAAAGAGGTTTTCGGTGAGTATCACGTCATAGCGTCCTGGTGTTTTGACCAACAGCATCGCCACTGAGTCAACATATTCATGCTCTAAGACGGTGTCAGGGTAGTGGGCGCTTTGCACCTCGCTTACCACCTTGCGCCACAGCTCAGAAACTTCAAGCACATTGGCCTTGTCTACACTGGTCAACCGTTTGCCCCGAGTTTGGGCGGCTGCAAAGGCCACCTTGGCCACGCGCTCTATTTCCGGCCGGGTGTAGCCGATGGTGTTGTAGGCCGCGTCACCCTCAATCGCGCGGCGAGGGTCAAAGTAAGCTCCGCCCAGCAGCTCACGCACTATCAGCACGTCTACCTGGCGAGCAAGGGTTTCGCGCAGCGGCGAGAGGCTTTCCAAGCCGGGGATCACCTTTACAGGGCGTAGGTTGGCGTATACCCCCATGCTTTGACGCAGCGCCAGCAGCCCTGACTCTGGACGCAGCGGCCTGGGCAGCGCGTTCCAGGGCGAGTTGTGTGCGCCGCCCACCGTACCGAGCAGCACCGCATCGGCCTCTGCTACGGCGCTTTCGGTGCGTTTAGGAAAGGGCTGGCCTGTTTGCTCATAGGCCACGCCGCCGATGGCTTGTGGCTCTACCGTAACATCAGGGGCAACGGCTTGCAGCACTTGGACGGCTTCGGCACACACTTCGGGGCCGATGCCGTCACCGCTGAGTAATACAATCTTGGGCATGTTGGGGGTTTCCTTTTGTGAGACAGGGGGAACGGGTTGAGGTGCTAGATATCAGTTGCGAGGTGCCTGGCTGAACTGGCTGGGCTGACTGAACTGGCTAGGGGCTGGGCTGAAACTGGTTGGGCCACAACAATAAGCCGCCGCGCCTTACTGCGGCGTAGACTCGTGCACAGGCTCCATGCTCTGCTCGTCGCCCTGGGGCCTTCCGGCGTGTCCGTGTCCGCTCTCGGTGCTGCGGGCCTGGAGCGTTTCAGCCTCCAGCGTGGCCTGGTCACTGGCCTTCATGTACTCTAGCCAGCCACCCGCCTGCTGTACGTCCAGCGCAAACTGGGCCACAGGTACAAAGGTGACACTCTGGCCTGTGCGCTGGTTGGTGATGGTGCCTTGCTTGAGGTCAAGGTCAGCCTGGTCGCCGTCGGAAAAGGCTTCGACAATGCCCTGCGCTTCTAGGGCCAAAAAGCCGTTGTTAATGGCGTTGCGGTAAAAAATACGCGCAAAGTTAGGGGCCAGCACCGCCGCTACACCCGCTCCGCGCAGGCTCCATACGGCATGTTCACGCGATGAGCCGCAGCCAAAGTCAGCCCCCGCCACCACAATGTCGCCCTGCTTGACACGCTTTACAAAGTCTTTGTCATAATCTTCCATGGCATATTTGGCCAGCTCAGCCTCTATATCACTGGTCAGGTGACGCGCTGGAATGATCTCATCAGTATTGATATGGTCACGGGCGAATACATGAACTGTAGGCATTTCTTTGCTCCTTTTGTCAGGAAAATAGCGCTAGAGATAAAGCGTTGGGGCCGTAAGCGCTTTGGGGTGTTTTTTTAGGTGCCACATGCCCTTTAATTGTCAAGTAGTTTGGAATCATCTTTTTGGGTGTCTTCCTGGCTATCTTCTGGGCTATCTTCTTGCACATCTTCGTCGTCTTGTTGGTCGCTACCAGGCAGGGGTGTCCAGGTATTGCCGTCAAAGGTAATACTTTCGTCATCAAGGTTAACGCTCACCTGGTAGCCAGGAATCAAAAATGAGCTCAGGTGAAAGGGCGGCAAGATAATGTGGTCGGGTTGCAGCAGCACTGAGCCGCGCCGCGCTTGGGGGGTGGGGAGTGCGGCAAGCTGCTCGTCACTGAGTTCTTCACCGCCAAAGTAGGCGATGTATTCGCGGTATTCGTTGTCCCATTCTTCAGGGGTTAGGCCGTACCAGTAACTCAGTTCCTCGCGCAGCCCGGCCTGAGCCGCTTCGCTGAGCGTTTGGGCTTCTTCGCCGCTGAACGTCACTTGCCCGTCACGGGTCATTTCAAAAAAGACTTCGGTGGGGTCGCCTTCTTCTTCCATAAGAGCGCGGTGACCTGTCATCATCAGCGCAATGCCGTCTACATGGGCGCGGCGGGGCTGCCAGGTGTGACCGTCAAAGCTGGCTTCTAGCGCCTTAAAGCGCAGCCACTCGCCTTCGCGTCCTAATACGGGCAGGGCGTCCTCGCTGGGCATGTCGGGCTTGTTGGTCACCAGGCTGATGCTGCCGCGTACATACCGCGCTGTGGCAATGTTGTTCAGCGCCTCACGGGTTTCTAGTTCTTGGTCAGCGTCAAGCAGGTAGGCGCGGCGGTACTCTCTGTCCCACGCGCCCTCGGTGTCACCCAGACGGTAGGCGATATGGCGGCGCATCAGTTCGCGGGTTTCGTCGTCGGCTTGGCCCTCAAGCTGCGGCGCTTGCCCGCGCTCTACGGTAAATCTAAGGGTGGTTTCGCGGGGCATAAGGCCCAGGTCTTTACGGCGTTTGGCTTCTCCCATAAGAGTGCCTCCTTGTGTATTGGGGTGAGTAGAGGGTTAGGATAAGAAGGTAAAAGCAAATGCGTGCTGGTTGTCAATAAGCGCGTGTATACATGTAAATGAACAGGCCAATCTATTATTTGTTGAGCAATAACACACTGCCAAAGCCCAGCATCAATGTGCCGCCAATGCGGTCAATAGCTTTGCGGGCCTTGAGGTAAGCCTGTTGTGGTTTGGTAGTGGACATGCTCAGGGCAACCAGGGTAAACCACAGACAACTCAGACCAAATACAACAAGCCACGCACCTAACTTGAGGCCAGAGCTAGGCGCTGCGCCCAGCAAACTGGAAAATACGCTGCCAAAGAATATAGCAGCTTTGGGATTAGAGATATTGGTTAAAAATCCAGTGCGCAGGGCGGCAAAGTCATTCAACGGCACGATGACGGTATGAGCGTCTTCTTGTCGGGTTTGTAGGCTACTGCGCCATATAGTGAGCCCCAGGTACAGCAAGTAAAGTCCGCCTGCTACCTTGATTATGGTGTGTATCCATGGAAAAGCCTGAAACAGCACGCTAATGCCCAGCAGTGCAAAAGCCGCCCACACACCAATGCTCAGGCTTACGCCCAGGCCCGCCAACAGCGCCGCACGCCGGGTGCGCGATACTGCGGTTTGCAAAACCAGCAGCACATCAGGCCCAGGAATGGCCAGTAAGGCAGCCTGAATAACGGCAAGGGTGAGCAAAGTGTGCATGTGATTCCCTATAGAACCTTAGAAAGTGAGCTTGAAGTGGCAGAAAAGGCACTGAAATATATTGGCTTTGGGTATCTTGATGATGTTTTTACAGTTTAAATACTTTATAGTTGAGCTGGTTTATGATTGAACTGAGTTGTATTCACGCGGGTCAGCCAGATGTCCTGCGATGGCGCTCGCGGCAACTGTGGCGGGGCTTGCCAGATAAATCTGTGCGGTGGGGTCGCCCATGCGCCCGACAAAGTTTCGGTTGGTGCTGCTGATGCACACGTCATTGGGCCCCAGCACGCCGCTGTGCATGCCTAAGCACGCGCCGCAACTGGGGTACGACACGCTGGCCCCCGCCTCTACAAAGATTTCCAGCAGGCCCTCTTGCGCGGCCTGTTTCCAGATGGCCTGGGTAGCAGGCACCACAATCATCTGCACGTTGTCAGCAATTTTATGGCCCTTCAGGATACGGGCAACGTCGCGCAGGTCAGATATACGCCCGTTGGTACAGCTGCCCACATAGGCGTGGGTCACGGTAATAGGGTCGCTGCCCGCCACCTTGCCATTGCTGGGAATATGCGGGTAGGCGATGGTCGGCTCTACCGTGCTGGCGTCAATATCCACCACCACCTTGTAGTTGGCATCAGCATCAGCGTGGTATTCGGTGTACTGATCAGGTGTGACGCCCCGCGCCTTCATGTACTCGCGGGTGGTGTCATCTACCGCCACAATGCCTGTTTTGCCGCCCGCTTCAATCGCCATGTTGGTGAGGGTAAAGCGGCCCTCCATATCCAGATTATCAATGTAGTCGCCCACCCATTCCATCACCATGTAGTTGGCTCCGTCAGCTCCAATGCGCTTAATAACCTCTAGCACGATGTCTTTGGGGGTTACGCCAGGCTGCGTTTGGCCTGTGACCTGAATAAGCATGGTTTCGGGAACCTTGAACCACACCCGCCCCGCGTAGATGGCGCCCGCTAGGTCAGTGCTGCCCACGCCCGTCGCAAATGCGCCTAGTGCGCCCGCGTTGCACGTGTGGCTGTCGCCCGACACCAGTGTTTGACCAGGCTTCATCAGGCCGGTATTTTCTAGCACCACATGGGCGATGCCGCCGCGCCCCACATCAAAAAAGTGCTTGATGCCTTTTTCGTGCACCCAGCTTTTGAGTTTTTGGTACATCTGTGCCGCTTTGATGTTCATAGCGGGCACCGAGTGATCGGGTACGGCGACAATCTGGTCGGGGTTAAAGACTTTGTCCATGCCGCGTTCTTCGAGCATACGCAGCGCCGAGGGGGTGGTAATTTCGTGGCACAGCACCCAGTCGGTGGCGCACTCTATCAGCTGGCCTGCTTGTACTTGATCATGCCCTGAATGGGCGGCCAGAATCTTTTCGGCAATCGTCATTCCCATATGTGGTTCCTCCAAAGTGGTGTGGGTGATGCACTGGCGGCTGATACCAAAAACCCCCGAAAGCGCCGCAGGGACACATTCGGGGGCAGATAACTTCAGCACCAGGGCCGCGTTTACTGCCCCTGACAAAGAAGGAAAGAAAAAGAGGCAGTAATTCGCATGTCCGCTAGTGTAGTGCCTCGCGGCGCACGAGGGCAAGCAGGGTGGCCTAGCGCCAGAGTACAACGGGTAGAGAAGTGCTCAGAACAGGCTCAACAGTAGAAAAATGTAGAAAAAGTGGCTGGACGTTCAGGGAGTTGTACCCATCAGATCCTACGGACTGCGCTCCGCTACCGCAAAGTCCGTATACCTCGGCATTCGTAACAGCCTCTCAGCGCTTATTAGCCACCCACAGCCCGGCAATCCCGAAGGTCAGTGCCTGGTAGCGCACCTCAAAGCCGCACTGCTGCATCATGGCGGCCAATTCGGCTGGTTCTGGAAAGGCCAGCACACTTTCAGGCAAATAGCTGTAGGCCGCCGCGTTGCCGCTGATAACGCCGCCGATGCGGGGCAAAATCTGGCGAAAATAAAAGCGGAATATCGCCCCAAAAAGCCCCTGGCTCGGCGGCGGAAACTCCAGAATCACCAGCCTGCCACCTGGGCGCAGCACCCGTGCAAATTCCTGTAAGCCCGCTGTATAGTCGGCAAAGTTGCGAAAGCCAAAGGAACACGTCAGTGCGTCAAAATGGTGCTCGGGGTAGGGCAGGTGCAGCGCGTCGCCTGCCTCAAAGGTGATGTCTAGGCCCGCTGCCTCAGCTTTGGCGCGGGCCAGGGTGAGCATCTGCGGCACAAAATCGCAGCCAGTTACCTGGGTGCATGGGCTGCGCCGCTTGAGACTCAGGGCAAAGTCGCCTGTGCCAGTCGCAACGTCTAGCAGCGTGGTGGGCTGGCCTTGCAAGGCGGCGCGGGTTGCCAGGTCGCGCCAAAAGCGGTCTACCCCAAAACTGAGCACGCGGTTGAGGAGGTCGTAGCGCGGGGCGATGCTGGCGAACATTTGCTGCACACTGCTGGCCTTGTCCTGTCTGTCGCCTACAGGCGGCTTGGGCGGGGGTTGGGTCATAGGGGGCAGTATAGGAGGAGACGCGTGGCTTGGGGTAGGGAGCCTGGGGCAAAAGCGCGGAGAGAATACGGTCTTATACGGACTGCCGCTAAATTCCACCACAGTCGGAAAAGCGCCGCCTGCGGCTCCATACCGCGAAACCCGTATGCTGTTCCCACTCGCGTCCGCTCGGATTGATTCAGTGCAGTTCTGAATCAATCGGAATCCGTATTATGCAGACGGCGCCCCATTCCAGCACCGTCAGGAAAGCGCCCCTTGCGCCACCGCGCAACACGTAGGTTTTCCTACGCTCGCTGCCCTTTTTTCACCGCGTGTTCAACATGGTTCAGGTCGGCCGTATCAGTTGCTGATAGATAGCTTAGCGGCCTCTACCATGCTGTCCCGGCCCTGCGACAGCTGCAGGGGGTCAGTGACCGCTTTGATGTCGGGCGTCACACGCTGGGGGTAGGGCTGTCCGTCAGGCTTGAGGTAGTTGAGGATGCTCAGCTGCAAGGCCCCTCCACCCAGCAGCGGAAAAATGCGAGTGGCGGTGTTGCCCACACCTGCTGTGGCCTCGCCCACCACCACCGCTTTGCTCAGTTGCTGCTCTTGGCTGGCATACTGCACCTCGTACGCCAAAAACTCGCTGCACGAGGCGCTGCCGCCGTCAACCAGTACGGCCAGGGGGCCTTGCCATAGCGCGGGGTTGGCGACGCTGGAGAGCATCAGGTCATCTTCTAGCCGCGCTCCTGCTTTGACCTGCACGCGGCTGACTCCTTCGACACTGCGGCTCAGGCGGACAAAACCAGGCACAAAAGCGCTGGTCGCCGTGTCACACTCGGCCAGGTCACCGCCCGCGTTGCCGCGCAGGTCGATGAGTAGGGCGGCGTGCTGTGCGTCTGCCTGAGCCTGTATCTGGCGCACCTGGTCGTGTACTGCTTGCCCCACCCCGCTGCCCAAAAAGGTGGGGATACGCAGCAAGGCCACGTGTTGACCTGTGGCCTTTTGGGTTCCTCCCTCTTTTCCTCCTCCCTCACTCAGCCAGTGCCAACTGGGCAACTCGCGGGTGCTGCTCAGGCGCACGGCTAAGGTGACATTGAGGGTGTGGCCCGCACGCTGCACCTCTAGCTGAATAGAGCGTCCTGTGGTTCGGGCGGCAATCAGCGCCGTATAGCGGTAAGGTTTGCCGTCTAGCTTGTTGAGCACGTCACCGCGCTGCAAGCCTGCCTCGGCGCTGGCGCTTCCTGACAAGACCTCCAGCACCAGGCGGTTTTCACCCTGCCAGTTGCCGAGCCGCAGGCCAAACTGCTTGCGGCTGCCACCTGTTACGGCTGTCACAAAGTCGCGGTACTCGTCGGGGCGTTGTACAAAGCTGTGCTCGTCGTGCAGGGCGCTGACTTCGGCGCTGACTACGGGGTAGGCCGTACTGCTGGGACACGGCGTCACGGCGTATGACTGACAGACCGCGCTTAGCCGCCGCTGGTACTGGTCGTGCAGGGCGGAGCGGTCAGTGGTGCTCAGGCCGCCGTACTGGGTTTGTAAGGCGGTGTTAACCTGGTCAAACACCTGCTGGGCAGGACTGACTATGGGCCGGGCTAGGCTCTGGCTCTGAGGCTGAATAAAGTCCTGTGGAGCACTGAGCGCAGGCAGTGGCGTCGCCGATAGGCCCAGGGCCAGCACCACAACACACAGCAAGCTCCGCCACGCGGCAGCCGCTCCGGTTTGTGGTGATGTGGATATACCTATCACCGCATTGTGCCGCCTGCTCAGGTGTGACAGATGTGCACTCTGTGCAGAATGTGAGACGCAGGATAAAGAATAAAAAAAGTGCACAAGTGGCAGATCGGAGGCTCGGCAAGGCCGTGGCTGACGCATGATATCGACTGCGCTCCATTCCAGCACAAGCAGGCAAACACAGAGAGGCAAGCACAGAGAGGCAAGCACCGCCAAGCCAGCACAAGAAAGCACAGGAAAGCACAAGAAAGCACAGAAAAATACCGCCTGCGTTTCCATACCAGGGAAACCCGTACTTGTTCGGCTCCCGCTGGCCTGCTTTCACCGCGTGTTCAACACGGTTGAGGTTGGACTATCAGCCCAAGTGCATCCACTGGCGGTAGGCGGCGATGATCGGCTGACCCCACAGCATCGCCACCAGTGCGCCCAGCGCCAGGTAGGGGCCGAACTTAAGGCGGTTTTCGCCCACCACCAGCCGCTGAATAATGCCCAGTATAGCCCCCGCTGCAATCGCTACGCCGATGCTCAACAGCACGTTGCCAAAGCCCAAAAAGGCGCCGATGACAGCCGCCAGTTTGACATCCCCAAAGCCCATAGCGCTCGCGTCACTGGGTGAGTCTTCATCTATGTCGCTGGCCCGCGCCCACCAGTACACGCCCGCCAGCATGCTCGCCGCGCCTGCACCTGCCAGCATGCCGTACAGCAGCTCTAGCAAGGTATTGCCCAGGTTGCTGCCGCCCAGAGCGCTCAGGCCAGTCAGCAGCAAAAGCGTGCCGCCCAGCGTGATGAATTCGGGCAGGCGTATCACTTTTTTGGCGGCGATGTTGGCCCCTGTAGACACCACGGCAGCCAGCAAGCCCGCCATGGCGGCCACACTCCAGGGCTGATGCAACAAGCCGCCAACCAGTGCGCCTACAAATAGGCTGAGCGAAATCTGTTGATAGTCAATCGGCGCACTGGGATACTGCCGCTCACGAAAACGGCGGAGCACCCACGACCCAAAAAGGTCAATGGTGACCAGCACGCCCGCACCCATCAGTGCCCCCTGTACGGCCTGTGCGATGCCGGGCAGCGCTGTCGCCATTCCTGCCGCCGCCGCTGTGCCCTGATAGGTTGCTACGCCTGCAAATATCAGCCCCAGTATGACTCCAGGAATGGTCAGTGCGTCGGGGATGGTGTAGGTTTCAGCGTCAATAACTGAGGCTGCCAGCAAAATGGTAAAGAAAAAACACAGCCCCAGCAGCCCCGCCCCCGCCACGCTGATAGGAAAAAAGAGGGCAATGGTGGCATACGCTAGCCCCGTTATTGCCTCTACAACCGGGTAGCGCGGGCTGATCGGGGCGTGACAGTAGCGGCACTTGCCCCTGAGGGCCAGCCACGAAAAGAGTGGCACCAGGTCTTTGACGGCGAGCGGGTGGTTGCAGTTAGGGCAGTGACTGGGCGGAAAAGCTATGCTTTCATGCCTGGGCAAGCGCCAGATCAGCACATTGGTAAAGGAACCCACCAGCAGCCCCAGTACACCCATAATGATCATGCCAATAACATCTAGATTCACAGCTCTTAGTGTAAAGGGAAGATGTCACAAGATTCAGAAGTGGGCCGCGCCGCACTCAGCGGCTACAAAAAGACTTGATGCGCGGGGTTTTTACGGACTGCATTTCATGTGAGCGCCGTTCTAAAGGTGCCGCCTGTGCTTCCATACCAGGGAACCCGTATCTTTATGTAGCTGGAATCCGTATTACCCTACCTCGCCCACCTCGCTGGGATAACATACGCGCCATGACCTTTACCGCACCGCTTAAGATGCTGCTGATTGTGCCCCACCCCGATGACGAAGTGTACGGCGCGTCCGGTACATTGATGGACTTTATCGCTGAAGGCCACCAGGTGGGCCTGGTCACGCTGACACAAGGCGAGGCTGGGCGCACGCTGGGGCTGGCCGACAGCCGCGAAGAACTGGCCCACATGCGCAAAGCTGAGTTGCAGGCGTGCTTGCACATTTTGGGCGTACAGGTGCATGAGCATCTGCACTACCCCGATAAGGCCCTGCGCGAGCAGCCCTTTGACGAATTGGTAGAGGTAGCCCGCGCCGCCATCATGCGCTATCAGCCCGAGATTGTCCTCACCTTTGCCCCCAACGGCAGTAACGGACACCCCGACCATGTCACCACCCACCGCGCTGTTAAAACTGCCTGGGACAGCTTAGACAAAGCGCAGCGCCCCAAACTGTGGTACTACGCCACCGACCAGGCTCCAGAAAACGAAGCCCTGCGTGCCGAGTGGCTGCCGCCCAATATCCAGCGTGACGTGTCGCATCACCTGACACGCAAGCTACAGGCCATCGCCTGTCACCGCACCCAGGCGCTGAGTAGCATTGACTTTATACGGCAGTACCCTGAGCGCATCACCAGTGAAACCTTTCACGAGGTAGGCGGCTAAGGGGCGGTTTGTCGCCGTATCTGTGCGGTTTTTCGCCGTAGCTGTATGGCTCAGCACCCAAACCTTCAGTGCTAGCTGCTTGTTCTACCACCTGCCCGCTCGTTGCCGCTTGACCTGTGTCTTTTTATACATTATTGCTCTACTGTGTAGAACGTGACGCAAAAGTCTATGTTCAGCTCGCCCCACAGCAGCCCTGATTACCGGAGCGCTGATGCCCTCAACAGCCAGGCGGCCATCAGTGTGCGCGGCCTTTCCAAAAAATACCGCGATGTCAGCGTGCTGCATGACGTGTCTTTGCAAGTCAGCGCTGGCGAGGTCTATGCCCTCACTGGCCCCAACGGTGCGGGCAAAACCACGCTGATCCGCTGTATGACGGGGCTAGCTTTTCCCACCACTGGCAGCGTGGCGCTGATGGGCCGTGACGTGCAGACCGACGGCCCTCATGCCCGCTCGCACCTAGGCGCTGTGGTAGAGGCCCCCGCCAAGTTTTATCCGCAGTTCACGGGCACCGAAAACCTCAACATGCACGCCCAGCTCTCCAGTATGGCCCCCGATGCCCGCAAGGTCAGCCCCGAACGCGTGCGCGAAGTGCTCGCCCTTCTAGAGCTGACCAGCATGGCCCAGCAGCCTGTCGCCACCTATTCACTGGGCCAGCGTCAGCGCCTGGGCGTGGCGTCGGCGATTATGGCCTATCCCAAAGTGCTGATACTCGACGAACCCACTTCGGGCCTGGACGCGGTGGGCATTGGCCTTATTCACCGCATCGTCACGGGCATGTCGCGCAGTGGTTGCGCGGTCATCTTAAGCACCCACCACCTGCGCGAAATCTCTACCTACGCCAGCAAAGTGGGCATTCTCAGCGGCGGTACCATGGTGGACACAGTAGACCTGACCACCCGTCAGACCGCCTACCGCTTCCGGGTGTCTAACCCGCCGGGCGCCGCCGAACTGCTGCTGCTGCTGCCCTTTGTGAGCAAGGTGCATATCAGTTTGCCGTATGTGGTCGCCCAAATTGGCAGTGAAAAGAATGTCTCCGAAGCGCTTAGCTTGCTGATCTCACGCGGCTATGACGTTACTGAAGTGATGCCTGACCACTTTGACCTGTACGAGTATTACCGCGAACGGGTGGAATAGAGCTTGTTGATGACTGGTAAACGGCAGTAATGCATCGTCATTAAATACTTTCTAAATTTAATGAATTTTGCCTGCTTTAAATAGAGATAACACCTGTATTTTATAGTACACAGTCAATTCGTATTTTCGTCTTCACTTTCTTTTATGATAGAGGTCTCTTATGTTTAACCTTATTGCTTTAGAGTTTCGCAAATTATGGCACGCCCGCAGCGTTCGCTTGGCCCTGCTGCTGTGCTTATTCTTGCCCTGGATATGGCCCCTCGCGCCCCGCCTAGAGGAGATTTATCACCTGAATATCGTCAGTGGCTGGCAAGTGCCTTCGCTGGCGCTGATCACCATTGCCCCTTTTTTGCTGCCGCTGTTGGTGTCACTCACCTGCGCCGAGATAATCGGCAGTGAAGTGGCCCAGGGTACGCTGGCCCCGCTGCTGCTGCGCCCCATTACCCGCAGCCGCATCATCTTATCCAAGCTGGTCACGGCCCTGCTGTACCCGGCGCTGCTCTTGCTGCTGCTGCTGGTGGGCAGTATGCTGGCGGGTTTGCGCTACGGTTACGGTGACTTTATCGGTGGCACAGGCGTAGGCCCAGGGCTGTTTGTGGGTCAGGGGCCACTCAGCAGCGTTCAGGCCTTTACCGAAGTGGCCCGCGCATACAGCCTCACCGCACTGATATTGCTGCCTATTGCTTCACTTTCCCTGTTGTATGCGGTCACGTTTCTGAATACTGCCGCCGCTGCTCTAGCGACCCAGGCCACTTTACAGGTGATGAACCTGTTGGTTGTCTTTCCAGAGTTTTTACAAAAGATACTGCTGACCAGTTATATGGGCATTGCCACCCAACAAAGTAACTTAGGTGTGCCTGTACTGATTATCCTGGGCTATACGGTGGTACTGTGTATAGCAACCATGGTTATATTTGAAAAGCGGGATTTATAAAAGAAAGCAGTGAGCCATAAGTTTCTACCTGCCAGTGCCAGCTTTGCGCTGCGCTGACGCCTATACCTTAACCGCGATCAGACTTTTTCCCTTCAGAGGAGCCACCACATGACTGAGCCCCAAGCCGTTGCCGCCCAAGAAAACTGGAATGCTGAGCACTACCGCAAGCAACACACCTTTGTCTACGAATCAAGCCGCGACCTGGTGTCGGATTGGCTGACTCCACAAGCAGGCGAGTCTATTCTGGATTTGGGCTGCGGCACGGGTGAGTTGACCAACCAACTGGCGAGCAGCGGTGCGGGGGTGCTGGGGGTAGATGCGTCGCAGGCAATGGTCAAGGCTGCTGCAGAGCAGTGGCCCCAAGAAGGGCTGGAGTTTGCCGTGCAAGACGCGCACCACCTGCCCTATAAGGCCGAATTTGACGCGGTATTCAGCAACGCGGCCCTGCACTGGATGAACCCATTAGACAACGTGCTGGCGGGTGTGTACCGCGCACTCAAGCCTGGCGGACGGTTTGCGCTGGAGATGGGCGGCGCGGGCAACGTGCTGGGGGTGCGCCAAGCCGTAGAGCAGGCCATGCAAGAAGAGGGCATTACGGGCGTGGCGCATGTGTGGGTGTTTCCTACGCCTGCCGAGTTTGCCACGCAGCTAGAGGCGGCCGGCTTTGGCATAGAGCGGCTGCACCGCTTTGCTCGTCCCACCGTACTCAGTGGCAGCACAGGTTTTCAGGAATGGCTGCGTGGCTTTGGTGGTAGCTGGCTGGCTCCACTCAGCAGTGAAGAGCGCCAGGCTGTCATCGCCCGTGCCCAAGAAATCGCCCGCCCAACGCTATGGAATGGCAATGAGTGGGTGGCGGATTATGTGCGGCTGCGTGTATTGGCCAAAAAGTAGAGCTCATGCGGATTCTGATTGGATGAGGGCGGATGCGAGTAGGAAAAGATGCGGGGCTCTCTGGTAGGCAAGCACAGTCGGTGCTTTCCCGGTTGTTCTGGACTTATCCGCAATCCGTATCAGCATAACGATAAAGGCCCGCACGTGGCGGGCCTTTATCTCACTATTAACCAATCAATCAATTAACCAATTAACTAG
>JAGLBF010000214.1 GCA_018260375.1 Deinococcus sp.
GGGCCTGCGTAGTCGTCATAGCCCTATTTTACCACTTTCCGGATATGGTCTTAGTTCCCGCAAACCCGTATCAAAGCGCCGCAACTGCCCTTCTCGGCTGAGCGTCACAACCTGCCCGCCCACCATGCCCAGCAAACCTGGGCCGTGCGCGACCTGGCTCACAACCTGCCCACTGCTGTCTAGCCGCTGCAATTCGCTACCTGTCAGGCGGTAGAGGCCTAGAGGGGTTTGCAGGGTGGGTACGTTGCTGCTCGCAGCGCCCAGTGGGGTGGCGTACAGGTAGTTCTGGCCCGTAGCACTGAGCGCGTTGCTGAGCAAGGTAGGCGGGTTGCCGCTGCGGTACAGCTTCAGGCCCACCAGGGCGTAGTCCTGACCGTCGCCGCCCGTAACTACTGCCGCAGGGGGGCCGTTGACCCCGCCTAGGCTGCCGCCACTGTAGCTTACGGCGCTGCCGTCTTGCAGGTAGACGCGGGTGTGGCTCAGTTTCCAGGCGCGGCCTACGTTGGCCTGCTCGGTTGGGCCGTCTAGTGTGATCACCAGTCCTGCTGCGGGCAAAGCGCCCCAGGCTACGCTGCCCACCCAGGCGGCGGCGCTCGCAGGCACGGGCAAGGGCGACAGCATGGGCTTGAGCGCGGGTGCGCGGGCCACGTACGCTTTGCCGTCACTCACCCAGGTAACGCCCGCATCGGTAAAGTCAGCCTGAAAGGGGGCCGCTGCGGGCAAGCTAAGCGGCGTGGCCCGTTGGCCTGACAGGGTAGGGGCGCAACTGCTGAGCAAGGGCAGCGTGCTTATCAGCAGGGGAAGAACATAAAGCCGCTTCACTCGCCGCGCCACTCTTGCAAGGCGGCCACCACGCTGTCTAGACCTACGCCCGCCGCTGCGCGTTCACTGGGCGACATAGACAGTCCCCGACTGGCCTTGAGCAGCACCACGTCACCGTCTTGCAACTCGGCTTTGAGGGCCTGAAGCAGCTCCAGCGTGTTGTCAAAGGCACGCTCGCCCAACTGCGCTGCAAATTGTCCCACGCCAAAGGTCACATCGGCCTGCCTGCGGGCCACCTGACCCACCTCGGTATGAAGAGCTTGCTCGCCCGCGCCCAGCTCTAGCATGCGGCCCAGCACGCTAATGCGCCGCCCAGGAAAGCGGCCCAGCGCCTCGAGTGCTACTTGCATGCTCAGCGGTGAAGCGTTGTATGTGTCGTCGATAATGGTAAAACGCCCGGGCAGCACGCGGTAACGTCCCGCTGGCACATTGACACGCCTCAGGCGCTCAGCGGCCTCATGCACAGCGAGGCCGTACTGCTCAGCCAGTCGCAGGCCCAGCACAGCGGCCTCGGCCTGCACGCGGCTGGCATAGGGGAGGGTGATCGGCACGCCCTGATAGGTAAAGTTGGCTTCTTGCGGCGTAATGTGCAGGTTTTCACCCGCATAGGTGGCGCCGTCAAAGCCGTAAGTGGGCTGGCCCGGAAACCATTTGGCGGCTTGCTGCGACACCAAACCCTGGCTGTAGGGGCCCTGAGTGGTGTGGCCCTGCTGAGCGGGCAAGATGTATCCCTTTTCGCGCGCCACGGTGTCTATGTCGCCCAGCGCCTCTAGATGTGCAGCGCCGATACTGGTAATCACGCCGGTATCGGGGCGCACCAGGTCAACCAATGCTTGCATTTCACCTAGGCGGTCAATGCCCATTTCTACCACCAGTGGGCGAGCTGACGCGCCAAATTCCACCAAAAAGCAGGCGATGGCGTTGGGCGTGTTAAAGACAGGCAGGTAGTGTGCCTGAAGCGCGGCGGCGACGTAGCTTTTGGCGGTGGTTTTGCCCGCCGTCCCCGTGATGCCCACGACCAGAGGGCTAAGGCGGCGCTGCTGCTGCGCCCAGGCGTACAGGGCGGCGCGGGCATCTGGTACCCGCACGGCGCGGGGCAGGTCAAGGTCGGTGAGCACAAAGGGCGCACCCTGGTCAAGCGCCTGCTGGGTAAACTGGTTGCCGTGCATGTTTTCGCCGTCAAGCGCTACAAAAGCCGTATCTGGGCCAGCTTCCCGCGAGTCCCAGGTCAACCGCTGCGCGGGCTGAGCTTGCGGGTGAATGTCGGCGGCAAAGGGGAGGTCAGTCAGTTGGAGCATAGGGCCATGATAAAGGGGGTTGGGGGGCGTATCATATGGATTCGATTGATTTGGCGTACTTCCGAATCAATCAGGGCGGATGCGAGTGGGAACAG
>JAGLBF010000215.1 GCA_018260375.1 Deinococcus sp.
TCCTACTCGCATCCGCTCGGATTGATTCGGAAGTACGCCAAATCAATCGGAATCCATATCACTGGGCACAGGTTGCGCTAGCACAGACGGCAACAGGCCCAGTGCCTAGTGTCTAGTGTCCAGTTATCTAGTGCCCAGCGCGTACCATGCGCCGTATGCTTAGGGCATGTCATTCCCCGATTTACGTTCTTTTATGCACCTCCTTGAGCAGCGTGGTGAGCTGACGCGTGTGTCCACCCCCGTCAGCCGCGAGTTAGAAATCACTGAAATTGCCGACAGGCTGGTCAAAAAAGGCGGCCCCGCCGTGCTGTTTGAGCAAGTGCGCGGATCAGATATACCGCTGGTCATTGGCCTACTCGGTACCCGTGAGCGCACCGCCTTGGCGCTGGGGGTAAGCAACTTGGATGAACTCGCCCACAAAGTCCGCGCCTTGATTGACCTGGGCGGCTCTGGCGGTGCAGCGGGGCTACTGTCTAACCTGCCCAAATTACGAGACGCAGCCCACCTGCTTCCTCGCCGTGTCTCGTCGGCCCCCGTGCAACAGGTGGTGTGGCGCGGCGATGAGGTGGACTTAGACAAAATCCCCGTGCTCAAGTGCTGGCCCCTAGACGGCGGCCCCTTTGTTACCTTGCCGCTGGTCATGACCAAAGACCCCGAAACGGGCGAGCGCAATATGGGCATGTACCGCATGCAAGTGCTTGACCGGAGCAGCACCGGTATGCACTGGCAGCGCCACAAAACAGGCACCAAGCATCTTGAAAAGGCCAAGAAACTGGGCCAAAAATTAGAGGTTGCTGTGGCGCTGGGCGGCGATCCTGCACTTATTTATGCCGCCACTGCCCCGCTGCCGCCTATCCCCGGGCTCGATGAATACGCGCTGGCTGGCTACCTCCGCGGGCAGCGCTACCCCGTGGTACGCGGCCTCACCGTTGACCTGGAGATTCCCGCCAACGCCGAGATCATCCTAGAAGGCTACGTTGATCCCCAGGAAGACTGGATTGTAGAAGGGCCTTTTGGTGATCACACGGGCTTTTATACCCTCCCCGACCTCTATCCGCGCTTTCATGTCACTGCAGTCACCATGCGCTTTGACCCCATTTATCCCGCCACCATCGTGGGCCGCCCGCCTATGGAAGACGCCTATCTCATTGAAGCCAGCGAGCGTCTCTTCTTGCCTGCCGCTCAGCTTATTTTGCCCGAAATCACCGATTACCACATGCCGCCTGTGGGTGTGGCACATAACTTGGTGGTGGTCAGCATCCGCAAGGCGTACCCAGGCCAAGCCTACAAGGTGGCGCACGGCTTACTTGGCCTGGGCCAGATGATGTTTGCCAAAGTGATTGTGGTGGTGGATGAGGATGTAAAAGTGACTGACATGGACGCTGTGTGGCGTGAAGTGGCCCAGAAAGCCTTGCCAGGACGTGACACCCTCACCTCACGCGGCCCTACCGACGTGCTAGACCATTCCAGCCGGGGCTGGGGCTACGGGGGCAAGCTGATTATTGACGCAACCACCAAGCGCCCCGAAGAGATCGGCAGCCCCAAGAGCAGCCGCGAAGAACAGACCCATGACCTTGCACCAGAAGCTTTTCAGCCCCTTGCCTCTACAGCGCTGCCCCACGCTGAAGGCATTTTGGCACAGCGTCAAACCCCAGAAGGCTACTGGATAGTGACTGTTCAGGACACAGCGCCAAAAGACGTGCAGAAGTTGGCTCAAGCGCTCACCAGTCATCCTGCGGCGCGGGGAATACGTCACTTGCTGATTGCTGATGAGCAGACGGATGTCAATGACCTGAGGGACGTGTGGTGGACAGTACTCAATAACATTGATCCCGAGCGCGATGTGTGGGTGCATGGGAGCAGTAGTGGCCCGTTATTGGTCTGGGACGGTACCCCCAAACTTCCCAAAGACGGCTTTGTGCGCCCCTGGCCCCCTAAAATCGTTATGGACGAGGCCATAAAAGCGCGTGTAGAAGCACTCTGGCATGTCTACGGCCTGAGTGAACAGTACCGCTAAAACCATGTGTCATGAGACAGGTGTTGACAAGTCAGGCTGTAGGGTGTATCTTTTTTGAGCCTCCAAAAAGG
>JAGLBF010000036.1 GCA_018260375.1 Deinococcus sp.
CACAGCAGCCTTCCAAGCTTCTGGCCTCGGTTCGAATCCGTGATCCCGCTCCACATAGGCTAGGCCCCTTTGATGGGGTTTTTCTTTTGCACCCTTAGCTCAGCTGGATAGAGCAACCGCCTTCTAAGCGGTCGGTCACAGGTTCAAATCCTGTAGGGTGCACCACCCCAAAGCCCCGTTTCAAGCGGGGTTTTTTCTTGGGCAGAATTCTATACGCCCTGCGATTACATCGGGTCGTTTCTGATTTAATTTGGGCGCATACGAGTGCGAAAAGATAGGGGTTTGGCGTTATGAAGCGCAGGCTCTATTACTTGCTCGTCACAGGTACATCGATGGTCAGCATCTTGCCTTTGTTAAAGCGCAGCAGCAACTTAACCTGCTGGCGCGGCTTAAACTGCCCGCCCAGCACCACGCGGTAGGTGCTACTTTGCGAAAGGGTCACCGCAGTATTGAGCGGTATTTCATCTACAATTTTGCAGCTCGGTGCACAGCGCATCAGGTTGGCGCGGCCTGAGTCAGCCCACACGCCGTTGAGCGCTACGTTGCCTTTGGGCAAAAAGCGGGCTTCTAAGAGTACGCCGCCAAAGGTCGGGCGCAAGGTGGCGCCCTGCAGCACGGGAACGCTGGCATAGACGGTGCCTGACAGCCCCAGTACACCTGCAAAAACGAGCCGTATCAGGCGCTTCATGTATTCTCCTGAGTAGCGCTACCCTCTGGTTCGTGCTCCGAGAGGTCAATCTCAGAGAGGTCAATGTCGGTTTTCATCAGCTCGCGCAAGAGCGAAGTGGCAAAGCTGCCTTTTGGAAGGGCAAAGCTCACCGTGTAGCCGTCATCCTGGGGCTGCAAGCTCAGGTTCTGGGCAAAGACGCGGGTCAGTCGCCGGTCACCTTTGCGGCTGCCAAACAGCTCAGGACTTAGGCCAAATTCTGCCAAGGCCCGGCCTTCTAGTGCGCCTGCTTCTAGGGTCAGCGGCTTGATCTTGCGCCCAAAGAGCGTTCCTGTAGCACTTACCTCACCGCGCAGCGCACGGGGCGTTTCAGCGCCTGCATCTTCTACCAAAAAAACCCCACCCGTGTCATGTTTTTTGGCCATGTCGCCGCGAAGAAGTTGGTCAAATACGTGCTCTTGCAGCCGCAAACTCACAAAGCGGTTAAACAGCAAGCTCTGTACGCTGCTTACCAAAAAGCGCTTAACCTGGGGGTCACGCAGCCGCGACTCGCCGCGCAGCACCCGCAAGCCTTCCTCGGCATTCAGGCCGCCCAGACCAAAGCGCTGCGGCCCAAAATAATTGGGAATGCCTGCTTGTAAGAGCGCCAAGGTCTGCGCGGCCTGCCCCGCCATGCCCGCCGCGCCGCGCACCCGCACAGTAAAGCGGTTGCCGTGCAAGTGACCCATACCGAGTTTGTTGCCGTGGCACGACACCTCCAAAAGCTGTACGCCCTCTAGAGCAAAGTCACCCAGGCGCGGCTCAAATTTGCTGGGAATACTCAGCCATTGCCGCGTCACCGCGTGGCGGTCTTTAAGGCCCGCAATGCCCATGTCTTTGGCCTTGACGCCCAGTTGGGCCGAAAGTTCACGCGCCACATGCGCGGTGGTGTGGCCGCGTTTTTCAACCCACAGGTACAGGTGATCACCCTCGCCGCTGGGCAGATAGGCTGGCAACTCTTCGACCACAAAATCTTCTGGATCCCGGCGCAACTGCCCGCCTGTGCCTGGGGTGTGACTGAGCGTTGCCAGGTCTTGCCACGAAAATATCATCGTCATTGCGCTGCTCCCTGACACCCTAGCGGGCAGTATTGACACAGCAGGTGGTATTGAAATAGCGGTGTGGTCATATCAAGCATGTACCTTCGTCATCTTTGCCTTAACCCCTGTATGAGGCGGTCAGCAGGCTGTCAGTGACATACCAGCTCACTACTGGGGTATCTGGCCGCGTACAGGTGACCTTCAGCGGCGCAGACACATAGGGCAGCTCACATTTACCCTGTATACATGCACTCTATACACAGTGAGGGCTAGAAGAATGAGAAGTTTATTGTGGTCACCCTCAACTTAGCACCTTCGTCCTATGACGGTATGACCTCACGGCCAACAAAATAGGGCAGGGTGTCACCCGTCTATCACCCGTCTACAGCGGCATTGAGCGCTGCTGCAAGCCGGAGATCACACCACATATCAGACCGTGCCTACGTTAAGGGTCAGCCCCACTAGTCGGCGGCAGATAAAATTGTTAGACTCAGTACAAGAGTTTTTGTACCAAGTTCAATTTTTTAGTTTACCCCCCTACATTCCCCACGGAGGAACACCATGCCCCAGTACAAAGCCCCCCTACGAGATATGCGTTTTCTGATTCATGAAGTGCTCGGCGCTGAAAAGCAGTTGCAGGCCATGCCCTTTTATAAGGACAACGACACCGCTGACGCTTCACTGTTTGACCAAGTGCTTGATGAAGCCGCCCGCTTTGCCGAAAATGTACTACAGCCGCTCAATATGGTCGGCGACCAAGAAGGTTGCGTACGCAGCGAAGACGGCGAAGTAAAAACGCCTACGGGTTTTAAGGAAGCCTACAAAAAGTTCTGTGACGCGGGCTGGACGGCGCTAGACGCTGACCCTCAGTACGGCGGACAGGGCATGCCGCACCTGCTCAACATTGCCATGTTGGAGATGCTCAACGGCGCCAACATCGCCTGGACGATGTACCCTGGCCTGAGCCACGGGGCGTACGCCGCTCTGTCTGCGGTAGGTACTGAGGAGCAAAAGCGGGTATACCTTCCCAAAATCGTGTCGGGTGAGTGGACAGGCACCATGTGCCTTACCGAGGCGCACGCGGGTACTGACCTGGGTCTTATTCGCACCAAGGCCACCGACAACGGCGACGGCACCTACGCCATTACCGGCACCAAGATTTTTATCAGTGCAGGTGAACACGACCTGACCAGCAATATCTGTCACCTGGTGCTGGCCCGCCTAGAAGGTAGCCCTGAAGGTACCAAGGGCATCAGCCTCTTTTTGGTGCCCAAGTTTATCCCCACCGCTGACGGGCAACCGGGCGAGCGCAACAGCGTGGTATGCGGCAGTCTAGAGCACAAGATGGGTATTCACGGCAACGCCACCGCCGTCCTTAACTTTGACGGCGCAAAGGGTTGGCTGGTCGGTGAGATGAACAAAGGCATGAACCACATGTTCATCATGATGAATGCAGCCCGCCTGGGTACGGGGCTTCAGGGTCTCGGTTTGGGCGAAGTAGCGTATCAAAACGCCGTAGCCTATGCCCGTGACCGCTTGCAGATGCGCCGCGAACCTCGCCTAGCTCCTGATGAAAAGGCCGACCCCATCATTGCCCACAGTGACGTGCGCCGTATGCTGCTTACGGGCCGCGCCTACAACGAAGCGGGCCGCGCCCTGGCCCTGTGGTTGGCTTTGGCACTTGACACCGAGTTTTCGCACCCCGACGAGGCCAAGCGCCAAGAAGCTTCTGACCTGGTCGCACTGCTGACCCCTATCGCCAAGGCGTTTATGACCGACAACGGCTTTAACATCGCTGTACAAAGTCAGCAGGTCTACGGCGGACACGGCTATATCCGCGAGTGGGGCATGGAGCAGTTTGTACGCGACGCCCGCATTGGTCAAATCTACGAAGGTACCAACGGCATTCAGGCCCTTGACCTGATAGGCCGCAAAGTGTTGATGGACGGCGGCAAAAAGCTGCAACAGCTGGCCGGCCAAGTGCAAGCGCTCATCGCTGAGGTAGAAGGCGACGAAGACCTGCAAGGCTGGGCCGCTCAACTGGGTAAAGCTGCCGACCAGGTCGCCACCCTGACGATGGTGGTCGGTCAAAAAGCCATGCAAGACCAAGATGAAGTCAATGCTGTAGCCGTAGATTACCTGCGCTACATGGGTCATGTGGTCTACGCGTTCTTGTGGCTGAAAATGGCCAAGGTGGCCACCGACGCCATCAAGGCGGGCCAGGACAAAGATAAGTTTTATACCTACAAGCTGCAAACTGCCAAGTTCTACTTTGAAAAACTCTTCCCTGAAACCAAATCACTGTCAACCACCATCAAGGCGGGCGGTGCAGCTGTGAATGTTGATTTAAGCATGTTTGGTGTAGAAAGCTGATAAGAAAGAGGGGGTGCGGGTAGAACAATCTGGTTCTTCAAGCATTTCCCAGTTTCTACCCTGCCCGTTACTACACTTCAGCGCATTGACAGCTTCACATTGATAGCCTCATACGAAAAGGCCCCCTTGTCGATAAACAAAGGGGGCCTTTTTTATATACCTTGCCCCGAATACAGGGGCTTTTTATCTTTTACCGGCTTTTTGGGTTCAACCGCAATGTATGATTACAGGGGGCTAAAGACGAACTTATCGTACTGGCCGCCGCGCAGCACGCTTTCGGTCTGCTCGCCCAGATAGGTCTTGCCTTCAATGGCCTCAAGGGCGCCCCACACAGCACCCAGGGTAAAGGTGCAGCTGCGCTGACCGCCGATAGGCTCGCCAGCGGAGCAAACAGTTTCTTGGGTGTCAATGACAATGTCGTCACCCTGCTGGGTTACGTTGCGCACAGCGCACAGGCGAGTGCCGTCTTTACCCAGGGCGCTGTTGAGCAGCTCGCCCAGTTGCTCAGCAGGTACTTTGGTGCCAGCCACGCCCAGCTCTTGAGCAAGCTGATGACCGCGCAGTTTGCCCGCACGGATAAAAGCCACAGCGGCGCCATCACTGCCCAGCGTGTCTTCAATACCAGTAATGACAGATTTAAAGCAGATGATAGAGTTGTAATCGCCAAGTTCGGGACGGATAGACATAATCGTTCTCCTTTATAGATGATTGGATAGAGTGTGTACCAACAAAGACGCTGTATGGATAAAGCTTACAGGGTGCTGGCAATGTCGCGGGCGACGTCGCGGGCTTCCATGTGCAGCAGGCCCAGGTTCATGTCGGCGGGGGTAACCACAGCCAGCACACCTTTACGGCCCGCGGCATACAAGAACACCTGTCCGCCAACGCCTGACACGCTCATCTCGTTAAACTCGCCTGAACCCAGGGTGTCATTGATGCGCTTACCCAGACCCAGCGCGGTCGCTGCCATCGCCGCAACGCGGTTGGCGTCGGTGTTGTCGGTAAAAGCCTGAGCAATAGGCAGGCCGTCAAGCGTGGCGACGAGGGCGCCGCGAATTTCGGGTAGTGAGCTGCGAAGTTGGTTGATGTTACCCATCAATACTTGCTGTTTGCTGCTTCCAGTCATGTTGATCCTCCTTAACAGGCGCGTCAGGTGTCTCCTGCGCTCCAATACACAGAATTATGACAAAAGGTTTCTGACAATAACATCACTCCATTCTAAGATTACAATATTTACTGTGCTTAATGCTTTAGCCGCAGCTAGCTTTAGGGACTTGGCCCTGTACGAGCAGTAAAGGGTGAGACACAAGGTTATCCCCCCGCGCTTTATAGTCAGCCATGACACGCGCTCCCCGCAGTTTGCTCTATGTCCCCGCTGACAATGCCCGCGCCCTGCAAAAAGCCCGCGACCTACACCCAGATGGCCTTATCATTGACCTTGAAGACGCGGTAGCCCCTGAGCGCAAGACCCTGGCCCACAACCAAGCCCGCGCCGCGCTGCATACAGGGTTTGCTGTGCCTACCTTGCTGCGTATTAACGGCCTAAACACGCCCTGGGCGCAGGCTGAGGCCGAGTTGGTACAGCACGTTGCTGAACGCATCAGCGGAGTGGTGTTGCCCAAAGCTGAAACGGTGGCTCAGGTGCAACGCCTCGCCCTTCCGAGCGGCCTGGGGCTATGGCTGATGATAGAAACCCCGCTGGGTGTACTCAGTGCCCCCGCCCTGGCTGCCCAAGCAGGTGTGGCAGGCTTGCTGGCAGGCACCAATGACCTGTCACGCGAACTTCTTGCCCGCCCTGGCCCAGAGCGTCAAGAGCTGCAATACGCCCTGCAAGCCACTGTCCTGGCTGCCCGCGCACATGGTCGCGCTGTGCTAGACGCGGTGTACAACAATGTGCGTGACCAAGCGGGCTTTGAAGCCGAGTGCGAGCAAGGCCGCCGCCTGGGGTTTGATGGCAAAACAGTAATTCACCCAGGCCAAATAGAAGTGGCCCAGCGTGCCTTTGGGGTCAGTGAGACCCAAGCCCAAGCGGCACAGGCCTTGCTGTCCGCCTGGCAAACTGCCCGCGCCCAGGGCCACAGCGTGCTGAACTACGGCGGGCAACTGGTGGAAGCGCTGCATATCCGCCAGGCCAAGGCGTTGCTTGCGCAGTATCAGGAGCAAATAGGGAAGGGGCAGTAGGACGGACTGCAACTTGAACCGTGTTACAAACGAGGTGAAAGAGGGCCAGCAAAAGTGGGGATAAGTACGGACTTCGCGGCAGCGCAGTGAGCACCTTCCTGACTGTGTTGCAATGAAGCGCAGTCCGTATGAGGCGTGAGTAACAAGAAGGTAGGGGGTCAAGGTACAGGGTAAAGCGGGCAGTTTGAACCCTATTCCTGAGTGACCGAACCTAATGACCTAACCGAGTGTCCTAACCCTAACCTCCTGAGCCACTCGAAGATCCCAGCTCAATACCCGATTGTACGGATTGGTTTACTTGGTTGTCTTGAGCGCGTGTAGTGAGTACACTGTGCTTAATAAGAATCATTCTTATTAAGCACAGTGTTGATCACCTGTTTGTCACAACATTCTGCGCTCTGGAGGGCCTTTTATCATGACCACTATGACCCCTGCACTTGCTCCTTCGCCCGCACCTGCACCTAAGGGCTTGCAACTTTCACCCGAACTGCGCCGGGCCACCTTGTTTATGCTGCTGACCCTGCTGAGCTTGCTGGTAGGCGCGGCGGGCCAGTACCTCTGGCATAACCCCGTGTTGCAGTGGGGGGGCTACGGCGTAGCGTACTTGGCAGGCGGCATTCCTGCGCTGATTGAAGCACTTCACAGCCTGTTTGTCGAAAAAAAGCTGGATGTTGACCTTTTGATGGTGCTGGCTGCTCTGGGTGCGGCGAGCATTGGGCAAGCGGCAGACGGGGCCATTTTGCTGTTTTTGTTCAGCCTCAGCAATACCTTACAAGATTGGGCGATGGGACGTACCAAAAACGCCATTGAAGCGCTGATGAGCCTCAACCCTCAGGGCGCTACCGTGCGGCGTGACGGTGAAGAACAATGGTGCGAACTGGGCCAGATACAAGTAGGTGACTTGCTGTTTATTAAACCTGGCGAGCGCATTGCTGCTGACGCCCGCGTGGTGCGGGGTCAGACCAGTGTGGACGAGTCGCCCATTACCGGTGAAAGCCTCCCTATTGACAAGGTTGCAGGCGACATGCTGGCCTCTGGTACGGTAAATTTGCAAGGTAGTGTAGAGGCTACAGTGCTGCGCCCTGCTGGTGAAAGTACGCTGGCGCGCCTGGTCAGCCTGATGGCAGAAGCCCAGACCCAAAAGAGCAAGACAGAGAGCATCACTGAGCGCTACGAAAGCCCGTACGCCACCACCGTCCTTATTTTGGTGCCGCTGGTGTACTCGCTGCTGCGCTACGGCTTTGCTCTGCCAGTAGAGCTGTCTTGGTACCGCGCCATGACCTTTATGGTGGTGGCAAGCCCCTGCGCTGTGGTTATTTCTACCCCAGCGGTGATGCTCTCGGCCATGGCGGCGGCGGCGCGCAGCGGGGTGCTGTTTAAGAGCAGCGCGGCGCTTGACGCTCTGGCCGGTGTAGACACCATCGCCTTTGACAAAACAGGCACACTGACCCAGGCCAAAATGACCCTCACTCACCTGCTGGCAGATGACGAAACAGCGGCGCTGAGCCTTGCTTCCAGCTTAGAAGCCCATAGCGAGCATCCCATCGCAGCAGCCATCGTAGCGGCGGGGCGGCAAAAGGGTGTGCCTGCCGTAGAAATTCACGGTGCACAGGCCCGTGCTGGTTACGGCATAGCAGGTCAGCTGAGCAGCGGCGAAACTGTGTGGGCGGGCAACCTGCGCCTGGCTGAGCGCGAGGGGGCTACGCTGACCAGCGCCCAGCAGGCCGAACTCAGCCGCCTGAGCAGCCAGGGCAGCAGCAGCATTGTGGTGGGCGTAGGCAGCCGGGTGGTGGGCATTATGGGCGTAGCTGACGCACTGCGCCCTGGTGTGGCCCAGGCTATTGCCAGCATGAGGGAAGCAGGAGTGGCACACCCCGTGATGCTGACGGGCGACAGGCAAGAGGTGGCCCAGAGCGTAGCCCAAGAGATTGGCATCACCGAATACCGCGCCGAACTGCTTCCTGAAGACAAACTGCGAATTATTGGCGAGCTTCCCGGCTCTGTGGCGATGGTGGGCGACGGCGTTAATGACGCGCCTGCACTGGCCCGCGCTGACCTAGGCATTGCAGTTGCTAGTGGTACCGACATCGCTATAGAAAGTGCCGACGTGGTGCTGATGCAAAATGACCTGGGCAAACTCGGCGCAGCGGTCAAACTTGCCAAAGATGCCCGCCGCACGGTGATTTCTAACCTCACTTTTGCCTTTGCGGTCATTATTTTGATAGCCCCACTCGCTATCGCAGGCAAAGTGCCGCTTCCCCTGGGTGTGCTGGCCCACGAAGGTGGCACGGTGCTGGTGGTCTTTATGGGTCTGCGCTTGCTGGGCCGCAAGCTGTAACGGCCCACTCATACGGACTGCGCTAAATTCCACCACAGTCGGAAAAGCGCCGCCTGCGGCTCCATACCGCGCAGTCCGTATGCTGTTCCCACTCGCATCCGCTCGGATTGATTCGGAAGTACGCCAAATCAATCGGAATCCGTATCAAAACCGCCCATTCCAAATGGCCCATTCCAAATGACTCAGTCAAAATGGCTCAATCACTGGACAAAAGCTGTAAACTGTTTCCGCTGCGCGGCGTACCGCTCTTGGGCTGATCCAGATGGGCTCCAGCGCCGCCCGTGCCAAAGGAGAACGACCATGTCTAAACCTCTATTGTTAGCCCTCGCCGCCCTGATTGCCCCCGTACTGGCGCAGGCCGCGCCTGTAAACACGCTGCAAAAAGGCACCCTCGCTATCGGCATGGAAGGTACTTATCCTCCCTTTACTTTTAAGGATACAGCGGGCAACCTGACAGGCTTTGATGTTGATATTGCTAAGGCCGTTGCCGCCAAGATGCACCTGAAGCCCAGGTTTGTCCTTACCGAATGGAGCGGCATTTTGGCAGGGCTACAGGCCAACAAATATGACGTTATTGTCAATCAGGTCGGCGTCACGCCTGAGCGCCAAAAATCTATTGCCTTTAGCGCTCCTTATGCCTATAGCCGCGCCCAAATTATTGTCAAAAAGGGCAGCCCCCTAAAAACGGCCACGCTGGCTGACCTTAAGGGTAAGCGCGTAGGTGTGGGCCTGGGCAGCAACTATGAGCAGCAACTGCGCGCCGTAGGCGGCATCAATGTGGTGACTTATCCTGGTGCGCCTGAGTATCTGGCAGACTTGGCTGCTGGTCGCCTTGACGCGGCCTATAATGATCAACTGCTGGTAAGCTACCTTATTAGAAAGCAGAACTTGCCTATTGTGGGTGCCGGTGTAGGCAGTAAACCTGCTGCTGTTGCAGTAGCCCTGAAAAAAGACAACACAGCCCTAAAAACAGCTGTAGATAAGGCGCTGCTGCAAATAAAAGCCGACGGTACGTATAGCAAAATTAGCCGCCAGTGGTTTGGTATGGATGTCAGCAAGCCCTGAGCGGCGCTGGCCCAACAAAGGCGTCTGTGTACCTTACTCTTACTGGCTGAATTGTTGGCGGAACTGTTGATCGGCTGATACGGCCTGCACTCCATTCCAGCATAGCCGGAAAGGTGTTGTCTGCGCCGCCGCGAAGTGCAGGTTTGTTCTGACATCGGCTAGCCTGCGTTCACCGCGTTTTTATAAGATTCAAGCCGCAATGTGTATGAAGTCATCTGGGGCTGGGGTAGGATTGCCTCGGCCTTTTATGCCTGGCCTTTGAACGCCCCGACCCCGAACGCCTTGACCCTGAACCCCTTTGCCCTGAACCCCGGCCCACCATGTCTAATACGGATTCCGCTCAATTTCACCACAGTCGGGAAGTCACCGCCTGCGGCTCCATACCGCGAAACCCGTATCCTGTTCCCACTCGCGTCCGCTCGGATTGATTCAGTGCAGTTCTGAATCAATCGGAATCCGTATAACCCACAATGAACACACCACAATGAATCTAGAACAACTCCAGACTATTGCCCAGAGTGCCTGGCAATCGCTGCCCACGCTGCTCAGCGCCTTGCCTATCACCCTGGGGTTTGTGGTTGCGGCAATGGCGCTGGGGCTGCCGCTGGGCTTGTTGGTGGCCTTTGCACGGCTGTCAAATCTTAAGGTGCTGCGCGGTCTTAGCGGGCTTTTTGTGTCATTTATACGCGGTACGCCGCTGCTGGTACAGATTTTTATGATCTATTACGGGCTGCCGAGTCTGGGCATCACCCTGAGCCCTGTGGTGGGCGGCGTGTTGGCGCTGACCCTCAATGCGTCAGCGTACCTGTCAGAAACCATTCGCGCCGCCATTCTGAGTGTGAGTAAAGGCCAGTATGAAGCGGCCTATAGCCTGGGCCTGAGCAAAAGGCAGACCATGCGCCTTGTGGTGCTGCCGCAGGCCACCCGCGTAGCGCTGCCTAGCCTGGGCAATACCCTGATTGGTCTGGTCAAAGATACGTCGCTGGTGTCGGTGATCACCGTGGTGGAGCTGCTGCGTAGCGCCCAGTTGGTGATCGCCCGCACCTTTGAGCCGTTTGGGCCGTACCTGATGGTGGCCCTGCTTTACTGGCTGATCAGCAGCCTGCTAGAGGTACTTCAGCGCGCCCTGGAGCGGCGTTTTTCACGCGGCATGTAAGATATGAGCCCACTACCCGTTCCTCTTCATTCCAGCACAGGTACAAAAGCGCCGCATGTGCTGACCAGGCGCTACAGTCTACCTGCTGCAGGCCGTATCTTTACTGCGCTACCATATCTCTACTGCGCTACCATAGGCCTCATGACCCTTTCTGCCGACTTAGACCATCTGCTGACGCGCTATGCCGAACTGCTGGTACGTATAGGTGTCAACCTGCAACCTGGTGGCAAGCTGCTGCTCAGTGCTCCCTTAGAAGCCGCCGCCGTCGTTCGCAAGGTTGCCTCTGCCGCCTGGGACGCGGGCGCAGTGGAGGTTGATGTGCGCTTTAGCGACCCTCACCTGGCCCGCTTGCGTATTGACCAGGCTCCGGTAGCGGCGCTGGGCTACGCGCCCGATTGGGCCATGACCGAGCGCCTGCACATGATTGCAGACGGGTATAGTTTTGTGAGCTTGGTGGGCGAAGATCACGCCATCATGCAGGGCGCTAACCCTGATCGCGTGGCCCAGTATGCCAAAACGCGTGGCCTGGTCAACAAGCCCATCAGTGAAAAGATGATGGCCTTTGAAGCCGCCTGGAGCCTGGGCGCCTTTGCCTTTCAGGGCTGGGCTGACAAGGTGTACCCCGATCTCAGGGCCGCCGAGCGCGTGCCGGCGCTGTGGAAGGATATTTTTGCTGTAACCCGCGCCGACCAGCCTGACCCTGTTGCCGCTTGGGAAGCCCACATCGGCCAACTGGGGGCTGTGCGCGATTACCTCAACACCCGCCACTTTGCCGCCGTGCATTTTAAAGATGCGGCGGGCGACACCGACCTTATGGTGGGGCTTGCAGACGGTCACATCTGGGGCGGGGCAGAAGACCGCACCGCTTCAGGCATTAGGGTGGTGCCCAATATGCCCACAGACGAGGTATTTACCGCCCCCCACCGTGAGCGCGTAGATGGCGTGGCAGTTGCCAGCAAGCCCCTGGTGGTGCGCGGCGAAGTGGTTGAAGGTATTCGCGTGCGCTTTGCGGGTGGCCAAGTGGTAGAGGCCAGTGCCAGCAAAGGCGAAGCCACCTTTCTGAAATTGCTAGACACCGACGAGGGCGCACGGCACCTCGGTGAAGTAGCACTGGTGTCGGCCTCGGCGCCTGTGGCGGCAACGGGCAGACTTTTTTACAATACGCTCTTTGATGAAAATGCCGCCTCGCACATCGCCCTAGGCCGTGCCTACGAGTTGAACCTATCGGCAGACCGCGCCCAGAGCGGTGGCAATGACTCGCTGATACACGTTGACTGGATGATAGGCACACCCACCATGCAAGTTGACGGCGTCACCGCTGATGGCCGCCGCGAAGTGCTGATGCGTGGGGGCGAGTGGGTGATGAAAGCAAGATAAAAGCTGGATGGTTTCTGGTTGCCGGATAGTTACTGGTTGTCAGAGGGTTGCTGGCAAAGGTGGTTACCCCTCATACGGACTGCGCTTCATTCCAACACCGTTAGACAACATAGTCAGAAAAGCGGCGCCTGCGCTTCCATGTCGCGAAACGCGTATGTTGTGCTAGCGCCCGCTGGCCTTATACGGACTGCCGCTAAATTCCACCACAGTCGGAAAAGCGCCGCCTGCGGCTCCATACCGCACAGTCCGTATGCTGTTCCCACTCTCATCCGCTCGGATTGATTCGGAAGTACGCCAAATCAATCGGAATCCGTATTAGTTCATCATGTCACAAGGCTCAAGTCAGAATCTGTATTCAACACTTAGCCCAAAAGAGGCCCCCTCTCTGTGAAACTTCACCTGATCACCGTTGGCGAACCCAAGCTCGCCTATGCCCGCGCTGGCTGGCAAGAGTACACCGCGCGGCTGGGGCGCTACCACAAGCTGCGTATCACGCATCTACCGGGTAGCAATCCTCAGAAGGAAGGCGAGGCCATGCTCCGGGCGGCGGCCCGCGCACCCCTCGTCGCCCTGGATCCGCGCGGTGTGCAGTGGGAAAGCCCCGAACTCAGCGCCTACATTGACCTGCAAGGCGTGCGGAGTGTAGGCGAGCTAGCTTTTGGCATCGGTGGCCCTGACGGGCATAGTGACCAACTGCGTGCTCAGGCCAGTACCTTATGGAGCCTAGGCAAACTGACCTTGCCGCACGACCTGGCGATGGTGGTGCTCGCTGAAGCCCTCTACCGCGCCGCCACCATCAGCGCGGGTGAACCGTACCACAGATAATTGAGGGTGAATGATGCCATTAGAAGTGTCAATTAGAAGTGTAATACGGATTCCGCTAAATTCCACCACAGTCGGGAAGACACCGCCTGCGGCTCCATACCGCGAAACCCGTATGCTGTTCCCACTCGCGTCCGCTCGGATTAATTCGGAAGTACGCCAAATCAATCGGAATCCGTATAACGGGGCAAGCAGCGCTTACAGATTGATCACCTTAAGGGGTACTCGCTGAGCTTGCCCAGATACAGCTGGTGACTTTAGCCGCGTGAGGTAGATAGGTACACTACACCCATGACCCAGCCCCTTACGTTTGCCGCCGCCAGTAAGCAAGTAGATCGCTATATCTCCCAGTTTGAAGAAGGGTACTTTCCGCCGCTGCTGATGCTGGCGCGCCTGACCGAAGAGACGGGCGAAATTGCCCGCGTGCTCGCGCACCAAAACGGCAAAACACCCAAAGCGGGCGAAGACGTGGGCGACTTAGAACTAGAGCTTGCCGACTTGCTGTTTGTGATGCTCAGTATGGCCAATGCCCAGGGCCTCAGTCTGGAGCGCGGCTTTGAACGTATGATGACCAAAGTTGCCGTGCGCGACAAAGACCGCTGGACGCGCAAACAAGAGGCTGCTCATCTGCAACATGACCCTCTGCAACATGATCGAGTACGCTATCCGCTGGGGCCAATGCCAATGCCGCAACACCTCCGCCCCCAGGAACGCGCCGCCGCCTTGCAAGCCCTGCGCGACTTGCCCGCACAGCTCGCTCTGGCCGTAGCGGATCTCAGTGACGCGCAGCTAGACACCCCCTACAGGTCAGGCGGCTGGACGGTGCGCCAGGTGGTTCATCATCTGGCTGACAGCCACGCCAACGCCTACATTCGCCTCAAGCTGGCCCTCACTGAAAAGAGCCCCACCATCAAGCCCTACCAACAAGACCAGTGGGCTGCCCTCGCTGACGGCGCTTTGCCGCTAGGCCCTAGCCTGGATATGCTCAGCGGCCTACACGGGCGCATGGTAACCCTCTTAGAAACGCTGGACGAAGCGCAGTTTGCCCGGCCCTGGATACACCCTGACAGCGGCACTTGGACGGTAGACACCCTGCTGGCGATGTACGCCTGGCATGGTCAGCACCACACAGCGCACATTGCGGGCGTGAAGGCCGTGAGTGGGCCGCTGTGAGCTGTGCGGTGTGATACGGACTTAGCTTTATTGCAGCACAGTCGGATAGGCGCCTGCGTTTCCCTACCACGAAGTTCGTACTTTTTCCTGTGCCCGCTTGTCAGATTGCACCGCGTTTTGGACACGCTGCAAGCCGCAAGCCGCGTAGGTTAAAACCTCAAGGCCCACAGCCTGCAGCCCAGGTGCTAGCCTCAGCCCAACCATGAACTACGACGACTTTGCCGAACTCTATGACCACCAGTACGACCTCTACCGCGACGACTTGCACTTTTATGCTCAGCTTTGCGAGCGCGTCGGTGGTGAGGTGCTGGAAATCGGTGCAGGCACGGGCCGCGTCACCGCTTACCTGACGCGGCGCGGCGTGCAGGTCACAGGGCTAGAGCCCAGCGGGCGCATGCTTGACAAAGCCCGGCACCGTGCCCAGCGCGAGGGACTGAGCCTAAATCTGGTGCAGGGCGACATGCAAACCTTTGCCTTGCCTGAGCGCTTTGACCTCATCATTGCCCCCTTTAATGCGCTGATGCACCTGTATACCCCCAACGAGCAGCTACAGGCCCTGCAAAATATCGCCCACCACCTCAAACCAGGCGGACAATTTGTGTTTGACCTCTCGGTGCCGCACTACGGCGCACAGGCCACCATGCGTCACGAGGGCGAAACCTTTTTTGTAGGCGGGGTACGCAGCGACGTCTTTTTGGTGCAGCGGCTAGACGAAGTGCGTCAGCGCGTCATCACCGACTACTACGTGGACAGTGTGGGCGATGACAAGGTGCTGCGGCGCGACTTTTTTACATTAGAGCAGCGCTACTATACCCGCTACGAAGTAGAGTGGCTGCTGCGCTGTGCAGGTTTAGAATCTCCCCGCGTGCAGGGCAGCTTTCAGGGTGGGCCGCTTGAGCAAAGCAGCGAAACGATGGTGTTTTTTACCCGCTGCAGGAGCAGCCAGTAGGTCGTCACGCCCACGCCGTGTTAAGGGCAATGTAAGGGGCTCTATGGTCGCGGCACTGCACTTTGTCCTATGCTCAATACCCATGACAATTCTGGTCGCTGATACCAACCCTGCTATCCGCACGCTGATGACGGTGCTTCTAGAGGCGTGGCACTATGAGGTGATGACCGTTGCCAGCGGTCAGGCGGTACTGGACTATCTGCGCCACCACACCCCCGAACTGATGATATTAGAAGGCGGCCTACACGGCATCAGCGGATTAGAACTGTGTTCGCGCATCAAGCGCATTCGGCGGCTACGGGTCGCCCCGGTGATTTTGCTGCTTCATTCAGGTGATGAGATGGCCCGCGTACAAGCCAGCTTAGTCAACGCCAACGGCATTTTGACCAAACCCATCAGCGGCCAGAATCTACGCGAGATTCTCACCGAATTTCTTACTTCCCGCCCACCTAATGACTAGGGCATGTGCCTTATACTAATAAAAGTTAATGGTTTACTTCTTACGTTTTCTTAAATTTCTGGCGGCCCTGGTGGTGGCGCTGTTCGTTGTTGGCCTGGGGGTAGCTGGGGCTTTTGGGACCCGCTGGGCACGGCAACTGCCCGACTTTCGCCAGCTTGATTCGCTGAGCCTGGGGGCCATTACCCGCGTGTACGCTGCTGATCACTCGGCGCTGGGTACTTTGATTCCCAAAGTGGGCGAGCAAAAAGTAAGCCGCACGCTGGTAGGCCTTGATGAGATCAGCCCCTCTATGACTTCGGCGATTATAACCAACGAAGATCGGCACTTTTTTGAACACTACGGCCTAGATCCAAATGGTATTGCGCGGCAGTTTAAGCGTTTGTGGCAAAACGAAAGTATACAGGGCGGCTCTACTATTACCAACCAGCTGGTACGCAACACGCTCCTTTATGATCAGTATAAAAATAAAGCCAGTGCCGACCGTAAGATAAAAGAGTGGATGCTCAGTATACAGGTAGAGCGCGCCTTTACCAAAGAAGAGATCTTGCAAGATTACCTCAATGCTATCTATTGGGGTGACGGCGGCCCTGTAGAGTTGTACGGTCTTTATTCGGCGGCGCAGGCATACTTTGGTAAGACGCCCCGCACCTTGACCCTGGCTGAAAGTGTGTATCTGACGACTTTGGTGCCCAGTCCCATCAACCGCTTTAGAAATTATAAAGACCAGCGCGGGTATATGCGGTCGCTGCTAGACCGCATGGTGCAAGACGGGTGGATTACCTCGGCGCAGTCCCAGGCCGCCTGGAAAGAAAACTTGCAGCCACGCGGCTGGAAAGTGGCTTATGACAGCAAAGGGAACATCACTTCGGCGACCCTGGTTGACAAAACTGCACACTACCTCAAAGCGGTCAATACCGTGCGTTTTCCGTACTTTGTGCAGCAGGTTGAGCAAGACTTGGTCAAGCGCTTTGGGGCGGCTAAGGTATACGGCGAGGGCGGTTTGCGGGTGTACACCACGCTAGAGCCGCGTATTCAAAGGGCTGTTGAGCAGGCGAGCTACCGTGCGCGTGTACCCTACGGCACCACCTTGGCTGCCGTGGTTTCTGACCCTTATACCGGCGACGTACTGGGTATGGTGGGCCAGAAGTTACGCTACGGCGCAACCGCTCCCGAATGGAACAACGCTGCACAGGGCCAGCGGCAAATCGGCTCTACCATTAAGCCGCTGCTGTACACCACAGCCCTATCGACGGGTAAGTTAAACCAGTTGTCTTACCGCGATGACCGCCCCATTTACATTCCCTGCAAAAGCTGCAAGGGCGGCTATTACGCCCCCAAAGACTTTGAAGGTGAAATGACCCTGCGCTCTATGACTCTGCGCGAAGCCCTTGACCGCTCGCTCAACTTGCCCACCATCCGCGTGGCGATGGACGTGGGGCTGCCGACCTTTTTTGAAAAACTCAAAGAGCTGGATATTCCGCCTAATGACGGCACAGGCTACGCGGCGGCGCTGGGTGCGGTAGAAACTACCCCTGTTAAGATGGCGGCGGCCTATGCCCCATTTGCCAATGGCGGCCTTTATCACCAGCCCACCTACATCACTCGTGTCACCGACGCGCGCGGTGAGGTGCTGTATGACCGCGAAAACAGCGTAGAGCTACCTCAGCGCGTGTGGTCGCCGCAAGTGGCCTACATGGGCCTGGATATGATCAAGGGCGTGGTCAATGACCTGGGCACCAGTCAGGGCGGCTTTTCTGAGCCTGCGCGCATCGCCAACTGGGAAGTAGGCGGCAAAACAGGTACCAGTAACGGCCCCAAAGATCTGTGGTTCGTGGGGGTCAACCCTTACTACGTGGGCGCCGTGTGGATAGGAAAACAGGCGGGCGGCGATATGGGTACCCACATTTATTCGGGTCAGTGGGCGCCTCCTATCTGGCATGACATGATGGTGAGTGCCCTTAGCGGCCTGCCCCACAAAAGCTTTCCGCAACCAGAAGGCATTTACCTAGTGCAGCACCCCAATATCGGCGTACTGGGACGCGTGCGTGTCGCCATGACTAGCCCGAGGTACCTGACTACTTCTAGGAGTGTACCCACCCAGGGCGTTCTCCCTGAGCCTCCCAGCTACTCCGAGGCTGACCTGCCCGCGCCTGACAGCGGCACCACCATTATTTATGTAGACAAGGCCACTGGCAAAATGGCGACTGAGTTTACCAAGCCCGACAACATCGTGCAGCGCCGCATCTATGCCAGCGAACTGGCGGCCTATGCCCCCGATGACACCATTTCCCCCCTCAAAGACGAAACAGCTGACCCTGGAGCCGTGAAAAAGAACGACGAACCCCTGGGCGGCTGGCCCACAGCACCTGTGACGGGCAGCGGCAAAACCCCCGCGCCTCAGTAGTAAGTAGTGCTACACAGGACTGCACTTTATTCCAGCACAGCTCCAGAGGCGCCGCCTGAACTTGCCTACCAGGAGGCCTGTATTAGTCCTCGGTGGCAGGTTCAGTTTTTCTGGGTACTTCGGGGTTTTCTACAAACTCGGTGGGGTCTATTTGGTCAAAACCCACGGTCTTTTCGTAGTCCTGAATCTTGATGTGTAAGCGCCTGATATCGCCCTCTATGGCGCCGTAATCAAAGGTGTCCCAGATAATAGAGGTGCGGAAGTTCTTGCCTTCAAAGTCAGGTACCTCGCGGGTTTTACGCAAACCCGTTTCCAGGGCTTTTCGGCTTTCTATACCCAGATTGCGAAAGGCCACTTGCACCACATCGCGTGAAAAGTCGCGGGGCCCGTAGATGCCGACGCGGTACACCGTTTCATAAAACTTTTCCCAGTCGGGTATCAGGTGGCCTGCAGGCATGGCAAAGTCAGAGATCACCGCTTTAATGGCCTTGAGGGTGCGTTCGGGGTAGTAATACAGGTACATCCGCACGCCTTCCAAAAAGAAATTGTAGTGTGCGGCCTCGTCTACAGCGATGGTCTGGGCGACTTTGGCAAGCACAGGATCGGCGTAGTCTTTCAGGTGGGGCTTTTCACTTTTGCCCTGGGCAATTTTCATCATGTTCAGATAGTTGAGTTGGGTGGCACGTTCCTGAAACACGGTGTAGACCATATTGTGTATCGCGTCGGGAAAGGGCAATTCCCAGGTTTGCGCTTTGAGACGCTCTTTGTATTCTTCAATCCATTCGGGGCTGCGCTGGCGGCTAAACAGTACGGCGTTTTCCCACGCGTCTGCGTGTTTTTCTTCCTCGCTGCCCCAGCGCATCTGAAAGTGGCTGCGCCCATGACTGCGGCGCACCAGGTGTACTAGGTTGCTGGTAAAGTCGGGCGCGTACTGCTCTACAGCAAAGAAGCCGGTCAGCACCGTCATGATCTCGTCGGGCGTGTCTTTTCGCATGCCGCGCCAGTCAAAGGAAAGGTCAGCATTCCAGTTGCGTGTCTCCTGGCTGCGGGCGGTATACCAGCGGTACAGGCCCAAAAAGCCGCGCTCAATCAGGCGGTCTTTTTCGCGGTTGCTCAGCAGCCCTGCGGGGGTGGGGGGTACGTCAGCGAGCATATCGGGGGGCATGATGTCAGCCATACAGTAGTCTCCTCAGCACTTTCCCAGGGGCAAAAACACAGGGGGGACTGGAAAAGCCTCTTGTAGTTGAAGCCTCAGCTTATCAGCTTGTGTAGGGGCTGGGTTGTTCCTGACAGACAATAGGAGCAGTAAGCAGGGCAGGCGCACAGAGACAACCATAGCTTTAGTTTTGGCGGTTGATACGGACTGCCGCTAAATTCCACCACAGTCGGAAAAGCGCCGCCTGCGGCTCCATACCGCGCAGTCCGTATGCTGTTCCCACTCGCATCCGCCCTCATTGATTCGGAAGTACGCCAAATCAATCGGAATCCGTATGAGTGGCGCAGGTTGC
>JAGLBF010000037.1 GCA_018260375.1 Deinococcus sp.
AACCCATCACACTCAGAAAGGCGCCGCCTGCGCGTTCTTACCATGAAATGCGTATGAGGAAAAGCGCTCCTAGGTAGTAAGGGCTGTCACGGCCTACGTTGGTTGACCTAGAATGTATCTATGTCACAACCTCACACCAACCTAACGGCCAACGTTGAATGGTACAAAAGCGCCATATTTTATGAACTCTCTGTGCGTACCTTTCAAGACGGCAATGGTGACGGCAAGGGTGATTTTCCTGGCCTGACCAGCAAGCTCGATTATCTCAAAAACCTGGGCGTCGATTGCCTTTGGTTACTGCCCTTTTACCCCAGTCCACTGCGCGACGACGGGTATGATGTCGCCGACTATGTCAATATTCACCCGGATTTGGGTACGCTGGAAGACTTCAAGATCTTTTTGCGGGAAGCCCACTCACGTGGCCTGCGTGTCATCGCTGACCTGGTCACCAACCACACCTCCAGCGACCACTTCTGGTTTCAGGAAGCCCGCAAAGGCCCTATCCTCCCCGACGGCAGCGAGAACCCCTATTTCCACTACTACGTGTGGAGCGACACGGGTACTGAGTATGCTGGGGCGCGGATTATTTTTACCGATACCGAAACCAGCAACTGGACGTATGACGATCAGGTGGGCAAATACTACTGGCACCGCTTTTTTAGCGCGCAGCCTGACCTCAACTTTGATAACCCGGCTGTAGTAGAAGAGTTGCTTGAGGTGGCCCGCTTTTGGCTTAGTGTCGGCATAGACGGCTACCGTGTAGATGCCGTGCCCTACCTGGTTGAGCGCGAAGGCACCAACTGCGAAAACCTACCCGAAACCCACGATATCCTGAGAAAAATTCGCCAGATGGTTGATGCCGAGTACCCAGGCTGCCTGCTGCTCGCTGAGGCCAACCAGTGGCCCGAAGACGTGATGGAGTATTTTGGCACTGAAGAAAACCCCGAGTTTCATATGTGCTTTAACTTTCCGGTGATGCCCAGACTGTATATGTCACTCAAAAGGGAAGACACCACGAGCATCCGCAACATGATGGAGCGGCTGCCTCCCATTCCCAGTTTTGGACAGTGGGCGACCTTTTTGCGCAACCACGATGAGCTGACGCTGGAGATGGTCACTGAGGACGAGCGCGTCTTTATGTACGCCGCCTACGCCCCTGACCCACGCATGAAAATCAATGTGGGTATTCGCCGCCGCCTCGCTTCATTGCTGGACAATGACCGCCGCCGTATAGAGCTGCTTAACGGCGTGCTGCTCAGCTTGCCAGGCAGCCCGATTTTGTACTACGGCGACGAGATCGGCATGGGTGACGACCTGTCGCTGGCTGACCGCAACGGTTGCCGTACCCCCATGCAGTGGGACACCAGCCTGAATGGAGGCTTTTCGACGGCCCAGCGCGAAGCCTGCTTTTTTCCGCCCAACAACAGCCTGGTATACGGCTACCAGCGCGTAAATGTCGCCGCTGCCGAAGCTGACCCAGGTAGCCTGTACAACTGGATGGCGCGGCAGCTTGAACTGCGCCGCCAGCACACCGTATTTGCCCAGGGCGACCTGACCTTTATTGACACAGGCAACCCGGCCATACTGGCGTACACCCGCTCTAGCGACGAAGAAACCCTGCTGATTGTGGCGAACTTCGCTGCCCAAGCCCAGGCCGCTATGCTAGACCTCAGCAGCTACGCAGGCCATATTCCCGCGACTATAGCGGGCGGCAGCAACTTCCCCGTCATCGGGCAGGAACGCTACCCGCTGACTGTGGGCCGGCATGAGTTTTACTGGCTCAGGCTAAAATAGTGCGGATTGTGACTTGAACCTTGTTCAACATGGGGTCAAATGTGAGGAGCGGGCGTAGCAACAAGTAACGACTTCGCGGCAGGCCAGCACAGTCGGGCCAGTACAGTCAGCAAGGCCGCCGACTGTGCTGACGCACCAGGGAACCTGTATTTTTTCCCACTCGCATCCGCCCTCATTCAATCAGGTCGTTTCTCTTTACTCGCAAGGCCTATAAGCTGCACTAAAATAAGCGCGGCACTGCCCTGATCAGCAGGCTCTTTTTCTCTGGTGTGCGGTATTCCAGCTTTTATCCCGCCCACCTAGCGGCCCTGGCTCAGCGCTTCCTTGCTACACTGCCCCCTATGACTGCTCCTAAACCCAAGCGCAAAACTGTGAAACGCAGCGGCCCCTCTAAACGTGGCGGGGCCAAATCGGCGGCCCAACTCAGCAAGATTGGCCCCTCGCGTCCTGCTGGGCCATCGCGTGATGTGCGCACTGCTGAGGGGCGCGGCGGCAGCAAGATCAGCGACGCACGTACCATCGTTCGCCGTGATATTGGTCTGGGCGACGCGGCCCCCGCTGAGGACACGCGGCGCTTTCGCCGTGATACTCGCGGTGGTATGCGTCAGGGCGGTGGTGGTCAGGGGATACGCAAGGCCCCTCCGCGCGGCGCAGCCATCGGTGTCGATTTGGGCGCACCTGCTCCAGATACCGTGTTTAAAGACCTTGATAAACAGCCCGTTACCTTTCCAGATTCCAATCTGAAACGGGTGGCAGCCCGCCTATTGTCCGAGAAAAATAAGCCCTGGCGCTACCGTCCTTTTCCCTTTCCCCTCTTTAGCGATAAAGGCCACGAGCAGACCTTTTACTTTGATTTTTATATCTATGACAACATGGACCAAGTGATGAAACTCATACTGGTCACCCCCCGTGAGTCGGCGGAAGTGTGGGACAAAATCGGGCGCTTTAAGCGGCAATATCCCATGTTTAGCTACGAATTATGGACACCTGAAAAGCTAGCGCAGTTGCAAAAGCCCCGTGCCCAGTTGGGGTTCTGATACGGACTGCGCTAAATTCCACCACAGTCGGAAAAGCGCCGCCTGCGGCTCCATACCGCGCAGTCCGTATGCTGTTCCCACTCGCATTCGCCCTGATTGATTCGGAAGTACGCCAAATCAATCGGAATTCGTATGAGAGGCGGCGTTCAGCTGGTGTGGGGTGAGCAAGCTCAATGCTGCGCGAGTAAGTTCACGCTGCGCCAGTAAGCTCAGCAGTATGAAATCTCTCGTGCTCCGCTGGAGCGCTCGCCGCTCCGTGCCTCTGGCTGCTACAGTAAGGAGGAGCTTTTAGGATCACCTCACAGCGCTCTATCCAAAGCTTTGTATCCAGGCTTACTGTTTATTTAACCGCTTTGCTTAACTAGCTTGCCGTATCTGTAAAATTCAGCCTATATTTATGGTATTAGGCGCAACTAAAAAGAATGCACCTTATGTTTTAGGGTGAGTGCCAAAAGGAGTTTTATTATGACCAACACACCGCATACCCGCCCTGGCCAGTCTTATCCTTTAGGCGCTACTTGGGACGGTCAGGGCACTAATTTTGCGCTCTATAGTGAAAGTGCTACAGGCGTAGAGCTGTGCTTGTTTGACCAGCAAGGCCAGGAAACCCGCGTGCCTGTCACCGAGCAAACCGCCTTTGTGTGGCATGTCTATGTACCTGGGATACAGCCTGGGCAGCGCTACGGCTACCGCGTTTACGGCGAGTACGCCCCCGAGCAGGGGCTGCGCTTTAACCCCAATGTGGTGCTGCTTGACCCCTACGCCCGCGCTGTAGACGGCACCGAGCGATTTGACGAGGGCGTCTTTGCCTACGTTCCTGGTGACAACGATGACACCATGCAAACCGAAGAGCAGCGCGGAGCGCCTCTGGGCATTGTCACTGACCCCGGCTTTGACTGGCAGGGTGACCAGCCTCCCCGTGTGCCGTTTCACCGCTCGGTGATTTATGAAGCCCATGTGCGCGGCCTTACTATGACCCACCCTGACGTGCCTGAAGACCTGCGCGGCACCTACGCGGGCCTTGCTAACCCGCCTGTGCTCAAGTATCTCAAGGAGCTGGGCATTACCGCCATAGAGCTGATGCCCGTACACCTGCACGTTGACGATCCTTTTTTGATCGATAAGGGCCTGCACAACTACTGGGGTTACTCTACCCTCAGCTTTTTTGCCCCTGAAGTGCGTTACAGCGCTGCTGCCCGCAAAGGCGACCCGCTGGGCGTTATTGCTGAATTTAAGGGTATGGTCAAGGCGCTGCACCGTGAAGGCATAGAAGTGATTTTGGACGTGGTGTATAACCACACCGCCGAAGGCAACCACATGGGCCCCACCATGTCCTTTAAGGGCATAGATAACCCCACCTACTACCGACTGGTTGGGGGCGATGAGCGCCACTACTTTGATTACACGGGTACGGGCAACAGCCTGAACGTGCGCCACCCTCAAACCCTGCAACTGATTATGGATTCGCTGCGCTACTGGGTGACTGAGATGCACGTTGACGGCTTCCGCTTTGACCTGGCAAGTACCCTGGCGCGCGGCCTGCACGAAGTAGACCAGCTTTCCAGCTTTTTTACCATCATCCACCAAGACCCTATTATTTCGCAGGCTAAGCTGATTGCTGAACCCTGGGACGTGGGCGAAGGTGGCTATCAGGTGGGCAATTTCCCGGTAGGCTGGGCCGAGTGGAACGGGCTTTACCGCGACGATATGCGGTCTTTTTGGAAGGGAGACGGCGGCATTGCCTCCGAAATCGGATACCGGCTTACGGGCAGCAGCGACCTGTACCAAAACGACGGGCGCAAGCCGTACGCTTCTATCAATTTTATTACTGCCCATGACGGCTTTACCCTGCGCGATACAGTGAGCTACAACGACAAGCACAACGAAGCCAACCAAGAGAACAACAATGACGGCAACAACAATAACTTGTCCTGGAACTGCGGCGAGGAAGGCCCCACCGATAACCCTGAGGTCAACGCCCTGCGAAGCCGCCAGCAGCGCAACTTGCTGGCCACGCTGATGCTTTCGCAAGGAACGCCGATGCTGCTGGGCGGTGACGAATTGGGCCGTACCCAGGGCGGTAATAACAACGCTTATTGCCAGGACAACGAAATCAGCTGGTATGACTGGGCGAATGTGGATGAAGAACTGCTCGCCTTTACGAAAAAGCTGATTGACCTGCGCCGCAGCCACCCCGCACTGCACCGCCGCAAGTTTTTTTCGGGGCGCAATATTCGCGGCGAGGACGTGCGCGACATCGTTTGGCTGCGCTTTGATGGTCAGGAGATGGGTGACGAAGACTGGAAAAACCCAGAAACCCAGAGCCTGGGCGTGTTTCTGGATGGTGACGGCCTGAACGACGTAAACCGTATGGGCCAGCCGATGCGCGATGACCACCTGTTGTTGTTGCTGAGTAGCAGCTACGTTGACCTGTCTTTCCGCCTGCCTAACTTCGGCGGTTGTCAAGAGTGGGAACTGCTGCTCGACACTTTTGACGACGCCGCTCAGGAAATTGTACCTGCAGGTGAAGCAACCACCTTGCGGGGCCGCAACGTCAAGCTGTACCGCTGCAAACGGGATGGAAGGCCTGAGTAACTAAGTCGCTCAAGTGAGGACGGGGCAACGCACAAAGGCTTAGAAGATCGTTTAACGGTCTTACTTTGCTCAGCGCTTAACATCCGTAAGCTTGCCCTACCTTCTTCAGCACTTTTGGTGCAGCCCACAACCTACGACCTACAACTTTGCTCCAAAGGAGTTCTAAAGGAGTTTCAAAGGAGTCCACATGACCCAACCAGCAACAGACGCACTAGCCCTTAGGCTGGGCGCACACTTACTCTCTGACGGTACGGGTACGCGCTTTAGACTCTGGACGACTACAGCAACAACTGTCGCCGTTCAGGTAGACGGCACACAGTACCCCATGGCGTCGCAGGGAGGCGGTCTGTATGAGGCCGTGCTGCCTGTCAAAGAGGGGGCGCGCTATAAGTTTGTGCTCGACGGTTCGCTGTGGCCCGACCCCTACGCCCGCTTTTTGCCAGACGGAGTACACGGCGAGGCCGAAGTGACTGACCTGAGCCGCTACCAGTGGCAGCACACCGACTGGAGCGGATTAGCGCTTTCGGATTGCGTGTTTTATGAGTTGCACGTCGGCACCTTTACCCCAGAAGGGACGTACCGGGCGGCCCAGGAGCGGCTGCCATACCTTAAGGCACTAGGCATCACCGCCGTAGAGCTGATGCCCGTAGCAGCCTTTGCTGGTGAGCGCGGCTGGGGTTATGACGGCGTAGCGCTCTACGCGCCCTTTGCGCCTTACGGCACGCCCCAGGACCTGCAAGCCTTTATCGACGCAGCACACGGCCTGGGCCTGGGCGTCTTTTTGGATGTGGTGTACAACCACTTTGGGCCAGATGGCAACTACCTCAGCGTATATAGTCCGCAGTATTTCACCGACCGCTTTGCCAGTTTGTGGGGCGAAGGGCTAGACTATGCCGAGCTGCACATGCGCCGCTACATCACCGCTAACGCCCGCATGTGGCTGCGCGACTATCGCTTAGATGGCCTGCGGCTAGATGCCACGCAGGCTATGCAGGATGACAGCCCGTACCACATTTTGCAGGAACTGGCGGATGAAGTGCATCACCTGCGCGGCACTCACCTGCTGCTTGCCGAAGATTACCGCAACCTGCCCGAACTGGTCACCGACTATCACCTAGACGGCATTTGGGTTGATGACTTTCACCACCAAATGCGCGTCACCCTCAGTGAAGACCAAGATGGCTATTACTCCACCTACGATGGCGGCGCGGAGGCTTTGGCCCACTGCATCAACCGGGGCTGGGTCTTTGAAGGCCAGTGGTGGCCCTTAGAAGACAGGCCGCGCGGCAAGCCCGCCGACGTACTCACGGCGCCTAGTCTGGTGTACTACATCCAAAACCACGACCAAGTGGGCAACCGCGCTCTGGGTGACCGTATACACCACCTGTCACATGTGTCAGACGCACAGTTTCGTGCAGCTAGCATGCTGCTGCTCACCTTACCCATGTCGCCTCTGTTGTTTATGGGCCAGGAGTGGGCCGCAAGCACGCCCTTTGCCTTTTTCAGTGACCACCACGGTGAACTGGGTGCGGCGGTGACAGAGGGACGTAAAAAGGAATTTGAGAGCTTTGCTTCCTTTGTGGACGAGGACGTTTTAGATCCGCAGGCCAAACAGACCTTTGAACTCGCCAAGCTCAACTGGGCTGAGCAAGAAAGTGGCGAACACGCCAAGACACTGGCACTGTACCGCACGCTGCTGCACCTTCGCCGTAGCGACCCTGTACTGCAAAACCGCGACCGCCACAACCTTACGGCGGGCAGTGCGGGCAATAATGATCTGCTGTGGACGCGCACGGTAACCTCAGCAGGCGAGCGGCTTTTGCTGTGGAACCTCAGCGCAAAAGACCTTACGCTCGCTACGTTGTCACTGCCCTTTGCCCTGCCGCCGCGTGTCATCTTAGGCAGTGAACCGCTGACTGAACTATCCCAGACCCTGCTGTCTCAGACCTTACCCGCACACCAGGCTGTCTTACTGGGTAACCTATGACTAGAGAAGCTATATCTGGTCAACCCGTAACCGCCCGCTTGCCACTCGCCACCTACCGCCTGCAACTTCACCCCGCCTTAGACAGTACAGGTACAGGTGCCCAGAGGCGTCCCTTTGACTTTCGCGCGGCGCAAAAAGTGGTGCCTTACCTGTCACGCCTGGGAGTAGATACGCTCTACCTTTCACCCATTTGGCAATCCACCCCGCACAGCTCGCACGGCTACGACGTCACCGATCACACTCAGATTTCTGCCGAGCTAGGCGGCGAAAAGGGCTTGCTGCGGTTGCACGCTTCAGCGCAGGAACACGGCATGGGCCTGCTGGCTGACTTTGTACCCAACCACATGGGCATTGCCGCTGGCTTTAACCCCTACTGGGAAGACGTGCTCAAGCACGGTCAGGGCAGTCGCTATGCTCACTTTTTTGATATCGCGTGGCAACCCCTCAAGCGCTCGCTGGCAGGCAAGGTCTTACTGCCCACCTTGGGCGACCAGTACGGGCGGGTGCTGGAGCGCGGAGAGTTACAGCTTGAGCGGCGCGGGGGAGCCTTTTTGTTGCGTTATTTTGAGCGGGTATTTCCGCTGTCACCGCGCAGCTACGCGCCTATTTTGCAAGCGGCGGGGCAGAGTTTAAGTCAGAACGTAGGCTCACATCTATTGGGGTTAGAGCTGGCTTCCTTAGCCGTACAGGCCGCCAATTTACCCGACAGCCTATCGCCCCTCACTGACCAAGCCCGTGAACTGCGTGCCCGCGAAACTTTGGTTCTTGAGCGCCGTATAGATACCCTCAGCCAACAAGCGGTTGTACAAAAAGCCCTGGCAAGCGCGTGTGACAGCATAAATAGCGACCCAGTGGCCCTCAATGACCTGATACAGCAACAAAGTTACCGCCTAAGCTACTGGCGGGTGGCCACTGAGCAGATCAATTACCGCCGGTTTTTTGACATCAATGACTTGGCAGCCTTGCGAGTAGAAGACCCCCGCGTCTTTGAGTGGGCGCACAGCAAACTGCTCAGCTTGCTGGCAGACCGTGTGCTGATAGGCGTGCGCCTAGACCACACCGACGGGCTGTATGACCCCGCCGATTATTGCCGCAACTTGCAACAGGCAGCGAGTAAGGCCCTCAACACTCAAGAATATATACAAGAAGAGGGTCATGAAGCTGTAAGCCTCACTGCGCCCCAGGACGCCTCGACCCTGCCCCTCTATGTGCTCGCCGAAAAAATCCTGGAGCCTGGTGAGGTGCTGCCCCAGTGGCCTATTCACGGCACTACAGGCTATGACTTTTTGGCTCAGGTAGGCGGCCTCTTTGTCGAGGGCCAGAACGAAGACGAGGTAAGCGGCATTTACCGCCGCTTTACGGGCGATACCCAGAGCTACGGAGAGACGCTGCACGAAACCAAGATGCTGATACAGCGCACCAGTCTGGCTTCTGAGGTGCAGGTGCTGGCTGAGCAGCTTCAGACCATCGCTGAGGCCGATTTGCGCTGGCAAGACCTGACCCTCAGTGACCTGCTAAGCGCCCTGCGGCAAGTCATCGCCTGTTTTCCTGTGTACCGCACCTATCTGCGCCCAGACGGACAGCGTGAAGAAGGGGACAATGCCAAGATAGAAAAAGCGCTTGCAGACGCCCGCCGCTACAGCCGCCACCTAGATAGCTCGGTGTTTGACTTTTTGCGCGCCGTGCTGCTGCTGGACATTCCCGACGAAGCCAGCCGTGAACGCTACACCGAGTTTGCCCTCAAGTTTCAGCAGCTCACCGGCCCCGTGACCGCTAAAGGTGCTGAAGACACGGCCTTTTACCGCTACGGGCGTCTGCTGAGCCTCAACGAAGTGGGCGGCGATCCTGCTATTTTTGGCAATCCTGTGCGCACCTTTCACGCCCAGTGCCGCGAACGCCTGACCCACTGGCCTTACGCCATGGTGGCGGGCAGTACGCACGACACCAAGCGCGGCGAAGATACCCGCGCTCGTATTAGCGTGCTCTCCGAGATGCCGCAGAGCTGGGCTGCGCACTTAAGCCACTGGAGCCGCCTGGCGCGCCCACTTGCACAAAGCATGGATGTAGGACCCGCGCCAAGCAGCAGCGACTTGAATATCTTGTTTCAGTCGGCGCTGGGTATCTGGCCTCTGGGGGGTGGCGACCGCAGTGGTAACCACAGTCAACTGGTTGAGCGTCTCAGTGCCTATATGCTCAAGGTGATGCGCGAGGCCAAAGCCCGCAGCAGCTGGGCGCGTCCCGACGAGCAGTACGAGGCGGCGACCCTAAACGCGGTGTCGGGCCTGATTGATAACCCTGAGTTTGTGGCGAGTATGGACGCTCTGCATCAGCGAATCAGCCCATACGGAGCACAGAATGGCCTCAGTGCCACCTTGCTGCGGTTATGTGCGCCTGGTGTACCCGATACCTATCAGGGCAGCGAAACGTGGAATCAGTCGCTGGTTGACCCCGACAACCGTCGCCCTGTGGACTATACCCACTTGAGCCAGATGCTCAGTCGCCTAGAAGCCCGCCACCCCCAAGACCCCCTGCGAGTCGCCCAGCGCACCTTGGAGCACTACGAAACAGGCGAAATCAAACTGCTGGTCACCTGGGCCGCGTTGCAGGCGCGCCGCGAATACCCTGAACTCTTCCAGAAGGGTGATTATCAGGCGCTCAGCGGCGGCAAGCATGTGGTGGCGTTTGCCCGCCATCACCAGCAGCACACCCTGGTGATGGTGGCTCCGCGCCTGACCTACACCCTGACCCGCGAGCAAACCCCCTGGGCGCTGGGCGAAGTGTGGGCAAACCGCAGCCTCAAACTTCCCTCTGGGCGCTACCGCAACGTGCTGACGGGCGAATATTTCAATGTGCGCGGTGGTTCTCTGGCCCTTGCCAAGCTGCTTGAGTTCTTCCCACTGGCCCTGCTCTTAAAGGAATCTTAATGCCTACGCTGATTCAGGTCTACTTTAGCTAAAGCGGCAACTTCTCTAAAGATTATTCCGTACACTAAGCTATGACTCTTACTGTCAACCAATCTTCTCTTGTCCGTGACTTTATTAACCGGAGTTACTCTTGGATGTGCGCAGGCCTGGTGCTGACAGCAGCCATCGCCTTTATCACCTCACAAAATGTGGCGCTGCTGTCTGCTGTAGCGAGCCTAGGCTTGATGCTGATTATAGTGCAGTTCGGCGTAGTAATGGCGATGAGCTTCCTCATAGAGCGCGTTAATTCTGCTGTAGCGGGCGTTCTGTTTTTGGTCTATGCTGCGCTCACGGGCCTGGTCTTTTCGGGCTTGCTGGTCTTTAATATGCCGGCTGTCATCATGTCTTTTGGCGTGTCGGCGTTGACGTTCGGGGCGATGAGCCTATTTGGCATGACCACGCGGCGCGATTTGTCAGCTATCGGGCGCTTTGGATTTTTTGCCATTATCGGCTTGCTGCTGCTGATGATTGCCAATATCTTTGTTGGTGGAAACACCCTGAACCTCTTGATCGGCGGTTTGGGCGTGGTGATCTTTGCAGCCCTTACCGCCTACGACACCCAGAAGCTGCGAGAAATGGCACTGACGGGCGTACAAGGTGAAACTGCCGAAAAAGGCGCTATTTACGGCGCTTTACAGCTGTACCTTGACTTTATCAATATTTTCTTGTTGTTGTTTCGTATCTTTAGCAGCCGCGACTGAGCAAATCGGTGACTGAGTAGGTCGGCCACTGCCCAGAAAAAACAGACCTTGCAGGAAGCAGGGTCTGTTTTTCATGGTGTTGGATTGGTTATACAGATGTCTACAGAGTGTGCTGGGATTTAACGTAGTCCGTATCAGCGAATACAACTAGGCATCATACCGAATGGAATGTCCTTCGCCGCGCAACTCGTTGGCTACGTCGCTGTTGACGGGGGGCAGTTTTTCACCGTTGAGTATGCGGTGCAGTCTGTCCATGTCGAGTGCACCTTCGCTGCGGGCAATGGCCAGCGTCGCGACCCCATTGCCGATGATGTTGGTGATGGCGCGGCCTTCGCTCATAAAGCGGTCAATGCCCAAAATGATAGCCAGGCCCGCTACGGGCACCGTTCCCAGCGCCGAGAGCGTACCTGCCAGCACCACAAAGCCCGAACCTGTAACGCCCGCTGCGCCTTTGCTGGTCAGCAGCAAAATGCCCAGTAGAGCCAGTTGTTGCCCAAAATTAAGGTGGCTGTTGGTCGCCTGAGCGATAAAAATAGCTGCCATGGTGAGGTAGATACTGGTGCCGTCTAGGTTAAAGGAGTAGCCGGTAGGCACTACCAACCCCACCACGCTTTTTTCGGCGCCCGCTTGCTCCAGCTTGGTGATCAGGCGTGGCAAAGCTGACTCACTGCTACTGGTGCCCAGAACGAGAAGCAGTTCTTCTTTGATATAGCCAAGGAATTTGAACAAAGAAAACCCGCACAGGCGGCAGATAAGTCCCAGGACGACCACGATAAAAAGCAAACAGGTGAGGTAAAAACAGATCATCAAGGCGCCCAGTTGTTGCAAGCTGCCCACCCCATACTTGCCAATGGTAAAGGCCATCGCCCCAAATGCCCCGATGGGAGCGACCCTCATGACTATGCCCAGGATGTTAAACACCATTTGGCTGATCATCTCGGTGCCGTGCAGGATTTTTTGGCCCGCTTGGCCCATTTTGAGCAGCGCAAAGCCTGAAAGCACCGCCAGGAACAGCACTTGCAGCATTTCACCCTCACTAAAGGCGCTGACAAAGGTGTCAGGGATGATGTGCAAGATAAAATCGGTGGCGTTGAGGTGATCTGTGACCTCGGTGTATTTGCTTATTCCCTTGGTGTCCAGAGTGGTGGGGTCAATGTTCATGCCGTTGCCGGGGCCGACAAGATTAATCACCGCCATGCCGATCAGCAGCGCTATGGTAGAGACCACTTCAAAATACAAAATGGCCTTGCCACCCACGCGCCCAATTTTGCGGGTATCGCTCATGTGGGCAATGCCTGAGACCACCGTACAAAAGATGATGGGCGCAATGATCATTTTGATCAGCTTGACAAACCCGTCGCCCAGCGGCTTGAGCATGGCCCCAAATTCAGGGAAAAAGTGACCGACCAGCACCCCTAACACGATGGCTGTGAGAACTTGAATATACAGGTGATTGAATAGTTTCATGTGTGGGTTTCCTCTGCTGCAATAAGTAATGGCAAATGCCAGAGCCGCTAGGCCCTGCCTCTGATAAACACTGAATTGAAACTAGTACAGCTCATTATGTATCCATAGTGTGCCAAAATGCAAATGGGGCAGATACCTAAAGGCACTAGGGTGTTTAGGCGGGTACAGGCCCCAGTAAAAGAGGCGTGCGCAAAAACAAGTACGGGCTTGGCGACGGACTTGGGGAGAGCGCAAGCGGCACCTTTGGGACTGTATTGAAACGAAACCGTACTGAAATGAAACCGCGTTGCAATAAAGCGCAAGGCGTATTAGACATTGTGCCCACCCCCCCCTGCTCTGAGCGCTAGGCTAGTAAGTATGACTAACCCTGTTTCTGGCACTCCAGTTTCTAGCGCTTCTGTAACGCCGCAAGCCGATATCGGCGTTATCGGCCTGGCGGTTATGGGCGAAAACCTGATACTCAACATGGCGAGCAAGGGCTTTACGGTAGCGGCCTTTAACCGCACGGTCAGCAAGGTTACGGCCTTTACCAGTGGTCGTGCGCACGGAAAGACCATTATCGGGGCGGGGAGCTTAGAGGAATTTGTAGCGCTGCTTAAGCCCCCGCGCAAGGTGATGCTGATGGTCAAGGCGGGCACACCAGTGGATGATTTTATTGAGCTTGTCAAGCCTCTGCTGAGTGAGGGCGACATCATTATTGACGGCGGCAACAGCCACCCCGACGATACTACCCGCCGTACCCGTGCACTGGCTGAGGCGGGGCTGCTCTTTGTGGGTGCAGGCGTGTCGGGCGGCGAAGAAGGTGCGCTGACTGGCCCCAGCATTATGCCTGGCGGCAACGCAGGCGCGTGGGAAGCGGTGCGGCCTATCTTTCAGCGCATTGCCGCGCAGGTAGAAGGCGGCCCTTGCTGTGACTGGGTGGGGCCAGAAGGCGCGGGTCATTTTGTCAAAATGGTACACAACGGCATTGAATACGCCGATATGCAGATGATTGCCGAAAGTTACCACCTGCTGCGCGGGGTAGCGGGCTTGAGTGCCAATGAAATAGGTGCGGTGTTTGCCGAGTGGAATAAAGGCGAACTAGACAGCTACCTGATAGAGATCACCGCCGATATCCTCAGCAAAGTTGATGACCAGACGGGTCAGCCGCTGATAGACGTGATTCTGGACGCGGCTGGGCAAAAGGGTACGGGCAAATGGGCTTCGGAAGCAGCCCTAGACGCAGGTAGCCCCGCTGCTACCATCACCGAAGCGGTGTACGCCCGCGCCATGAGTGCGCTTAAAGATGAACGTGTTGCCGCCAGCCACATCCTCAGTGGGCCAGAGTCGGTAGCGCCAGTTGACCGCGCCGCCTACGTTGAGCAGGTGCGTCAGGCCCTCTATGCCAGCAAAATTGCCGCCTATGCCCAGGGCTTTCAACTACTACGCCTCGCGGCCCACGAGCACAACTGGGCGCTAAATTTTGGGGGTATTGCGCTGATGTGGCGGGGGGGCTGCATTATCCGCGCCGTCTTTTTAGACCGTATTAAGGAAGCGTATGAGGTGCAGCACGACTTGGCTAATCTGTTACTCGCACCGTACTTTCAGCAGGCGATAAAGAGCACCCAGGCAGCTTGGCGGCAAACTGTTGCGAGCGCCGCCCTAAACGGTATCCCCACGCCGGCCTTTAGCAGCGGCCTGGCCTACTATGACGGCTACCGCAGCGCCCAATTGCCCGCCAACTTGCTCCAAGCCCAGCGTGATTACTTTGGAGCGCATACCTATGAGCGCACTGACAAGCCACGCGGCGAGTTTTTTCACACCAACTGGACAGGTCGCGGCGGCGATACGGCGAGCACCTCCTATACGGTGTAATACGGATTCCGATTGATTTGGCGTACTTCCGAATCAATCCGAGCGGATGCGAGTGGGAACAGCATACGGACTGTGCTCTATTCCAGCACATCTAGCACAGTTGGCAAAGGACTGACTGTGCTTCCGTAAAGCCAGTATCATAACCGTCACGCCTCTTTCCCTGGTTTTTTGTGCTTGCGCCCTCAGGCTGATCGCTCTTCGTCATTTCTTTGCAAAGTCATGTTTAGGTAGGGTATGACGATTCCTGATTCGGCTCCACCAGGTTCTTCACCATCAAGTTCCTCATTCCCAGAGGCCAAAGAGGAACAGGTAGTGCAGCGCAAGCGGCCTTTGCCAGCCTGGGTCATTGCCATACCGCTGGCGTTTGCGGCGGGGTTAGGCGGCTATTATTTGGGCAAACCCAGTGCCGAGAGCGGCGGGGCACAGGCGGAACAGGCGGGAAGCACACGCAGCGGCAGTAGCGCAGCGGGCAGAACTACAGGCCCAGCTACTACAGGCGCTTCTACTACAACAAGTACAGCTACAGGACGCCTCAATGGCAGCGGAGCTGTGGTCGCCGTAACGGCCAGCACCGCCAAAGCAGGCACGCTGACCACCCAGCGTACCGCTGCGGGGACGGTCGTGCCGGCCAAGTCTACCAGCGTGGTGACGCGCAGCAGTGGCACCGTGACCGAAGTGCCGAGTGCGGTGGGGCAAACGGTGAGAGCAGGGCAAGTGCTGGTTAAGCTGAGCAATCCTGATCTCAATGCGGCTGTCGATAGTGCCCGCAACGTCCTTCAAAGCGCTCAGGCGCAGCTTGCCAGTCAGCAGGCAACCCTGCGAACCAGCCGCGTAGGGTTAGAGGCCGCCGTACAGTCAGCGCAGCTTTCCTTGAAAAATGCCCAGCAAACCTACAGCGCCGCGCAGCAACTGTATGCAGCGGGGGCTATGTCGCGCAGTGACCTCAACGTCCAGGCGGTGGCAGTACAAAATGCCCAGAGCAGCCTGGCGAGCGCGCAGACCAACTTGGCCCAAAATACCAACGCGCAGCAAAGCGGCGTGCGCGACTTGCAGCTGAGCGTGGACAAAGCCCGCATCGCGCTGAGCCAGGCCGAGCAGCAAGCCAGGGCTGTGGTGGTCTTGGCTCCCTTTGCGGGACAAGTATCAGCCGTTCTTGTGGTGAGCGGACAGTACCTCAGCAGCGGCGCAGGAGTGGTGACACTGGTCAGCAGCGACCGCCAACTCACCTTTAACGTGCCGCCCGCAGACGCGCCCAGCTTTGTGCCGGGGCGTGAACTGAGCTTTGTGGTGGGCCAGCAGCGCTACCCTGTCAAGGTGGTGAGCAACCCAGGAAGTGCCACGAACGGCGTCGTACCTATCAATGCCCGGTTTGCTGGCCGTGCAGCGCCCGCAGCGGGTACAGTGGGCGCGGTGGAGTATACCTCGGCCGTGGGTACAGGTACGCTGATTCCCACCACAGCGCTACAGGCCGACAATGATAAGGTGGGCGTGTTCACCGTACAAAACAGTCGTGCCAAGTTGCAAAACGTAGCCATCATTGGACAAACGGGCGATACAGCGGTGGTTAGCGGATTGGCCGCGGGCAGTCAAATTATCGCTACGCCTCCCGCTGGACTGGTAGACGGAGTTAGGGTAGATACTACGGGCGCAGGCAAAGCAGGGGGCAGTGCCGTGCCTGCTCGAGGCCCCTCATGAGCCAGAACAACACCTCACAGCTTACCCTGCGCGAGCGCCAGGCGGCCTTTTGGCGCAGCATCAACCCGCTGGTTCACTTTTCGGTGCGGCGCTACGTATTTTCTATCGCCTTTTTTATTGGCATTGTGGTGTTTGGCCTGGTGTCTATACGCTCGGTGGGCGTGGATTTGCTGCCCAGCATCACCATTCCTGTGGTCAATGTGAGTACCAGCTATGCAGGGGCCTCACCTGAATCGGTAGACACCGAATTGACCCAGAAGGTAGAGAGTGCGCTGGCCCAGGTGACAGGGGTGAGCAGCATGTCCAGCAGTAGCAGCAGCGGACAAAGCTACGTGACTTTACAATTTAATGATGGGGTAGACCAAAACGCTGCCGTTAACCAGGTATCCTCGCTGATTGCCAGCGTCTCTAGCCGCTTACCAACGGGTACGGGTACGCCCAGCATACGAACCTTTAACCCCAACGCCTCGCCCATCGTGGAGTTTGGACTGTCAGGGGGCCGCGCCAGTCAGAGCGACGTCTATGACTACGCCCAGAACGTGCTGGTACCGGCCTTGCAGCGGGTAGAAGGCGTAGCAGATGTATCTCTCAGTGGCGGCACGGTGCGGCAGGTGCAGGTGCTGCTGAACCCCGACAAAATGGCAGCCAGCGGCCTTAACCCCGCCGATGTCAGCAACGCCATAACCAGCAGCAATGTAAGCAGCAGTATCGGTACCATCACCCGCAATGACAACACTCTGGCCTACAGCACCAACAGCACGCTGGGCAGCCTGAACGATGTGGGCAACGTACTGATAGACAGCGCGCGCGGCATTCATGTGTCGGACGTAGCGACGGTGCGCGACAACTCCACAGTCAGCAGCTACACCCGCATAAACGGTCTGCCTGTGGTGCTGGTGTCTCTTCAGCAGTCATCGGGGAGCAACGCGGTGAATGTGGTGGACAGCGTGCGCCGCGCTACCGCCGCCATGAAGTTGCCCCAGGGGTATAGCATCACCTACAGCAACGACACCACCGGCCCTATCCGCAGCGCCATCAGCAACACCTTGCACGAAATGTGGATCACGGCCTTGGTGGTGGCGCTGGTCACCTTGCTCTTTTTGGGGCGGCTCAATACGGCGGTGACTGTTATCGCGGCTATTCCTATTTCACTGGCAGCGGCACCGATTTTGTACAAGCTGCTGGGGTTCACCTTTAACCAGGTGTCGCTGCTTGCACTGATCGTGGCGATTGGCATTGTGGTCGATGACTCTATTGTGGTGGCTGAGAATGTAGAGCGTTTGCGCGCTGCGGGTTACAGCCGCGTACAGGCGGTGCTTAAGGGCGCGTCTGAGGTGTTTGGTGCGGTGGCGGCGGCGTCGCTGTCTTTGCTCGCTGTGCTGATACCCGTCAGCTTTATCGGCGGCATTATCGGCGAATACGTGCGCCAGTTTGCGCTGGGTCTGGCCGTGGCGGTGGCTATGAGCTGGCTAGAAGCGCTGCTCTTTTTAACCGTGCGCATGGCCTATACCCCTGACGCTCGCGCACTCAGTTGGCGCGACGTACCGTCTAGGTTCGCCAAGCTACCCGCCGACTTGCGCTGGGGCTTTGCCAGCATCAAAACGGCCTGGTTTGCGCTGCTGGCCGTGACCGTATTGCTGGTCATCTGGTCAACTGTCCGTACCCCTTACCTTTATCTCGGGGTACTGCTGTTGCCGCTGGTGCTGGGCTTGCTGCGCTTCTTGTGGGGTATAGCGCTGGCGGTGTTAGAGGCGCTGACGACCAGCCTCAGCAGCGTGACCAACCGCATACTGGGTTTTTTCCGTGACGGCTACGCCCGTAGCCTAGATGAAGCGCTAGACTTCAGCCCACTGGTGCTGCTCTTTGCACTGGGTTTTTTGGTGCTGACGGCGCTGATAGCCGTGCCCAAGCTGAGCTCTGGCTTTACCCCCAATAGCGACTCAGGCAGTTTCAGCGCCCGATTGCGCGTGCCCAGTTCGCTGTCACTGGCGAAATCTAACGCGCTGGTGGCCCGAATGGAAAATTACTTTTTGCGCCAGAGCGATGTCAAAACCGTGCAGACTTCAGTCTCGTCAAACGGGGCCAGTGTAAACGTAACCCTCAAGCCCATCAGTCAGCGCGACAGCATCACTACGCTGACCAGCAAGTATCAGCGCGCCCTGCGCAATATGTACCCCGATTATCCCAATGTACGTGCCAACATCTTGAGCATGGGCGGTTTTCGGGGGACGGGTAGTCAGCAAAGCCTCACGCTGATTGCCACCAACTTTAATCTGCTCAAAGAGCGGGCCGCCCAGGCCGTGAGCGTGCTGGAAAATGACCCCAATGTCTTAAGTGCCAGCAGCAGTCTGGACAACACCACGCTGGAACACCGCTTTGTGCCCGACCCGCACCTGCTGGCGGGTACAGGGCTGACCAGCAGCAGCGTAGCGAGCGTGTTGCAAGGCTACGGCAGCGGTGTCAGCGCAGGCAAGGTGGTTATCAATAATGTCACCTACCCCGTGCAGGTGCAGGTTGACCCTGCCCGCCTGAGCGACGAGCAAAGCCTGTTGTCCCTGCCTATTTATTCTGGCACCCTCAAAACCGCGCTGGCCCTTAGCCAACTGGGAACGGTGACACAAGTTGCGGCCCCCAGCCGGATTAGCCGCGACAACCGCGTGTATAGCCTGAGCCTCACCTACCAACCCGACACCGCCAGCACGCTGTCAACCGCCCAACTACAGGCGCGACTGACCATCAAACTGGCGCAGGCGGGCGTTACCGGTAATCTGGTGTTGCTGGGCGATGATGACGCACAGGGCGCTGCCGCGCTGGGCCGCAACGTGAGCGGTCTAGGTGTGCAAGCGTTCGGGTTGTCACTGCTGCTGGTGTATCTGGTGATGGCCTCGCAGTTTAACTCGTTTCGCTACCCCGTGTACCTGCTGCTGCCCGTGCCGTTTGCGGTGGCTGGTGCGCTGTGGGTTACTGCCCTGGCAGGCGGCGGGCTAGACATCTTCGGCATGCTGGGCTTTTTGCTGCTGATCGGCCTTTCTGCCAAAAACGCGATTATTTACCTGGAGTTTGTGGTTGAACAATTGAAGGAGTTGCCGCTGCGTGAGGCCATGCTGGAAGCCAGCAAACTGCGCTTTCGCCCGATTATGATGACCACCCTGACGGTACTGGTGATCTCGCTGCCACTGCTGCTCAACAAAGGGAGCGGCGCAGAATACGGCAAAAGCATTTCGCTGGTGATCATGGGCGGCGTAACGGTGTCAGCGCTCATGACGTTTTATGTAGTGCCAGCTGCCTTCTACCTCTTTGAACGGGGCCACACCGAGCGCAACGCGGCGAAACAAGCCGAGCAGTACCGCGAAGAAGAAAAGGCCCTGATGACAGTAGATATATGATACGGATTCCGATTGATTTGGCGTACTTCCGAATCAATCCGAGCGGATGC
>JAGLBF010000038.1 GCA_018260375.1 Deinococcus sp.
AGCCGCAGGCGGCGCTTTTCCGACTGTGGTGGAATTTAGCGGCAGTCCGTATTACACCCCGTCTGGGCTGCCGTCTTGTTCAAGCTTTTCTAGGTAAGCGTTGCCGCCCTCTACCTCTACCTTAAAGCCTTCGGCGGCCCCAAACACCAGGCTTTCGGCGAGGGTTTCGCTCATCAGGTAATCTTGCCAGGCTTCGGCGGCTTCCCGTGCTTGACCGCTGAGGTCTAGGTGCAGGGTGATGCGGTCAGAGACATCAAAGCCTGCCCGCTTGCGCCCGTCCTGAATGCCACGCACCAGATCGCGTGACAGGCCTTCAAGCACCAGCTCGTGCGTCAGCTGGGTGTCAAAGGCCACCAGGTAGCCTTCTTCTTCTTGCGCCGCGAAGCCTTCAGGCGACATGGCGTCTACCAGCACCTCGTCGGGGCCAAGTTCAAAGCGCTGGCCCCCTCCCTGTCCGTCAGTATCAGGCACTATCACCTCAAACTGCTTGCCGTCACGCACCGCCCGCGCAATTTCGCTGGCGTCGGCGGCATTCAGTGCGGCGCGGACTTGAGGCACTGCCTTGCCAAACTTTTTGCCCAGCAGTGGCAGATTGGGACGCAGTTGGTAGGTGACCAGCTCGGCATACTGGTCGAGCAGCTCTACTTCTTTGACATTCAGTTCTTCCTGAATTTGCGCGCTAAAGCGGCCCAGGGCCTGGGTCATCTCAGCGGTTCTGGCCCGCAGCATCACTTTGGGCAGGGGCTGGCGCTGGCGCATACCCGTTTGCCCGCGTACCGCACGGCCCAAACTCACCACACGCAGCACCGCGTCCATTTCCCCCACCAGCGCGGGAGCCGCCAGTGACTCGTCTAGGGCAGGCCACCGGCTCAGGTGTACACTTTCGGGCGCGTCAGGATCTAGCGAGCGCACCAGGTTTTGGTACAGCGTCTCGGCCAAAAAGGGCGTAAACGGGGCCGTCAGTTGTGTCACCGTAACCAGCGCGTAGTGCAGCGTGGCATAGGCGCTGACATCCACCGCCTGTCCGTCACCCGACCAAAAACGCCGCCGGTTGCGCCTGACATACCAGTTGCTCAGGTCTTCCGTGACAAAGTCCTGTAAGGCGCGGCTAGACGCAGTGGGGTCGTAGTTGTTGAGCGCTCCGGTTACGGTGGCGATCAGGGTTTGCACTTTGGCAAGCAGCCAGCGGTCTACCTCTGGGCGCTCACTGGCGGGCGGGGCAGCCTTTAGGTCGGGGTTATCCAGATTGGCGTACATCACAAAAAAGCTGTAGGTGTTCCATAAGGTCAAAAAGTAGCTGCGAAAGGCTTCACCCACCAGGTTGGTGCCAAAGCGCCGCGACAGCTCAGGCGGGGCCGAGACATACATGTACCAGCGTGCCGCGTCTGCTCCGTACTGCTCAAAGACTTCCCAGGGGTTGACGATGTTGCCCCGGCTCTTGGACATTTTGCGGCCCTGTTCATCCAGAATATGGCCCGAGCAAATCACCGACCTGTACGCTACGCTATCAAAGACCATCGTGCCAATCTGGTGCAGGCTGTTAAACCATCCCCGCGTCTGGTCAATGGCTTCACTGATAAAGTCAGCAGGAAAGCCGCCCTCTTCAAAGAGTTCTTTGTTTTCAAACGGATAATGGTGCTGGGCAAAAGGCATAGATCCGGAATCATACCATACATCCATAACATACGGCACGCGCTTAAAGGTTTTACCCTGCTGTGTAAAGGTCACGTCATCAATGTAGGGGCGGTGCGGGTCAAAATCGGGGCCAGTCAGGTCAGTGCGTCCGCTGAGTTCGGCAAGTTCAGCGTAGCTGCCTATAACTTTGTACTCGCCGTCTTCACTTTCCCATATGGGTAAAGGCGTACCCCAGTAGCGGTTACGCGATACATTCCAGTCAATCAGGTTTTCTAGCCAGCCGCCGTAGCGTCCATTTTTGATATGGGGCGGGTGCCAGTCAATAGTCTGGTTTAATTCAATCAAGCGCTCTTTCAATGAAGTATTGCTCAGATACCAGCTTTCGGTGGCATAGTACATCAGTGGGGTGCCGCAGCGCCAGCAGTGCGGGTAGCTGTGAACAAAGTTTTTCTCCCTCCACATAAGCCCCCGCGCACGCAGGTCGCGGATGATATTGGTGTTGGCGTCGCGGAAAAATACGCCCTGCCAACCCTTGTCACCCACCGGCCCAAAGCGGTGCTTGCCCTCGCTGTCTACGCCTACCAGTACGGGCCAGCCGTAGTTGCGGGCAAGACGCATGTCATCCTCACCAAAGGCGGGCGAGGTATGAACAATGCCCGTGCCGTCACTGTCACTCACATACGTATCTAGGCCCGCTTGCCAGATAACTTTGTGATGACTGTATAGGTCAGCGCCGTCATCTAAGCTGACAGGATTATCTTTTTGAGGACTGGCTTTGTTAAAGGCGTCAAACTCAGCGGCTGTGCCAAAATCTCTGGTGAGCAGTGCTTCAAGGTCACTGTACTGTGTATTGACGCCTAAAAAAGTTCCATCTTCAGCAAATTCGCCGTGATTTACTAACATAGCTTGTGTCACGGCTCTGCTCATCAGGCTTTCAAAAGGGGCATGATAACTTACCCGCTCCAGCTCTGCGCCCTTAAATGACTTGAGTATTTCGGTGTCCTCACCTAATACTTCATTTTTCAGGCTAGAGGCCAAAATAACTGTTTTTCCATCCTTATCTTTGGCGGCCACATATTCAAAATCAGGGTGTAAGGCAACACCTGCGTTATAAGGGAGTGTCCAGGGCGTTGTCGTCCATACCAAAAAGGCCGCACCTTTATCTAACCCCAGGCTCTGCGGGTCTTTGAGGTCAAAGGTAATATAGACGCTGGGGTCTTGGATGTCCTGGTAGCCTTCACTTACTTCAGCATTAGAAAGTGTAGTACCGTCTTTAGGACAATAAGGCGCTACCCGAAAACCTTTATAGAGCAGTCCTTTTTTCTCTAGCTGCTGCACACTCCACCACACTGATTCTATATAATCTTTATGCAGCGTCATATAAGGTGTATCTAAGTTGACCCAGTAGGCCATGCGCTCGGTGAACTTGCGCCACTCAGCTTCATATTCAAAGACAGAAGCGCGGCACTCAGCATTAAATTTGTCAATGCCGTAGGCTTCCACTTCGCGTTTACTGGCCAGGCCCAGTTTCTTTTCTACACCCAGCTCTACAGGCAGTCCGTGCGTATCCCAGCCTGCCTTGCGTGCCACATAATATCCTTGCATGGTCTTAAAGCGTGGAAACAAGTCTTTAAAGCTGCGTGCCTGTACATGATGTACCCCTGGTGCACCGTTGGCTGTAGGCGGCCCTTCATAAAAGGTATAGCGTGGGCCATCTTTGGTTTGCTCTAGGCTGCGCTCAAAGATTTTTTGGGTATTCCACCACTTGAGTATGTGCTCTTCCATCTGGGGAAACTTGGGGTTTGACGGTACAGGATTAAACATAAAGTGCTCCTTTAAAGAGAAAATAGAGACTGCAAAAGAGGCGAACAGTGTATAAACGCACCAAAAAATAGAGGAGTAGGCTGATACAAGCTAGAGAAAGTGCTCAAGGGACTTAGAAGTTTTTACTGTTCTGAGCGGTGAGACGCTTAGCCCTCATCCAACCTAAAACCCCCCAGCCAACCAAAAAAACAACCCAGCCAGTGCCTAAGCACTGTGCTGGGACGCGCTGAATCTTGTTCGCGTGGTACCACCCAACTTCGCTACCGTGTGTGTAGCCTCGTCGTAAGGCCCTCTGTCGCGGGGTGTACGGGCAGGTCTAGTAGGTCTGAGCCTTCACCGCTCAGGCTGTTCTTCTGCCAGCGCGTAGGGTGATCTTCGTTTTTGCACATGCCTACCGGGCTCTCACCGTCCCCGACTCGCTCTTAGGCCGCCCGCAAAAAGTACTGTCCCCGCGTTCGCCTTGTGTTGTTAGCCTTGGTGGGGCTAGGTGTATGGTAGGCCCGCGCCTGGGCCGGGGTCAACTGTCCAGTCAACTTGTGGGCTTGGGGTTAACTATCTTGCACTTTTGGCGTACACTTGGCCTAGTTTCCCAGACAGCTACAGCCAGACAGCTTAAGGTCTGCCATTCCCTCACTTACCCTAAGGAGTTGTCCTGCCGTGACCCAACCGCAAAGCCCTACCTTTGACCAAACATTACCGTTTCATGAACTGCAACAAAAAATACTTCCCGAACTGCATCTTATTGCCGCCCAGCTTGGCATTGATAACTACCGCAAGCTGAAAAAAGATGCGCTGGCGCTGAGCATTATGGAGCGCCAGGCCGAGGAAGAAGGGCAGATACTGGCGCGTGGTTTCCTTGAAATTGGCCCCGATGGGTACGGTTTTTTGCAAGGTGACCTGCTTGACCCCGCCAGCCGCACTGTGCTGGTCACGGCAGGAGTTATCAAGCAGTTTTTCCTGCGCAGCGGTGACGAGGTGATCGGCCGCGCCCGCAAGCCCCGCAACAATGAGCGCTACGGCACACTGATGCAGGTAGAAGCGGTCAACGGCCTGTCGCCCGAGGAGGCCCGTAGCCGCCCGCGCTTTGACGACCTTATCCCCACGTTCCCCGACCAACAACTGGTCTTAGAAGAGCCTGGTGAGGGCGACGCGGTGGCGCTGCGGGTGGTTGACCTGTTTGTGCCTATCGGACGCGGTCAGCGTGCACTGATTGTGGCGCCGCCCAAAGCGGGTAAAACTACCTTGCTCAAAAAAATCGCCAACTCTATTACCCGCAACTACCCCGATGTCACCGTAATGGTGCTGCTGGTTGATGAGCGCCCCGAAGAAGTGACCGATTTCCGTGAAAGTGTACAAGGCGCGCAGGTGATCGCCTCCACCTTTGACGAGCCGCCCCAACACCACATCCGCGTGGCAGAGTTTGTGCATGAACGCGCCCGCAGGCTGGTAGAAGACGGCAAGCATGTGGTGATTTTGCTTGACTCTATTACCCGCCTGGCCCGTGCCAATAACCTGGTCACGCCGCCGACAGGCCGTACCCTGGCTGGTGGCCTGGACAGCAACGCGCTCTACTGGCCCAAGCGCTTTTTGGGCGCGGCCCGCAACATTCGCGGGGGCGGTAGCCTGACCATTTTGGCAACGGCGCTGATAGAAACAGGCAGCCGCATGGATGACATTATCTTTGAAGAATTCAAGGGGACGGGTAACGCCGAACTGGTGCTCAGCCGCCGCCTAGAGGAGCGCCGCATTTTCCCCGCGCTGGATATCATCAAGTCGGGCACGCGCCGAGAAGAGCTGCTGCTTGACGAGGCAGTGCTGAAAAAGATGTGGCTTTTGCGCAAGGTGATCAGTGACATGGACCCTGCCGACGCGATGGAAATGCTGCTGGGCCGCATGCAAAAGACGAACAACAATAAGGAATTTCTGGCAACGCTGGCAGGAGGCTAAGAGACGACCCAGAGCCGACAACCCACAGACGACGACCCAACGGCGCCGCCTGCGCCACCGCGAAAGGTGTACTTTTGTCTTTACGCCCGCTGGCCCCTGCTTTGACCACGGTTTTAACAGGGTTCATACGGACTGCCGCTAAATTCCACCACAGTCGGAAAAGCGCCGCCTGCGGCTCCATACCGCGCAGTCCGTATGCTGTTCCCACTCGCATCCGCCCGGATTGATTCGGAAGTACGCCAAATCAATCGGAATCCGTATCAGAGCGCAGACTGTATTGAACTCGGCGCAGCCGCATGCCTTTCTTCTAATGAAATTTTTTACAAAGTGCGCTAAGCTCCCCTTAATCTAGTAAGGAGTTGCTTATTTGAACGTCTTGTTTATTGCTGCCGCTCTGTTACCGCTGGCCTCACCGGTTAGTCCCGTAAAGCAGGTAGCCTTGCACTCACAAGGCTTGCAGGCTGTTCGCCCCGCGTTGCTTCCCAGAGTGGCGGCAACGCCTCTTGCTAGTGTGCAAGCTTGTGCACTGGTAACAGTCAGTCGCCATGACACCGCTAAGGCTATCGCGGAGCGCTACGGCGTAACGCCCAGTGCCCTGACACTCGACAGCGCTCAGGGGCCGCGTCCGCTGGCAGCTGAGGGACTGCCTGTAGGCGGTGTGGTGCGCATCGCTTTGTCACTGTCCCCCGATACGGGGCGCTTAAGCCCTGGTATTCGGCAGGTACAGGTACAGTCAGGCGATACGCTTAGCCGTGTTGCGCGCCGCTACGGGCTGAGCGAGCGAGAACTGGTGAGCCTTAATCTGGGCTTAGAAAGCCTGGATAACTTGCAGGTGGGCGACACCCTTAACATCGCTACGGGCGTGCGCGGCTTGTTGCTGACCATCAAGCATGGGCAGACGGCTGCCGAGCTGATTCATATGTACCATGCTGACCCGCTGTGGACAGCCCGCGTGAACATGTTTTCGCTGCCCACCGAGCTGCACGCGGGCGACCAGCTACTCTTACCGGGGATTTTTGCCAAGTCGCTGCACGACGAGCTGCTCGCCCGCCGTGTCCGCGCTGAGCAGCAGGCCAAAGATGCCCGTATCATGGCACGCTATCAGACCTATTTGGCCTGGAAAGAAGCGCGTATGCAGCAGCGCCAGGAGCAGTACCAGCGCTACCAAGCGTGGCTCAAAAGCCCTGAGCATCTTGCCGAAGTGCAAAAAGTTCAGCGCCAGGCCGACTATGAGCGCTGGCTAGCACATGAGACCAGGGCGCAGGCGATAGCCCAGGCCGCCGCTCAAGCTGAGCAAGAGGCCCAGTTCCAACAACAGGCCCAACAGCAAGCTCAGCAGCGCGCCGATTTGCGCCTGCAGCAAGCCCAGGTCACGGGTATGGACACCCGCCCGCAGATGCAGCTTGCCGCCGCCGCTGAGCGAAGCGCCCCCGACTTGCACCTGCTATGGCCGCTAGAGCACCCCAAGCTGACCAGCCGCTTTGGCGAGCAAGATATCGCCTTTCACCAGGAGGTCTTTCACAGCGGGCAAGATATGGCTGCGCCCGAAGGTACCCCTATTCACGCTGCCGCTGACGGTACAGTGACGAAAAGTGGCGACGGCGCTTTTGGCCTCAACGTCTACATTCAACAGGAAAGTAACACCTTTATTTACGGGCATATGTCGCAAAGCGCCGTCACAGTAGGCCAAGAGGTCAAGGCGGGTGACCTGATTGGTTATGTAGGCTGCACTGGTGAATGTACAGGGCCGCATCTGCACTTTGAAATCCGCATTGGCAATGTGCCAGTTGACCCGCTGGCGTTTTTGCCCTGACAGTACGAGGTGAACCCCTGAAGGCCTCTGCCTCAACTTCTTCGTAGAGTTAATTCTTATCTTGTAATCTTTTTTCCTGAGCGCCTGTACCGTGCTTAATCGCCTATGCTATAGGGTATGACCGAACACACTCCTTCTAGTGACCACAAACAGACCGCCACCCCCGCCATCAAGGGCGGATTTGCACAGATGTTTAAGGGCGGCGTGATTATGGACGTGGTGACGGCTGACCAAGCCCGCATTGCCGAGGCCGCTGGCGCCACCGCTGTTATGGCCCTAGAGCGCGTGCCTGCCGACATTCGCAAAGATGGCGGCGTGGCGCGCATGTCTGACCCCAGCATGATTAAAGAGATTATCGCCGCTGTGAGCATTCCTGTTATGGCCAAAGTACGCATCGGTCACTTTGTAGAAGCGCAGATTTTGCAGGCGCTGGGCGTAGATTTTATTGATGAATCAGAGGTGCTCACCCCCGCCGATGAGAGTTATCACATCGAGAAGGCCAAGTTCAAAGTGCCTTTTGTGTGCGGCGCCAAGAACCTGGGTGAGGCCCTGCGGCGTATTGGCGAGGGTGCCAGCATGATTCGCACCAAAGGCGAAGCGGGTACAGGCAACGTGGTAGAGGCCGTTCGGCACGCGCGCACCGTGCTGGGCGACATCCGCACCATACAGGCCCGCCCCAGTGAGGAACTGATGACAGTGGCCCGCGACCTGCAAGCGCCCTATGATCTGGTGCAGTATGTGCACGCGCACGGCACCTTGCCTGTAGTCAACTTTGCAGCGGGCGGCGTAGCGACCCCTGCGGACGCGGCGCTGATGATGCAACTGGGCCTAGACGGGGTGTTTGTGGGCAGCGGTATCTTTAAAAGCAGCGAGCCTGAAAAGCGGGCGCGGGCTATTGTCAAGGCGGTGACGCACTTTGATAACCCCGATATTCTGGCAGAAATCAGTGAAAATCTGGGCGCTCCCATGACAGGCATCAACATTGACAGCCTGATCCCTGAAGAGCGCCTGGCTTCGCGTGGTTGGTAAAGGTGGCCAGTCGTCAAGCGCCTGCTGTCGGTGTGCTGGCCTTACAAGGGGCTTTTCGTGAACATAAGACCCTGCTTGAGTCGCTGGGCGCAACGGTGCGCGAAGTCAGGTTGCCCCAGCACCTCACGGGTCTAGGCGGCCTGGTTATCCCTGGCGGCGAGAGTACCGTTATCGGCAAGTTGATGGAAGAATATGGCCTGATGGAGGCCATACAGGACTTTTACGCGTCGGGCGCGGCAGTGTACGGCAGTTGTGCGGGCGCTATTTTGCTGGCCCGCGAGGTGCTGGGTGCGCCGCCGCAGTTTGGCACCCAGCCCGCCCTTGGGCTGCTGGATATGACGGTGCAGCGCAACGCCTTTGGTCGTCAGATAGATAGCTTTGACGTGCCGCTAGAAGTGCGGGGCCTCACTGAGGCTTTTCCAGCCGCCTTTATTCGCGCTCCAGTCATTGTGTCGGTGGGGGAGGGGGTAGAGGTACTGTCAACCTATCAACCGGAACATCACCCTGAACAGATAGTATTGGTGCGCCAGGAGCGGCTGCTGGCGAGCAGTTTCCACCCTGAACTGACCCGTGACCCGCGTATTCACCAACTTTTTCTTGGTCTTATGGAGTGATTATTATTGCCTTTTTCTAATCGCCTATCGCCTGTTTTATGGCCCTGCGCGGCCCGCAAATGGCGCGTATCTGAGGGCGCGGACGCTGTTACCCGGATGACTATTACCCGGACGACTGGTATGCGGACGAGTGGCACCCTCACCTTTAGCCATGAAGGCCACAGCCTGCGCTACTTTCAACGGGGCAGCGGCCCGCCTGTGGTGCTGCTGCACGGCCTGAGCGGCTCGGCGCGTTGGTGGCGCTATAACGCGCCGGCCTTTGCGGCGCAGTACACCGTGTACACTCTTGAACTTGTGGGCGGCATGAGCGTGCAGGAGGGAGCCGCGCTGGTGGTGGCTTGGTTAGAGGCCCAGGACCTGCAAGGCGCCGCGCTGATAGGTCACAGCATGGGCGGACATATGTCGCTGCGTGTGGCGGCCCACTCGCCCCGCATCACCCGCTTGGTACTGGCCTGTGCCACGGGTCTGCTGAGCGGCGAGTGGTGGCAACGCGCCCTCTGTCTGCCGCGTGCCGGCCTGGTGGGCCGCCCGCGCTTTTTGCCCACCATTGTCGGCGACTCACTGCGAACGGGTTGGCCCAACTTATACCGCTCCGTCCGCGACCTGCTGCGCGATGATGTCACCAGTATTTTGCCCGACATCTGGCAGCCTACGCTGGTCATTTGGGGCAGCCGTGACCCACTGGTGCCCCCTGCACTGGGCGAGTTGCTGGCCAGCAGCATTCCACACTCCAACTATGTGCTCCTTGTGGCTGGACATGTGGTGATGGTTGACCAACCAGCGGCCTTTAATAGCGCAGTGCTGGACTTTTTAGCGGAGCATAGATAAAGGTGCACAACTCATGAACCCGCACCAGATACAGACCGCTGCCCTAGCCCGCTACCAGCGTACTGGGCGCGGGCGGCCTCACTTTAGTCAGGTGGCGGGGCTGTCGACCCATGCCCGTGTATATGACGCGCTGGGCGGCACCGACAATACTGATGTGGCCCAAACAGACCTGGTGGTGGTGCCAGGGCTGGGATGCGCCTCGTGGATGTACCGCCGGCTGGCCCGCTCGCTGTCGCGCTGGCGCAACGTCTGGGTGTACGACCCGCCGGGTCACGGCTTTTCGCAGGGGCGCTTAGGCTTTCCTGCGGGCATTGAGCAGCTCACCGACCACCTGGCCCAGTGGCTTAAGGTCAACGGACTTAGGGGCGTACCTGTGCTGGGTCACTCAATGGGCGGCGAGGTTATTTTGGATTTGGCCGCGCGCTATCCCGACCTGGTCGGCCCGCTGATTGCCTGTGCGCCCACAGGTATCCCCGAAAACCCCCACGTGAGTGCGCAGTTTATTCGGCTGCTGATGGACTTACCCCGTGAGCGCTTTCAACTGTGGCCCTGGGGCCTGTGCGCTTACTTGCGCTGCGGCCTAGCACGCATGTACGCCATTGCCAATGACCAAGACAAACATGAAACAGGCCCGCTGCTGCCCAATATTCACACGCCCTTACTGGTTATAGACGGCACCGCCGACCCTGTCATCCGTTCGTGGACGCTCGAAGTCATGACGCAGCGGGTCACAGGCGCGCGCGGCGTGCAGGTGATGGGCGGCACCCACGCCCTCACCGATTCTCATCCCGTAGAAGTCGCTATGCACACCCTGGATTTTCTGAGCGATTTGGCAAAGAAGTAATCAACCAGAGCACTGACTTTAGGGCAATGGCTTTTCAAATGCCAGGTATGAGGTCGCTATAGCTTGGCAAGTTTCAGATTCGCGTCAAGTTTTGTTATCATACTGTGGTACTCATTGCCGTAGCTCTGATTGCTGCTGCCCTCTATCGTCCAAAGGAGAACACACCATGACCCTCAGAATTGCTCTACTGATCACTGCCCTCAGCGCTACCCTTTTGGCCTCCGCCCAGGCCCGCAGCTTTGCTGAAATTAAGGCCAGCGGCACCATCAAAATCGCGACCGAAGCGGCATTTAAGCCCTTTAATTATTACAACGGCACCAAGCTCACGGGCTTTGAAGTTGACCTGGGTAACCTGCTTGCCAAGCAGATGGGCCTCAAGGTGCAGTGGGTGGTACAGCCCTTTGACAACCTGCTGATCGGCCTGGCCCAAAACCGCTATGACCTGGTGATTGCCTCGCACGGCATCACCCCTGAGCGCCAAAAAGCTGTAGATTTTTCTAATCCCCACTACTGCACGGGCGGCGCGATTATCACCCGTACTAACGGCCCCATGACCGCTCAGGCGCTGGCGGGCAAGACCGTGGCTGTGCAGGTGGGCACTACGTATCTAGACAACATCAAAAAGGTCAGCAACGTCAAGGAGGTGAAGACCTTTCCCAAAGACAGCGACGCGCAAAGTGCTGTGCTGCTGGGGCGTGCTGACGCCTGGGTCACCGACCGCTTTTTGGGCCTAGAAGCGGTCAAGGCGCAAAACGGCAAGCTGGTTCAGGGCGCCATGCTTTTTCAAGAGCGCAACGGTATGCCAGTGAAAAAGGGCAACGCCTCCCTTCTAAAGGAAGTCAATGCTGCGCTCGCGACCGTACAGAGCAGTGGCAGCTACGCCAAAATCAGTCAGCAGTACTTTGGTCAGGACATCCGCTGCAAGTGAGCTGAGCAGTAGGCCGCTTGTACAGATTCTAAGCTACATTGTGTGGCACTGTGTGGCAGACGTGGCAACAAAGACGTAGCAACAGCCGATGAGCCGGAGTAGGAAACAGTACGCAGTTCGCCGTATGGAGCGCAGTCCGTTATGAGCGGAGACAACTGGCACGTTCTTTCTCCCTTCTACCATTGACCTGCTATACCGCTATACTGGCAAAATCGTGAATGGAACCGTACACATTAGTGAACCAGCGCTGGCTTCTCTTATTGGCCTAAGCGCCCATGAAATACCTGGCGTAGTGGGCATGGCCCCCGCTAACCTGCGTGAAGGCTTGCAGCGGGTACTGGGGCGCGCTCAGGCCCGTGACGGTGTGACCCTCACCCAAGATGAAGCGGGCGGTCTGAGTGCTGACATTTATATTGTGGTGGCTTATGGCGTGAATATTCCCGCAGTGGCCCACAACATCACCGAAAAAGTAGAACGCGCGCTCAAAAATCAGGCCAGCACCAAGCTGGTGCGCCTGCGCGTGCACGCGGTAGGAGTGCGCCATGTCTAATCCATCTTACCAAAGCTCAGTGCCGCACACTCCGGGCATGACCTCTAACCTATCGCCTGCCTTGCTGGCCCAGATGTTTCGCCGCGCCACCGACTGGCTGGGCGTGTTCCGCGAACAGGTGAACGCGCTCAACGTGTACCCCGTGCCTGACGGTGATACAGGCACCAACATGCACCTGACCATGCAGTCGGTGCGCCGCGAACTAGATACCTGCGACCAAAACAGCATGATGAGCGTGGCGCGCGCCATCAGTTACGGAGCGCTGCTGGGCGCACGCGGCAACAGCGGGGTGATATTGAGCCAACTGCTCAAAGGCTTTGCCGAAACCGTACAGGACAAGCGCGAAGTGACCGCTCCTGTGCTGATTGCCGCCTTTAAGGCCGCCCAAAAAAGTGGCTACGGTGCGGTGATGAAGCCCGTAGAAGGCACCATTTTGACCGTAGCGCGTGGCGTTGCCGAAGGCGCACACGGCAAAACCCCCGACATGGTGCTGGAAAATGCCCTTATTGCGGGCCAGGCCATGCTGGACAAAACCCCCGACATGCTGCCCGCCCTTAAGCAAGCGGGCGTGGTCGACAGCGGCGGGCAAGGCTACTTGTATGTGGTACAGGGCATGCTGGCGGCCCTGCGCGGTGACGAACTGCCCCAAGCACCTGTGATCGAGCACTACGCTCAAGAACAGTTTGAAGAAGAGGCTTTTGGGTACTGCACCGAGTTTTTAATGAGCCACGCGACCAAGCCGGTACAAGAAATCCGCGAACTGGTCAGTCCGTTTGGTGACTCGCTGCTGGTGGTGGGCGCTGAGGGCTATGTCAAAGGCCACATTCACACCAATGAACCCGATGAACTGCTGGCTACTGTAGGGCGCTACGGCAAAATGCTCAAGACCAAAGTAGAAGATATGTCACAGCAGCACACCGAGATTCTGGGCATGGCGGGGGCCGCTGCACGCGCCGAAGAAGAAATTCCGCCTTCGGGCTTGGTGGCAGTGGCGAGCGGCTACGGCCTGGTCAAGCTGTTTCGCAGCCTGGGCGCGCGCATTGTATCGGGCGGACAAACTGCCAACCCCAGCGTGCAAGACATTGTAGACGCGGTGAACAGTGTCAGTGCCGAGCAGGTGATCGTGCTGCCTAACAATAAAAACGTGCTGATGGCCGCTGAAAAAGCCGCTGAGCTGCTAGAGGGCCGCGCCATTGTGGTGCCTACGCGCACGCTGGGGCAGGGCATTGGCGCGGCGATGAGCTTTGGCGCTGACCAGCCTGCCAGTGACCTGGTGGCCCACATGCAAGAATCGGCCCAGGCAGTGACCACCTTTGAAGTCACGCGGGCCAGCCGCACCACATCAGTAACCACCAAAGCAGGGCAGTCACTCAGTATCACAGATGGTGACGTGATCGGCTTGCAGGATGACGAACTGGTGCACGCAGGCGGCACCCCCGAAGACGCCGTGCTGGAGATGCTGCGGGCGAGCTATCAGGGCCAGGAAGTGATCACCGTGTTTGGCGGCCCCCAAAAAACCCAGGCCGACCTAGACGCACTGAGTGAGCGACTAACAGTGGCCTTTGGTGACGCCGAGTTAGAAGCCCACCTGGGCGGCCCCGACCTGTATGACTATCTGGTGACGCTGGAGTAATACGGACGGCGAACCTGAAGCGTGTGAACAACGCGCTGCAAGCAGGCCCCAGCAGGAGCAGGAAGAAGTACGGACTTCGCGGTGGCGTAGGCGGCACCTTTTCCGACTGTGGTGGAATTTAGCGGCAGTCCGTATTACCCGTTGAGCTGAGCTATCCACGTGTTTTGTCTCTTCTCCCTTTTACCATTTCCCTTCCCCCCTGCTACCATAGGGATTGTGTCTGTACCGCCCCGTCCTTCGCGCCGCCGCCTGAGCGACCTTCAGCTGCCTAACCTTCAGCGGCAATACTGGCACCTGCAAAACCCGCTGAGTGCGCCGCTGAGCCAGGTGCGCCAGCGCCTTGCTACAGGGCGGCTGGTGCTGCACAGCCTCTTGGCAGGAGTGTTGGTGGGGTTGCTGGGCTGCTTGCTGCGCCTGTGCCTGGACTACGCGGTGCAGTGGGGCAGCCTGCTGACGGGCTACAGCCCACCTGCGGTATCGGGTGAGGGCGGCTTGCTGATGGCCTTTGGGCAGGTGTTGCCCTACGGCTTGCTGGCCCTACCGTTTATCGCTGTAGTAAGCGCCTGGCTTACCCGTCAGAGCGCCAGCGACCCGCTGTCAGAGGCGGTGAGTGAGTACCATCGCCGTCCCAGTTTGGGCGTGGGCGCGCAGTTGCAGCAACTGGCGGGCAACGTGCTGGGCTACGCCGCTGGCCTGCCCGTTGGGCGCGACGCCGTGTACACCGCTTTGGGCGGCCTCAATGTTACGTTGCTGGGCAAACTGGTGGTGCTCAGCCGCAGCGAAGAACGCAGCCTGACCCTTGCCAGCACCGCCGCCGCGCTGGGCTTGGTGCTTCATGCGCCGCTTGCCGCCGCCGTGCTGCTGACCGAAGTGCTTTACCGCCGTTTTGAGTTTGAATTTGAGGTGCTGCTGCCCGCGCTGCTGGCCTCGGTGAGCGCCTATGCCGTGTACGAACTGGCTTACGGCGCTTCTGCTCTCTTTACTCTGCCCACCTTGCAAGTGCCTGGAGCCGCCCAGCTGCCGCTTTACGCCCTGCTGGGTTTGGTGGTCGCCGTGGTCGCCTGGCTAAACACCTGGGCTGCCAAAGCCGTACCAGATCGCCTCACGCAGGGTTACGGACGTTACCTCTGGGCCGCGTTGCTGGGCACGCTGATCGCCGCTATCGCCTATTGGTTTACCCCCGCTGTGCTGGGCGGCGGCGCAGGTTGGATGCAACTGGGCTTGGGCGGATTCTTGGGCCAAGAAGCGCTGGGCTACGCTGCCTGGAAGTGGCTGCTGCTGGCCCTGAGCGTGCGCCTGGGGTTTGGCGGCGGGGTGTTGCCCTCGGCAGCCACAGGCGCCTTGCTGGGGCTGGGCCTCAACGCGCTGTTGCCCAGTCCGATCGATGCCAGCGTGTGTGCGCTGGTCTCAGCCACCGCTTACCTGAGTGTCACCCTCAATATTCCAGTAGCGGCAACCCTGCTGGCCGTGGCCTGGGGCGGTGACGGTTTACTGCCAACCGCGCTGATCGCCTCAGGGCTAGGCCACGCCATTAGCGGACACCTGAGCTTTGTAACGGGCCAAAAACGCGACCGCCTGAGCGCTGATATAGAGCTGATTACCCCCACCACTACCATTCTCAACGCCCCGCCCCTGCCCAGCCAAGATTTGCTTTACCGCGTAGCAGCTCCCGCGCTGTGGGTGGGCCTCAGCGCCCTCAGTCTGCCGCTGCCCACAGGCGTGCAACTGCTGGGCCTAGAGCGTGGTGAGGACATTGCCCTGCCTGAGCAAGCGGGGCGAGTACAAAGCGGCGACATTCTGGATATGCTGGCGAATGAAGCGGCCTTTGAAGTGCTGCGCGAACAGTTGCAGTTGCAGTAGGACTGCGGCACCTTTCCTGAGGGTATTGGAGTGGACGGTGTTGCAGTGGAGTGGGTTGGAATGGAGCGGAATGCGTAGAGCGTCAACCCTTTAGCCGCTAGGCGCTTTTGCCTACTTTGCAATCTCTCCCCACCCCGCTTGTTGCGCAGGCGCTACACTCTGACTACCTGAGTCGGGGGAAGTCTGGTGACTGTAACTAAGATTACACATTCCAGCACTGTCGCGCAGCGGTGAGTGAAGTGGCCCGTCCCTTTACGCAGTCCGAATGCCCCTCAGGTACGTCAGGCTTTGGCCTGTACCTCTCGCCGTAAGAGGGTAAAGACTCGCCGCGTCACCTTGACGTGTGGCCTGCTTCTGACCCCAGGCGGCGGAGGCGGGGTTTGTGGTGCGCCCGCTTCTGCCGCGCCGTATCTTCTTTTTCTGCACGCCTGGAGTTTGGAATGATCATCTGTATTGGCGCTGGCCCTGGACACCTGGATTTTTTGACCCATAAAGCCGCGCGGCTGATTGCACAGGCCGATGTGGTGGCTGGTTTTAACGCGGTGGTGGATATGGTGCGCCCGCTGGTTGTGCCTGCGGCGCAGGTCATCACCATGTGTTACCAAGACCAAGTGACGCGGCTGGCCGACGTGGCCGCACTCCACCACGCGGGTAAGCGGTGTGTGGTTGTGTTTATGGGCGACATGCACTTTAGCGGTTTTCAGTACCTGGAGCGGGTAGAGCGGGCCTGCGGTCACCGTGTAGAAACCGTGCCGGGCATCTCTAGCGCGCAGATTTTGGCGAGCAAGGGCCGGGTGTGCTTTGACGAAACCACCTTTTTTACCTTTCATCGCCGGGGCGACCTGACTCCCTTTAAGCAGCACCTGCGCGACGTGCTGGCAGCGGGCCGTAACGCCATCGTTATTCCGCGCCCCTGGGACTTTATGCCGCGCGACGTCGCCACTTATCTGCTGGGACACGGCGCAAACCCTGATCACCGTGCAGAAGTCTGGGAGAACCTAACCCGCGCTGAAGCCGAGTGGGAAGGCAGCCTGGCCGAACTGGAAGGCCAGGACTTTAGCGACATGAGTATCTGCCTGTTGCGGGCGCTGACCCCGATGGCAACGGGACTGGAAGGCGAACGGTGAGTGCAGCAGCGGTACACCCAGATTACGCCATCTTGCTCGCCGCGCACGGCAGCCGCGACCCTGCCAGCCAAGCCCAGTTTGAGGCTCTGGTTGACAAGGTGCGGGTGCTAGAGCCTGGGCGCAGCGTGGCGCACGGCTTTTTAGAGTTCAACACGCCTACCATTGATGAGGCTGCGCGGCAACTGGTGGCGGCAGGTGCACGGCAGATCGTGATGGTACCAGGCGTGCTGCTCGCCGCCACCCACGCCAAAAATGACCTGCCCAGCGAGCTGAATACCCTGCGCCAAGAACACCCCGACGTGCAGTTTTATGCGGGTGCAGCGCTGGATTTGCACCCCCTGCTGCTAGAAGTGTGCCGCGAGCGCCTGATAGCCGCCGAAAGCAGCGCCCAGAGCGAACAACGACGCGACCAAACGCTGCTGCTGGTGGTCGGGCGCGGCACCACTGACCCTGATGCCAACGGGGATATTCACAAGCTGGCCCGTTTTCTGGAAGAGGGCATGGGCTACGGCGCAGGCGCGGTGTGCTACTCCGGCACCGCCAAGCCTGACCTGACAACGGGGCTGGCCCGCGCAGCGGCCCTCAGCGGTCAACTGGGCTTCGGGCGGGTAGTGGTGCTGCCGTACCTGCTGTTTGACGGGGTGCTGGCCCGCCGCGTGCGCGGGGCAGTGGCCGCCGCCGCGCAGCGTTTTCCGGGGGTTGAGTTTGTGCCTGCCGCTCACCTGGGGCCAGATGAACGAGTGGCACAGGTGTTCCTGGAACGTGCCCATGAGGGGTGGCACGGTCAGGGCCATATGAACTGTTCGCTGTGCAAATACCGCGTGCAGGTTATCGGCTACGAGGCCGAGCAGGGCCAGGCACAGGTAGGCCATCACGGGGGGGTGCGCGGGCTGGGTACGTCAGCTGCGCCCGCCACAAAGGCCATACCGCCCTACCTGCCCCACCCGATTGAGGCGCAGTCCTTTCAGATTATTGAAACCCTGCGTGACTGGTCGGCGGTGCCTGCCGAGCAGCGCTACGCCATGCAGCGGCTGGTGCATACGGCGGGCGACCCCAGCATTGTGGATGACCTGTACTTTTCGCCAGGCGCCGTAGAAGCGGGCGTAGTGGCGCTGCTGCGCGGGCTGACCGTGGTCACTGACGTCACGATGGTGCAAAGTGGCCTGAAGCGCGAGGTGCTGGCCCGCGTAGGCGTATCAGCCTGGTGCGGCGTGCATGACACCGAAACCTACCTGCTGGCGCAGCAAACGGGCCTGACCCGGTCGGCAGCAGGAATACGACGGGCTTACGAAAAGTTTGGCAACGACTGCATTGTGGCGATTGGTGACGCGCCCACCGCCATCTTTGAAGCAGTGCGCCTGATCAAGGAGCGTCAGTGGCGGCCTGGTCTGGTGATTGGCTTGCCAGTTGGCTTTGTGGGCACCCAGGAAAGCAAAGCGGCGCTACGGAGTTGCCTGAGCGTGCCGCGCATCACCAACCAGGGCTTTCGCGGGGGCAGTCCCTGGGCGAGCAGCGTGGTGAATGCCTGCTTGATTGAGGCGCAAAACCGGCTCGCACGGCTGACGGAACATGCCCCCGGCGCTGTTTGACCTGGCTCAGCCCGCGCCCAATGGCCTGCGCCGGGGCTTTACGACGGGCAGTGCAGCGACGGCGGCCCTCAAAGCGGCACTGCTGCTGCTGGAGCGCGGGGAGCGGGTCACTCAGGTGATCATTTCTTTGCCAGAAGACGGTCAACTGGCGCTCGGCACGCAGGAGGTACGCCTGACCTCTGCCGGAGCCTACGCCGAGGTGCAAAAAGACGGCGGCGACGACCCCGACGCGACCCACGGCGCGGTCATTTGGGTAGAGGTAGCCCGCAACTACCTGCCTGACATGACCTTCAGCGCAGGTGCGGGCGTAGGTACCGTCACGGCTCCTGGTATACGCGTACCGGTGGGCGAACCTGCCATCAACCCGGTGCCCCGCCAGATGCTGCGCCGCGCCGCCCGCGAGGTCAGCGGTCATGAGGGGTACGCGGTTACGGTGGGCTGTATCGGTGGAGACGAGATTGCCCGCAAGACCTTTAACCCGCGCCTGGGCATCGTGGGCGGCATCTCTATTTTGGGCACGACCGGTATCGTAGAGCCGATGAGCCTAGCCGCCTACGCCGCTTCAGTAGAAGTGTATGTGCGGGTAGCTGCCTACCAAAAGCCCGCCGCCGTGGTGCTGACACCCGGCAAGCTAGGGCGCGATTACGCTGAGGCCACGCTGGGCATTGCCCGCAGCCAGATTGTCCAGATGAGCAACTTTTTGGGCGCGGCACTGTCGGCCCTGCAAGAGGCGCTAGAGGAAAGCGGGTACACGCTGCCGCTGCTGCTGGTGGCCGGTCATCCCGGCAAACTAGCAAAAGTGCTCAACGGCGACTGGAACACCCACAGCGCCCACAGCGGCATGGCCATGAACGCCATTGGGCGAGTGGCAGCGGGGTTAGGGCTAGGCGCTCAGGTGGTGCAGGCTCTGGCCGCTGCCAACACGGTAGACGGCTGTGTTGACCTGCTGGCCGCGCATCCGCAGGGGCCGCAGCTTTGGCAGGAAACCGCCCGCCAGATTGCCGTTACGTTGCAGCAACGCACCCTCGCCGTTCAGCGCGTACAGGTGGCGCTTTTTGCCCTGGATGGGCGCTTTCTGGGGGAAGGTGCATCTGACCTGTAGCATCTGATTTGTAGCATTTGGTCTGGCACATCCCCTTTATCTCATCAGTTGCTCATACTCATCTTGAGCGTCTGATAAGTATTACGGAAAATTAGTTATAAATATATCTTCTTAGTTTGCCATAGGTCGAGCAACTAGGGCAAACAGAGTACAACGAATTAAACGGAATCCATATGATACGGACTGCCACTCCATTCCACCAC
>JAGLBF010000039.1:0-9472 GCA_018260375.1 Deinococcus sp.
GTTATACGGATTCTGGTTGAGTTGTGTGAACAACGCGGTGAAAGCAGGCCAGCAGGCGTAGGCACAAGTACGCCTTTCGCAGTGGCGCAGGTGGCGCCTCTGGGGCTACGCTGGAATGAAGCGTAGTCCATATCAAAGGCTGCCGTGACCTGTGGTGCTCCCCGTGGTGGTCACTTTGGCAAAACACCCGGCATGATTTCTGCCGGCAGCCCTTCCTTCTCCCCTACGGCCTGACCGTTACCGTCAGTTGCCCGCTGGCCTGGCGGTCGCCTTGTTGGGCGGTGACGGTCAGGGTGTATTGCTGGCTGGGCGTTTGGGCGCTGGCCTGCACCGTCAGTGGCGCGTCTACGCCTGCACCAGTCTGGGGAGTGACAAAGCTGGTTTGAATCATCTCTGTGTCTGACGCGGTCTTGAGTGTCACAGGCCCACTGGTTAGCGTATCAGCAAATCCGCTGGGCCTAACCAATACAGTGACTTGCTGGCCCGGATGAAGCAGCAACTGGGGCAATTTGCCGCCCTGAGCGTCACTAAACACGATATACCCCCCCGCGCAGCCCTGGGTACGCAGCACACCGATGTCGCGCACGCCAAAGGCTAGCGCAGGAAACAGCGACGACAGGGCCAAACCTACGCCCAGCGCCGCCTGACCGCGTCCTTTACCCACCTGGGTGGTGGCGTAAGCAATGCCTCCAGGCCCCAAAATAAGCGGAGCAAGCAGCGCCCACAGCGTGCGGCCCTGACAGGGGTTGTTCTGCAGCAGCAACGTGCCCAGTCCGCGCAGAACCACAAAGACCAGGCAACCCAGAGCAAAGCCCAGGGCAATCTGCCGCCAGCGGTTGGGTGAGGTGGGCGGCCCGTCTGTGGCTGGGTGAGGTTGTTGGTCAGTGATGTGCGGCACTAACGCTCTTCCTGGGCCAGCTCAAGCAGGCGCGTTAACAAGTCGGGGTAAGCCAAGCCCGCGGCCTCCCACAGTTTGGGATACATACTGGTGCTGGTAAACCCCGGCATGGTGTTGACCTCATTGAGAAACAGCTCATTCGTCTGGTCTACATAAAAAAAGTCAATACGTGCCAGCCCCGCGCAGTCTAGCGCCGCAAACGCGCTGAGGGCGTACTGGCGTATCTTTGCGCTGACTTCACTGCTCACCCGCGCGGGAATGTGCATGGTGGTGCGCCCTTCAGTGTATTTGGTCTCGTAGTCATAAAACTCAGCCTCAAAGCTCAGCTCACCCACCACGCTGGCCTGCGGGCGATCATTGCCCAGTATGCCTACCTCTAGTTCACGGGGCTTGTGGGTGGTGGCTTTGTCAAGCAAGACGCGGCGATCATGGGCAAAAGCCAGATTCAGGGCGCGGGGCAGTTCGCCTGCACTCTTCACACGGCTGATGCCCACCGAGCTGCCCATATTGGCGGGCTTGACAAATAGCGGATAGCCCAGCGCGTCAGCCTGCGCCTGCGCCGATGCGGGATTGTCTTGCCACTCGCGGCGCACCAGCAGGCGGTAGGGCGTTTGGGGAATACCCACCGCCTGCAGCAGTTCTTTGGTGACGGCCTTATCCATGCTGGCGGCTGAACCCAGTACCCCCGAACCCACAAAGGGCACGCCCGCCAGCGTCAGCAGGCCCTGCACCGTGCCGTCTTCGCCGTGTGGGCCGTGAAGAAGCGGAAACACCACATCATAACCCTGTATCGCCCGGGCATAGCCTTGTATCGCCTGGGCAGGGCCTGTACGCTCAAGGCGCAACTCATGCTGGGCGCTCTCTAGTGGCGCTGCGGGGTGGTCTTGGTATGAGACTTGCGGCCAGCCCAGGGCCTGGGCGCTCTCTTGCAGCCCGAGCCACTGGCCTTTTTTGTCGATGACCACTGCCGTTACCTCAAACTGTGCCGGTAGAGCACCCAGCACCGAGCGCGCACTCATCAGGCTTACTTCGTGCTCGCCACTTTGACCGCCGCACAGCAGCAGGACTCGGGTGGGGGAAGGCTTATTATTTGTACTCACAGTGGGCAGTATGCCACTTTGACCACTCCCTTGTGCCTGCCCTGCTCACTGTTCCTTGCTTACTGTGCCTCGCTTACTGTGCCTCGCTTACTGTGCCTCGCTTACTGTGCCCTGACGCCGCGCCTTGCCCTAATGCAAAACTTTGTGTACTAGGCTATGATGCTCAGCACCTGACTTCCAAACCATTTTTGCCTTATGACGCACTAAGGCATCAGGGGTTTTCTTATTGCGAAGTCATTTATTTATTGTGAAGTTATAGCCCAACTGCACTACCCCCTCTCACCCCAAGCGGCAAGGCCATATGGAGGCATCACCATGAAACGTACCCACACCACTAAACTCGGACTCCTTTCTTTACTGCTCCTCGGCGGCGTATCGCTGGCTGTCGCACCCAAAGACACCCTGGTTATTCAGCAGCCCAGTGACTACCCGACCCTTGACCCAGGCGGCGTTTATGACACGGCGTCGGGCCAGTTTGTTGAAAATATGTACGAAACCCTCTGGAGCTACAAAGGCAACAGCCTGACCCAGATGGAGCCTACGCTGGCGACCAAAATCCCTGCCTACACCAACGGCGGTAAAACCTTGGTGGTTGACCTGCGCAAAAACGTCAAGTTTCACAGTGGCAACACCCTGAGCTGCGCAGATGCCGAATACACCTTTAGGCGCAATCTGGTCACTAACGCAGGTGAGTCAGGCAACTGGTTTCTCAGCGACGCGCTGCTGAGTACGTCCAGCAACGCCAATGACGACAAGACGATCACCTGGGCGCGTATTGCCAAGAGTGTCGCTTGCAACAACAAGGGCCAACTGGTCTTTACTCTGCCCAAACCTGACCCCGCCTTTATGGCCAAGCTAGCCTTTACTGGTCAGGCTATCGTAGATAAAAACTGGGCCATACAGCAGGGTGAGTGGGACGGCACCGAAGCCACCTGGAAGACCTGGGTTGGTAAGGACCTGCAGCCGAGCAACATCTCTAAAAAGCCCAGCGGTACCGGCCCCTATATGCTGGTGAGCCGCGATGCCAACGCGACGCTACTTCAGGCGTTCCCTGGTTACTGGGGCGGTAAAGTCGCCATCCAAAAAGTGATGGTACAAAAAGTCCCCGAACTGGCCGCCCGTCAGCAAGCCCTCCTGCGCGGCGACGCAGACGTCGTAGAAGCGGGCTCACGCGCCAACGTGCAAGAGCAGCTGCGCGGCAAACCTGGCATCACTGTGCTAGACGGTCTGCCTACTGTGAGCGCTACGGCTATCTTTATGAATGAAAACATTAAAAATAACGAACTTCTGGGCAGTGGCAAGCTTGACGGTAAAGGTATTCCCGCTACGTTCTTTAATGATGTCAATGTGCGCCGCGCTTTTGCCTACTCCTTTAATTATGACCAGTACATCAAAGATGTATTGCAGGGTAAAGGTCTACAGCGCAGTATGTTGCTCCCCGAAAGCTTTCCTGGGTATGATAGCAAGGTTAAAAAGTACAAGTACGACCCCGCGCAGGCCAAAAAGTACTTTGAAATGGCCTACAAAGGCGAAGTGTGGAAAAAAGGATTTGTCATCAATGCTAACTACCGTGCGGGCAGTGTCACCTCACAAACCGCTATGGAAATCCTGAAAAGCAATGTAGAAGCCCTCAATCCCAAATTTAAGCTCAATATTCGTCAAAAGCAGTGGTCTGATATTCTCAAAGACTCCAAAGAAGGCAAGGAGCCGATGGTTATCTTATCATGGGCGCCAGATTATGCTGATGCCGATAACTTTATGTATACCTTCTACTCTAGTCAGGGTTATTATTACCCCCGTAACAACTGGAAAGATGCTGATGTAGACAAGTGGCTAGAAGCGGCCCGGAACACTGTAAACCCTGCCACCCGCGCCCAACTGTATTCAAAAGTTGCCCAACGTGCGTATGACCAGTCTCCTTACATTGTGGTGCCTATGGGCAGCAGCATGGTCGCCTTTCGCGACAATATTTTAGGTGCTACCAATAAGACCTACAGCTCTATGGTATCATTTGGCCCTGGTACGCTCATTTACGGCACGGGTACACTCTGGAAAGACCTGAGCAAGAAGTAAAGTACGTTTGTAAGGTGTAAGAAATAGGGTATACTACAGGCTTATCATCTTTATTAACCTGCCCAACGTACTCCTTACATCTGTTGCTTTCTTTATTTCAGGAAAGTAGGCTATGCTATGCCTGCTTTCCTTTAACAATGTTTGCTTCTGGAGGAATATCCACACATTATGTTTAATTTTATACTTAGGCGACTGGCTCAGATACCTATAGTGATGCTGGCTCTTTCACTGTTACTTTTTGCTGTCATCTTTCAACTGAGCCCCGAACAGCGTGCTACTGGTTATATTAGAAATGAACAACAAGCTGCACATATGGACGTTATTATTAAACAGTATGGTCTAGATCAACCCTTTCCAGTGCAATATGCCAAATGGTTAACCGCCACAGTGCATGGCGACCTGGGCTATTCCAAAACCAGTGTCAAGCCTGTGTTAGATACCATCAAAGAACGCTTGCCAAGCACCATAGAGCTGTCTCTATACGCAGGTATCCCTATTGTACTGTTAGGTATCTGGCTAGGCACCTTATCAGCCCTTCATAAAGACCGTACTATAGATCAGTTTTTGCGTGTGTTTGCAGTTCTGGGTACAAGTTTGCCCAGTTTTGTGCTGGGTATTGTGCTGCTTAAGGTCTTATACGGCTCGCTGGGATGGTTGCCTGGGCCTGGGCAAGTGAATACTATTCACACCTTTGATATTCTCGATCCTGCCTTTAAGCATTACACAGGCATGCTGAGTGTAGACGCTATGCTTAACCGCAAGTGGGAGGTCGCCTGGGATGTACTGCGCCACCTGATTATGCCTGTACTGACCCTGGTTATTATCTCAAGTGCAGGTATACTTAAAGTGATGCGTGCCCAAATGCTAGAAACACTGAGCAGTGACTATGTTCGTACTGCCCGTGCCAAAGGCTTAGGCCCCCGCGCCGTCAACCTAAAGCATGCGCGGCGCAACGCCCTGCTTCCTATCGTCACCATGACAGGCTTTACCATCATCAACCTGTTGGCGGGCGCTGTGATTACTGAGACTATCTTCGCTTATCCGGGCGTGGGCCAGTGGGTAGGTAGCGCGGCCCAGAACCTAGACGTACCCGCAGTGCTGGGTTTTGCTCTGCTGTCAGCGGTGATTGTGGTGATGGTGCGTACCATTACCGATATTTGTTACGGCTTAGTAGACCCGCGTGTGCGCTTTGAATAAAGGGAACAGAGATAAGGCGTTGATTGTTGGTTATTTCGTCCCTCCCTGGTCATCTCAATATTGAGATCACCCAGTGCTTTTTAGCTAACCAAGTATGTTTAGGTGACCCAGTGTTCTTTAGGCAGCCCGGTGTTCTTTAAGTCACTCAGTGTTTGAGCAATAACCGCTCAGTATAACCTTATAACCTTCTAGCTGCTTTTACTCTCCCTTTGCTCTACGCTCTTTAACACTTTTTCTAGAAGCAATACGGACTTCGCTTTATTACAGCGTCCGCTGGGCCTTGCCTTCACCGCGTGTTCAACACGGCTTAGGTTAGCGTCCGTATATCACGCCATCCTTTATATCCCCTACGAGGTACACTCAATGACAACCCTTTCCGTGCCGAGCAAGGCCCCTTCGCGCTGGGTGAACTTTTGGAATTCACGGCCTGTGGTCAAGCTACGGCGCAACAAACTGGCGGTGGTGGGCCTGGTCATGACCCTACTGTTTATGCTGGTTGCCGTGTTTGCCCCACTGATTGCCTCGCCCACCCCAGAGGGCGGTAGAAACTGCATGCGCGACCTGGGCATCACCCAGACCCGCCAGATCTATAACCCCGCTGGCAGCGCCTTTTGGAAAGCGCTCGTTGCAGCGCCGCCCAGTTGCTACCAGACTGAGCGCCAAAGCTTTTCACCCGTACCCACGCCCCCTAATCCAGACGCCTACTTTGGCACGTCACAGGGCTACGACATCTTTTATGGTCTGGTGTGGGGTACGCGCGTCATGATGAAGCTCGGCCTGGTCATCGTCGCCATCACCCTGCTGGTGGGCATCGTGGTGGGGGCCATCAGCGGCTACTACGGCGGCTGGCTTGACAACCTGATACAGCGCTTTATTGACGTCGTACTGGCGCTGCCTAGCCTGGTGCTGACCATTGTGCTGCTTACCGTGCTGGGCCCCAGCATCAGCAGTATTATCTTGGCTTTTTGTCTGACCGGCTGGACACAGTACGCCGCCATTGTGCGCGGTGATATTCTGCGCACTCGCAACCTGGAGTTTGTAGACGCAGCCCGCAGCCTGGGTGCACGTGACGGGCGCCTCATCTTTCAACATGTGCTGCCCAACTCACTGGCTTCAGTGCTCACGGTAGCTATTTTGGACTTGGGCACCATACCGCTGAGCATCGCCGCGCTGTCATTTCTGGGTATCGGTCTGCCCGTAGGCTACACCGACTGGGGACAGTTTATGAGCTTTGCCCGTCAGTGGATGGACAACCAGTACTGGTATGTAACGGCCCTGCCCGCCGCCTTTATCGTGCTGTTTAGCCTGGGCTGGAACCTCTTTGGTGACGCGGTGCGCGACGCCTTTGACCCGCGCACGAGGTAGCAACGGGGGTAAAGGCCACGTCGAGGGATACTGCGTGGCCTTGTGTTGAATACGACCTCCTCATTTCTTCACTTGTTGCCTATACACCAGACAGCCCGCGCCACAGCAGGGCTAAAGCGGTGATGGCGGCGCGTTCGCGCACCTGGGCCGCGTTTCCAGGCCAGTTAAAGGCGGCGGTGTGCGTCTGGCCCGCACCTACCAGCGCGGCGTGGCCTTGTCCACCTGCCAAGTTCACCACCACACTCAGGCCGTAGTCAGCGCCCCAGCGGGTACTGGCGGCTTGAGCCAGCTCGGCGGCGGCCTCGGCGCTGGTCACCCCGTGGGCGTGCAGGGTAACCGGCGTAAGGCCCAACGTCAGCAGCGCGGCGTGATCCTCACTGACAGCTACGCCGCGTACCGCGCTTTGGCCCGCCAGATGCAGCGCCAGCGCCCCGCCACTGCCCGCTTCGGTGACTGCCACAGTGTGTTGGCCAAGGGCGGTGCAGGCCACCTGGGCCAGCGTGGGCTGTTCTTCGCCGTGCAGGGTTTGAGCCCAGATAAAGTGCTCAAACTGGGCGCGTACCGCCTGCAGCACAGGCTGGGCAAGTTGCTGGGCCTCCTCAGCGGTTGCTGCACTCGCTGCCACACGGATGTCGGTGCCGCTGGCACGGGCGTAGGTCGCTACACTGGGGTTACCAGCCTGAGTGAGAGCCGCGCCCAGTTGCTCAGCAACGCTTCCCTCCCCTATGCCTGTGGTGTGCAAGGTCACAGCGTAAAAGGCGTGCGTGGGCAGATTCAGGCGCGGCAACAGCTCCTTGAGAAACATAGGCTGCATCTCACGGGGCGGGCCAGGCAGCGCGGCGATGCGTTTACCCGCCAGCGGGCCAGTGCTGAGCGTCACCAGCCAACCTGGGGCGGTGCCGTTGGGGTTAGGGAGGCTCACCGCCGCAGGAATAAGCCAGGCTTGCTTGCGGTTGATAGCAGGCATCTCGCGTCCACGCGACTCGAAAAGGCCGCGCAACCACGCCAAAATTTGTGGATCCTCGTAGGGCGTTTGGCCCGCAAGCTGGGCAATAGCCTCGCGGGTCATGTCGTCGTCAGTAGGGCCAAGCCCGCCGCCCACAATCAGCACATCGGCGCGGCCCAGGGCTTCTTGCATCGCAGCAACGATGCGCCCTAGGTTGTCGCCCACCGTCTGACGGCGCTGCACCATCACACCCCTGGCGGTCAGCTCGCGCCCCAAAAAAGCCGCGTTGCTGTCTAGTATTTCACCCAGCAAAAGCTCGGTACCCACGCTGAGCAGCTCGGCATAAAGCAGCGGTTGAGGAAGGGAAGTCATGCTGGGCAGTATAGGGGGCGGTCAGCTCCTGGTGATCAGTTCCTGGTGGCCGGACTGAATCTAAACTAATCAGATTCAATCGGAATCCGTATCATACGGATTCCGTTTAATTCGTTGTACTCTGATTGCCATAGTTGCCTGCCCTATGGCGAACTAAGAAGATATACTTATAACTAATTTTCCGTAATACTTATCAGTGCTCCAGCAGCATCCTGTTACCCTGAGAGGTGTAGCACCCTGAGAGGTCTGGCCCGTTAAACGTCCAGCCCGTTAAACAGCCTCACTGCTCCCTGGGCAACGTGACAAACGATTTGTCATTCAGCTTCACCGTAACCGTGCGGGTTTTGCCGCCATTTTCGACCTGGAGCGTCACCGTATCGCCTGGTTTTTTGGCGATGTAGGCAGATTGCAAGTCCTCGCGGCTATCTATAGCATTGCCGTCAGCACTGACAATCACATCGCCGCCCACGGCAATGCTACCGCCCCTAAACTTCTCTACCTGCCCGCCTTTAAGACCTGCTTGTGCTGCTGGCGTACCAGGGGCTACGCTACCCACCAAAAAGCCTTTTTCGGGCATATTGTATTGCCTGCGCGCTTCATCAGTCAGCAGGCTGGTACCCACAGGTATTTCAACAAGGCCGCCAGGGGTGGGTTGCGAGGCCAGCAAGCCCGCCACGATGCCGATGGTCGGGGCCAGCACCACGCCGCCGTTGGCTGCTTTGAGGCGCTCAAGAAGGTTTTTGGCAGTGTTGATAGGTATGGCAAAGCCCACGCCCGCATTTTGGCCTACGCCCGTGCTGGCTCCGCTGGGACTAATAATCTGGGTATTGATGCCGATGACTCGCCCCGTAGAATCGAGCAGCGGCCCACCAGAGTTACCGGGGTTAATCGCGGCGTCGGTCTGTATAGCCTTTTGGGTGATGCCTTCTGGCCCGCTCCCAGAAAACCCGATGGGAATCTGCCGCTGAGTGCTGCTTACTATGCCTTCGGTGACGCTAAAATCAAAGCCAAAGGGTGCGCCCATCGCTATGCTTTTTTGGCCCACTTCCAGCGAGTCACTGTCACCCAGTGGAATGGGTTTTATCAGGTTTTTGGGCATGTTTTGGGAGCGAATAAGCGCCAGGTCATACTGCGGAGCCAGGCCAATAATAGTCGCCGTTACCAAGTCTTTTTGGCCTTGTACCTTGACCTTAATAACGCTGTTGAGGCTCTGCCCGCCCTCGGTAACCACATGGTAGTTGGTGAGTATATCGCCGCTGTCGTCTACAAAAAAGCCTGAGCCCACGCCCGACGGCTGGCTTTGCGAGCTGCCGCCGCCCTGTCCCTGTCCAAAGGGGTCGGGCTGCAAGCGGGCGGTGCTGGCGGTGGTGATATACACCAGCCCAGGCTCATACTGCTTGACAATACTAATCGTGTTGGCTTCGTCTTGCAGCTTGCTGCCTTTTTCGGCAACGGGGGGAAGGACAGCGCCCTGGGGATTTTGGGATGCGGTCTGGGTTTGGGGGGTGTTACTGGTTTGGG
>JAGLBF010000039.1:9572-19357 GCA_018260375.1 Deinococcus sp.
GGGTGTTACTGGTTTGGGCGTTGCTGCTGGGCACCGAGTCGCGCAGCACTGTGGCGCCTAGTCCTAAGCCCACCAGCAAGGCGGCAGTAATTAAGGCAAAGATACGTTTGTTGGCCATACCTTATTAAGCCCTAACGCCATGAAGTTTGCGCTCAAGAGAGATTAAGTTTTCTCACGCAGAGGTTGCAGGTCACCACACGAACCACCCAGAACTCTGTGAAATGGGAATCTATGTACCACCTGCCTCTTTATTCGGTCTGCGTTACCTCTTGGCCCCCAAACGGAAAGGTAGACAGAACTTCATAAATCGGCCCTGTTTTTTGCAAGTGACTGCGGTATAACACCATTTGCGGTGCTTGCCAGGAAAGGTCAAAGATCTGCGGCGCCAGGCGGGGAGCAGGGCCTTTTTTGCGGGCTAAGGTGATGTGCGCCTTAAAGTGTTCTTCTACTTCCAAGCTGAGGCTGCTCAGCTCGGCGCGCAGCTTGGCCGCTAGGTCGTCTAGCCCTGCGCCCTGTGCGCTTTCACCCACCACTTTGACAAACCACACGCGGGGGCTGCCCTCATTGGGAAAATAGCCTGTGCCGCGCAGGGCGATGGTCAGCGGCGCAGCTTCCTGTGCCAGGCGCGTACCTAGCCGCTTGAGGTCATCCAGGCGCGCAGGATCAATCGATGGCAAATAGGCCAAAGTAACGTGCATTTGCTCAGGCCGCACGGCCCGCCAGTTACCGCGCAGGGCCTTTTGGCGCTCGGCAAGCACCCCGCTGACCTCGGCCGGTACCTTCAGCGCAAAAAATACCCGTGGTCGCGACTGGTGCTCACTCGCTGGCAACTGGCGCGTCACCTGTTGATAAGCCCCTGTACGGCTTCCACGCTGGCGCTCGGTACTGCTCCCCTGAGCGCTGCGCCCTGCCAGAGCTTTGCTGGGCACGGCACTCTTGGGCGAGTTTTGCTGAGACTTTTTGTGTTGTGCTGGCGGCGAGGCTAAGGATGATGGTGCTTTGGGTACTGGTGTTTTGGGTACGGGTGCTTTGGCTGTTGGTGCTTTGGCTGTTGCCCCTTTGGCGGCCTTATGCACGCGAGCTGCACTGAGTTTTAATTGTGGGCCTTTGGGTGTGTTGGTACTCATCAGTCTACTTCCTTTTATAAGCGGTCTACCCGTCTCACAGGCCCACAGTCTAGCGGCAGTACAGCCGTCATACGGTGGCAACAAAAACATCTGTTGACTTGTTGGTGGTTGACTTTTAACACTCTTTGAGCAGTGGGCCAGCTGGCCTATCCAAAAGACGAGCCGCTACCCCGCTCTCCCCTAAAGGTTTTGGCAAGGGCGACATCATGCAGATCACCGCGCGGCGACTTTTAATGACAGTATGATCAAAGCCACAGAATTGCTCGGTCGCCATGTTGTGACCACCGCTGAGGGTACGCGCATCGCTAAAGTCCATGACCTGATTTTTGATTATGACGCCAACGAACTAGCGGCCCTACTTATTGACGAGGGCGGTTGGTTTCGTGCGGCCCAGGTGGTGCCTTACAGCGCTGTGCGCTCACTGGGTGAAGAGGTGGTTATGGTAGAAAGTGACGCCGCTGTGATCAACGCAAGCGACAACGAGCGTATCAAAACCCTGCTCGAAGGCCAGCAAAAGATCTTGGTGGGCCTCAAGCTGCTCACCACTGACGGGCGCGACCTAGGCCGCATTGCCGACGTGTACATAGATCCGCTCAGTGGGCAGGTACTGGGCTATGAGGCGACAGGCGGGTTATTTGCTGACCTCAGCAGCGGGCGCACCTTTGTTCCCGCGCCCCATAGCATCCAAATCGGCACGGACGCGGCGATTGTGCCGCCCTCTATCGTAAACGCTATGCAAGAAACCGAGCCGGGCGGCATCAAGGGCACGTTTAAACGGGTGAGCGACAGCGTCAAAGACAGCTACCAGGAAACGGCGAGTGGTGTACGTGGCAGCGTACAAGAAGCGGCAGATACCCTGCGAGAAGGCTACCAACAGGCCGCCCAGAGTGTACAAGAGCAGCTCGATGACCTTAAGGACGCCACTCAGGAGCGGCAAGCTGAGTTTGCACTGGGCAAGGTAGCGGGTATGGACGTGACTGACAGCGCCGGCCAGGTTATCGTCCCAGAAGGCCACACCATCACCCAGCAGCATATTGACCAGGCCCAAAAGGGTGGCGCCATGCTCAGGCTGATTACGGCGGCCAGCACGGGCAGCGTAAAGCAGGGTGCTCAACACCTCAGCGAGCAAACCCGCGAACAGGTCAGCGAAGCGGGCGAGCAGCTTAAGGCCAAAGTGGATCCGGTACGCGAACAGGTGAGCGCAGCAGTAACTGAGGCGGGCAAGGTTGTCTCTTCCCCTGTCTATGGGTCAGACGGTGCGCAGCGCATGGTGGTCACACCCGGCATGCCCGAACCCGTACAGGACATTGTAGGTCGCCGCGTACTGCATGATGTTTATGGTGAAAACCGCACCCTGATTGCCGCCCAGGGTCAAATCATCAGCCCCGAACTCCTGGCCCGTGCCCGCACTCAGGGCCGCGAACAAGCCCTCATTGACGCCGTCACCTCGGCCACGCCTCCCCTGAGTGACAAACTCGCCGAAGGGGTTGCCGAGGTGAGCGCGGGCGCGGGTCAACTGTTTAACAAAGCCAAGCAGTGGCTAGATGAAAAGCGCGAAGAACTGAACACCACCATTGAACAGCAAGAGCGCGAAGCGAACGCCCAGCGCATTAAAGACATACTGGGCCGCCCCACCAAACGGGCCGTACTTGACTCGCACGACCACGTTATTTTGAATATTGGCGACGTTATTACCAACGCCTCTATTCAAGAAGCGCGGCAGGCAGGGGTGCTGCCCATGTTGCTCAACAGCGTAGACTAGGCACACCGATGTAACCTAGGTACACTGATACTGAGTACGTTGGTCAAGTTTTGATTTACCAGCAAAGTACGTCCTAATGTTAAATACGCCCCAGTACTAAGGTGATATCCTGAAGACTGGGGTGTACTTTTTGTTATTGGGTGTACTCTTTGGTATACGGACTTGTTGATGCTGCCGCTGGCCTTCTTGTATTGCGTGGTCAACAAGGTTCAAGTCGGAATCCGTATAACCACAGGCCGTCTATACTCCATCCTTTTCAACACTCTACCCCTGCCAACGCAAGCCTGTTGACTGAGCCTTAATCTTGCTCTGAGCGAGTGCACCTTGTGCCATCATGACCAGGGCCGCATGATGGTCACAAATTCCTGTGTCTGACAACAAAATGTCTACTGCTCCGACTTGATGAACAGTAGGCACTCAGGGCAGGAGGTGCTGCAAGTCATAAACGTGTGAGAGGTCATGCGGCTAAATGGTTTTATTCAGCGGGCCAGCACCTAGAAGCATTCAAGTAAGCCCCCGATGAAGCAAGGAGAACGAACATGACTGGTAGCAGCAAACAACAAGTACTGATGGGCAACATCAACCAACTTCGCAGCTCACTTCCCGAAATTCGCGGCGCCCTCGTCGCCACGCTTGACGGCCTGCCTATCGCTCAGGCTTTTACCGACAACACCGACGCCAACCGCGTTGCGGCGATGGCAGCGACCGCGCTGGGTCTGGGTAAGCGCATCAATGACACCCTGGGTTCAGGCGAGTTTAACGAGATGAGCGTGTCAGGCGTTGGCGGACAGGTGTTCTTGTATGCCGCGGGCCGTAAAGGTGTGCTGGCTGTGGTTACCCCCGCCGACATGAACCTGGGCCTGCTGCACATGGAAGCCCGCGACGTCGCCCGCGACATTGCCAATACCCTGTAAACCCCGCTTTAAGTAAGCGGCGTTTACTATACATTGACCCATACATTTTGAGTTCAGCAGTGTCAGGAGCAGAATTGGGAATTATTTTCCATTCATATCCTTGCTCTGCTGCTTTACTAGAGGGACAAATTAAAAGCTATAAGGGCTTCTAAATTTGTAACCTACCTCTCACACAAGGAGTACCACCATGACTACCTATACCCGTCCCGAACTTGGCGATTACAGCTCTATCGTTTGCTTTAAAGCAGTCATTACCGGTATTGAAGATACCCTGGGCAAAGACGGCGCCGCCGTAGCCTTTATCCGTGCAGGTAAACTCCGCGGTCACAATCTCGCCGGTGAATTGGGCGTTACTGGCACTAAAGTCCCTGTTGAGCAACTGGCTGAGCTGCTTAACAGCGCTCTGGGCAAAGACGGCACCCGCCTTTGTGCCGTGCGCAAAGCCTACAAGCAAGGCGATGACCTGGTTATAGAAACCGAAGAAACCGTCTGCTCCGCTGGCGAGCCTATGGGCAGCGACCGCAACTGCACCTTTACCCTGGGTGCCGTGTGGGGTGCCGTAGAGGCCATTGAAGGCGAAGTCTACCTGGGCGAGCAGACCGAAAGCGTACTGCGCGGCGGTAGCAGCGACAAGTTCGTCTTTAGCCCCCTGTAAGAACCCTCTTGTACATAAAAAGCCCCTTCATTTGCGGGCTTGTCCCTAAAGAAGTCTCCCCCCCTGCTTTGACAGAGGGGGATTTTTTTGGTCTGTGCCGCGCTATGCTGTGGATGATGCTTATCCCTTTGCGCCAAACCCTGACCTTCACCGCACTTGCCACTGTCGTAAGCGGCGCAGCGCAGGCCCAAACCTATGACCTGGCGGCCTTTTCGAGCACGGGCGGCTGGGGCGTGCGTGCTGGCCTGCAAGAGGTTGCCTGGCACGGCTACCTGCTCTCAGTTGGTGTATCAGGGACCGCCGTAGACCTGAGCATGCGGCGCAGTGTACCGCTGCTGGGCATTGGCACGGTGGGGGCGAAGCTCTCGGCGGCCTATGCTTTTGTGCCTGAAGACCAAACGGTTGGCGGACAGCTGAGTCTGGAGGCTGCGGGCAGCGTGGGCCCAGCCGCGCTCTCAGGCGCGCTGATTATCTGGAATACGGCCCACCACAACTACGCCAGCCCACTCGATGACTGGGGAGCTACCCCCGCTGACCTGCGGCGTCAGGGATACGCCCTGAGCGCCCAAGCACGCTACCGTCTGCGCCGCGACCTGATACTTCAGGGCAATACTCAGCTTGGCGGTGGGCCACTGGGCGGGCAATCAGCGGGCCTCTTGCAAGCCGAGTGGCGGCAAGAGGCCCTGAGCTACCGCCTGGGCGCACAGCTGAGTCAACAGCAGGGCAGCGGGCTGCTGCTGGGCGTCAGTTACCGTCTAGACAACCAAGCGGACGTAGTGACCCTCAGCGCTGATGCCTTACTGGGGCCAAAGTCAGGGTTTAAGGCCCAGCTTGATGCACCCGCTGCCCTGACCATAGGCCAACACGCCGCCGATGTCAGCACCTATGTCGCTTATGAACCCTGGCACGCCAACACCTATCCCCTGCGTTACGGCGTGGGCCTGAGCCTGAGCACCACCGAGCAGCAAACCTGGCGCCTGCGCGTTCAGGGCGGCACAGGCGGCTACGGCGCCGAACTGGGCTGGACATGGCGCGAATAAAAGACCTGGCCCGGCAAAAACGCTGGAAGATTGTCTAAACGTTCATACGGACTGCCGCTAAATTCCACCACAGTCGGAAAAGCGCCGCCTGCGGCTCCATACCGCACAGTCCATATGCTGTTCCCACTCGCATCCGCTCGGATTGATTCGGAAGTACGCCAAATCAATCGGAAGCCGTATCATACGCTTTTGCCACAGCCAGCAACCCAGCAGCTTATGCAGACTGCACTCCATTGCAGTGCAGTTAGGCATTTCAGTACAGTCAGGAAGGCACCACCTGCGCTTGTTGTATCCTCCGCTTTCCCGCAGCGCCTTCAAACCAAATCTAAATACTGCTCTAGTTCCCAGGGATGCACCACGGCTGCGTAGCGTTGCCACTCGGCACGTTTGGCCGTCAGGTAGTGCTTGAGGGCGTGTGCGCCCATCGCCTGCGCCAGCACCTCGTCTCGCTCCAGGTCTTCAAGCGCTTCGTACAGGTCACGGGGCAAGTCGCGAATGCGGTGGTGGCGTTTTTCGCGCACCGTCATCTGGTAAATATTTCGCTGAATGGCGGGGGGCGGCTCTAGGCGCTGCTCTATACCGTCTAGGCCCGCCGCGAGCATCAGCGCCAGGGCCAGGTAGGGGTTACAGCTGGGGTCGGGCAACCTGAATTCAGCGCGGGTGCTGATACCGCGCTTGGCTGGCACGCGCACCAGGGCCGAGCGGTTAGAGGTGCTCCAGGCCGCATTTATAGGGGCTTCAAACCCGGGCACCAGACGCTTATACGAGTTCACCAGTGGGTTAGTAACAGCGCACATACCGCTCGCGTGCTCTAGCAGCCCCGCAATAAAGTGCAGGGCAACCTCTGACAGCTCATACTCAGCTTGCGGGTCATAAAAGGCGTTGGCCCCGCCGCGAAAAAGTGACAGGTGGGTGTGCAGCCCTGAGCCGTTAACCCCCATCACGGGCTTGGGCAAAAAGCTGGCAAGCAGGTCATAGTCTAGCGCCATGCGCTTTACCACAAATTTAAAGGTACACAGTGCGTCAGCGGCTGCCAGGGCGTTTTGGTAGCGGAAGTCAATTTCGTGCTGGCCTGGAGCGACTTCATGGTGCGAGGCTTCTATTTCAAAGCCCATCTGCAGCAGCTTGTTGCTGATCTCGCGCCGCAAACGCTCGCCCTGATCCAGCGGAGCCAAATCAAAGTAGCCCGCCTGGTCACCCGTACGGGTGGTGGCGCGCCCCGCCTGGTCACGTTCAAACAAAAAGAACTCGGGTTCAAAGCCGGCAAAAAGGGTAAAGCCTAGCGCCTGTGCTCGTGCGATTTGTTGCCTCAGCACATACCTGGGGTCGCCCGAAAACGCTTCACCTGACGGCAAATACACATCACATATCAGCCGCGCGACTTTGCTGTTGACAGGGCTGCCCGGTTCTTGAGAGGGCAAGCGCGAGAACTGGGGGTAAATCAGGAAGGTGGATAAATCGGGGCGCAGCAGCATGTCTGACTCTTCAATGCGGGTAAAGCCCTGCACCGATGAGCCGTCAAACATTATCCCGCCGCCCAGCGCCTTTTCAAACTGGCTAGGCGGCACTTCTACGTTTTTCACTATGCCCAGTACGTCACAAAATTGCAGGCGCAAAAACTCTACTTCGGCGTCCTTTAGGCGTGCCAGTAAGGACGCCATTGTCGCTTGCGGGTCGCTGGCGGGCAGAGGTGTGGAAGACATTGAGGCGGAACTCACTTTAGGCGTAGACATATTGTGGGCCGATTCTACCACTGCTTTTGCCGTGATTTTGCTCAGGGCTCAAAACTTTGCCGCAACAGTTTGCAGATTTTGGGCTCTGAGGCAAGGTAAAAGGCATTATTTTTGCAAGTTGTACAACTTTTTGTTGACGTACCCCCTAGTCCTTGTACTATACTGCCACAGGAAAGGCTCAACAGAAAAAGGCTCAGCAGGGAAACGCGTAGCAGTGCTGCTGTATACGGCCCACAGGAGGAAGTGTCATGAAAACAGAATTTGAACTCGTCGCCGCCGCCCGCAACTGGGATGTGGACATCCACCAGACCAAAACCCCCAGTGAAGTGGTGAGTGAAGTCTTTGGGCAAGATGTACTGACGCTTGACAACCTGCGCCAGCGCCTGTCTAAGCCCGTGTTTAAGAGCCTGCAAGCTACCCTAGAGCAGGGTCAACCGCTTGACGCGGGTATTGCCGACACGGTGGCACTCGCCATGAAAACCTGGGCTATGGAAAAGGGAGCAACCCACTACACCCACTGGTTTCAGCCGCTCACCGGATCAACCGCTGAGAAGCACGACAGCTTTTTGACGCCCACCAGTGACGGCAGCGCCATCGCTCAGTTTTCAGGCAGCGCACTGATTCAGGCTGAGCCTGACGCATCTAGCTTTCCATCAGGGGGCTTGCGAGCCACCTTTGAAGCGCGTGGTTACACCGCCTGGGATCCATCTAGCCCAGCCTTTATTATGCGCCACACCAACGGCGCCACGCTGTGCATTCCCAGCGTGTTCGCCTCCTGGAAAGGCGAGGCGCTTGACCTCAAGACCCCGCTTTTGCGCTCTATTGATGCGCTCAACCGCGCTGTTAGTCCTGCGCTGGAATTGTTTGGACACAAAGACGTGCGGGTAAGCAGCACGCTGGGCGCCGAGCAAGAATACTTTTTGATTGATGAAGAGTATTTTTACCGCCGCCCCGACCTCGTACTTACGGGCCGCACGCTGTTCGGGGCCAAGCCACCGCGCGGACAAGAGTTAGAAGACCACTACTTTGGTGCTATTCCTGACCGCATTCTCAGCTTTATGACCGACGCTGAGATGCAAATGTACGCCCTGGGTATCCCCGTAAAAACCCGTCACAACGAAGTGGCCCCTGGTCAGTTTGAAATTGCGCCGATATTTGAACAGAGCAACATCGCCGCTGACCACCAGCAACTGACTATGCAGGTGCTTCACAACACGGCGCGCAAATACAATATGGTGTGCCTGATACACGAAAAACCCTTTGCAGGCATGAACGGCAGCGGCAAACACTGTAACTGGAGCATGGGCACCGACACGGGCGATAACCTGCTAGAGCCTGGAGATACCCCCCATGAAAACCTACAGTTTTTGTTCTTTTGCGCCGCAGTGATTAAGGCAGTAGACGACCACCAAGACCTGCTGCGTATCAGCGTGGCCTCTGCCAGCAACGATCACCGTCTGGGCGCCAACGAAGCGCCGCCCGCAATTATCAGTATCTTTTTAGGTGACGAGCTGACAGGCATCCTGGAGCGCATTGTCAGTGGGCAGACCGAGCAGGGCAAGGCAGCGGGCTTTTTGGGCCTGGGCAGCAACGTGCTTCCCGAAATCCCCCTGCACTCCGGCGACCGCAACCGCACAAGCCCCTTTGCCTTTACCGGCAACAAGTTTGAGTTTCGTGCGGTAGGCAGCAGCCAGAGCATCAGCTTTCCGATTACGGTGCTCAATACCATTGTCTCAGACGCCGTAGAGCAACTAAGCGCGCAGCTAAAGGCCAAGCTTGATCAGGGCAGCGACTTGCAAACGGCAGTGGGCGAAGTGCTAAAGGACACCTACCAAAACCACAAGCGCATTATCTTTAACGGCGACGGCTACTCGCACGAGTGGCACCAAGAGGCCGAACATGAGCGCAAGCTGCTCAACTTCCGCACCACGCTTGACGCGGTAGAGCACCTTACTGACCCCAAAAACGTCGCGCTGTTCGGCAAATTTAGCATACTCAATGAGCGTGAATTAGAAGCCCGCAAAGAGATTATGTACGACATCTACTTTAAGACCATCAACATTGAGGGCGAAACCACTGAGTCCATCGCCATCACCCAGATTCTCCCCGCTGCGCTCAGTTACCTTGCCGAAGTCAGCACCATTAAGGTGGGCAAGGCCGCTGGCGAAGTGAGCGAGGAGGTATCTAAAGCTGCCGACGAACTGTATGACGCCATACAAGCGCTGCGCCATGAAAACACAAACCCGGGCGGTGACGAGATTCACGAAAAGGCCCGGCACATGCAAGAGATCATTGTGCCCGCCATGCAGCAGGTGCGTGAAGCCGCCGACAGGCTAGAAAAAGTGGTATCAAACAAGCACTGGCCCTTGCCAACATACCGCCAGATGCTTTTTGTGAAGTAATACGGATTCCGGTTAAAGCCGCCCCGATTAGATCAGAAATGACCTGATTTAATCGGGGCGGATTGCCATTGGGAAAAGATACGGACTTCCCTGGTCTCAATGGTTCGTGCAGTTTTAGGCGGCCTTAAGGCCGAAATTTAGCGGATTGGACG
>JAGLBF010000216.1 GCA_018260375.1 Deinococcus sp.
TAAAGCGTGTATGCGGCAAAGTCAGTGAGCCAGCGACCCGCCGCCCTACAATTACTTGCCTTTCAAGATAAATAGTTATACACTGTCATTATGAGCGACCTGCAACTTTCTGGATTTCACCACCTGACAGCTGTTTCGGCCCAAATACGCGAAAATAAGCGGTTTTACACCCAAGACCTGGGCATGCGCCTGGTTAAGCGCACAGTCAACCAAGATGACGTGAGCGCCTATCACCTCTATTATTCTGATAAGGTCGGCACGCCTGGCAATGACCTGACCTTTTTTGACTGGCCTGTAGAGCCTGAGCGGCGCGGCAACCACAGTGTGACCCGCACCTCACTGCGTGTACAAGACGAAGCCAGCCTGAGCTACTGGCTGACACGCTTTAAAGAACTGGGAACACGCCACAGCGAAGTGCGCCACACTGACGGGCGCTATTACCTAGACTTTGAAGACGGCGAAGGCCAGCGCCTAAGTCTGGTCAATGACGGCGGCGCGGGCGACCCTCATGTGGCCTGGGAGCAAAGCCCCGTGCCGGCTGAGCACCAGATTCGCGGTCTTGGCCCCATCACCATGACTGTGCCCACATTGGGCGGCACTGATCTGGTACTACAAAAGGTGCTCAACATGCGCCCCGTGCGCCAGTACGCTGACCCATTTAGCCCAGACCAGAGCCACACCGTGCATGTGTACGAGATGGGTGAAGGCGGCCCCCACGCCGAGCTGCATGTGGCGGTGCGCCCTGACTTAGGTGCCTCGCAACAAGGTGCGGGCGCAGTACACCATGTGGCGTTTCGTACCCCTAACGACGAGCAATACCACGCCTGGGATCAGCGCCTCAATCAGTTTGGTCTGCACTCCAGCGGCGAAGTTGACCGCTACTACTTCCGCAGCCTGTATTTCCGCGAGCCTGGGGGCGTGCTGTTTGAAATTGCCACCGACGGCCCTGGCTTTGGGGTAGATGAAGACCTGGAAACCCTGGGCGAAAAGACCATTTTGCCTCCGAAGTTTGAACCCCGCCGCGAGCAGATTCTGGCGGGCCTCAAGCCGATTGATTAAGCGGTCAGGGGGGGCGGCTATAAGCCCTCTGCTTCATTCCACCACAGTAATAGAGGCGCCGCCTGCGCTGCCACGAAAGGTGCACTTGTTTCTACGCCCGCTGACCTTATTTTTATCGCGTGTTCAGTACGGTTTAAGTCGCAGTCTGTATGCAGTTGTTACTCAGCTGTAGTTGTTATAGCCTCTCAGGAACCACCCTGATGCTCCACCCCGACCTTGGGGCGCTAGACTGGCGGTGTGCTAGGTATAAATTTGGCTGTGTTAGCGGCCCCAGTGCTGACAGCCTCAGTCTGGCCCACGACACACTGTTGTAAAACACAAAGGAGCCTTAGCGATGACTGACCATATGGCACCCCCAAACCCCGAAGACCAGAATCCCACAACCGCTCAAACTACCCAGCCCGCGCAGATCGTTCAGCCCCCGCAGGTTGACCAGGCTACCCAGATTGCTCAGTGGGGCCGCGCATACACCTCCCCCGACATTACGGTGTATTACAACATCAAGCGCTGCATTCACTTTGCTGCTTGCATACGTGGCCTGCCCGAAGTCTTTGATACCAACCAAAAGCCCTGGATTCAGCCTGATAAAGCTGATGCCAACAAGGTTGCCGAAGTGGTGCGCCGCTGCCCCACAGGTGCGCTGCACTATATACTCACAGACGGCCCCGCCGAGCAGCCCGAACTCACCACCATTGATGTTCGGCAAAACGGCCCCAACTTTTTGCGCGGTGACCTGACCATTGCCGCGCCCAGCGACGCCGAGCCTGCTGGTACTGTCAAAGAGACCCGCGCCGCCTTGTGCCGCTGTGGGGGCAGCAAGAATAAGCCCTTTTGTGACGGTACCCACCGCACTATCGGCTTTCAGGCCTCTGGTGGTCAGAAAATCAATACGTACTAACCTCAATGGTTCGTGCAGTTTTTTGGCAAAAAGGTAAGGCCCGTTGAAAATGGTGGT
>JAGLBF010000217.1 GCA_018260375.1 Deinococcus sp.
TAATACGGAGTCCGCTTCATTCCGGTACAGCAAAAAAGGCGCCGCTCTACGCCCGCCGCCAAACGCCTACTGTGTGCTACGCCCGTTGCCTTTCTTTCACCGCTTGTTGAACAAGGTTCAAGGCAGCACTCGCATGAGTCACAGCTGTATACGTCTCACAAAATATGTCTAATACGGAATCTGAAGACCAACATAAGCTAAATCGTAGTTTCTCATCTAAACAATCGCTATGATCACCCGTATGGAAGCCTTACCTTCAACCCACCGTATTGCCGCGCCCACCGCGCCCAGTGGGTCGGTATGGCACTTTTCAGATACCCGTAGCGAACAGGGCCGCGTGCGTTTTGTGCTTGAGGGTGCACATGCAGGTGCAGCGGCGTGGCTGCTCACCGAAGGCCCCGGCTGGAACGCTCAACAGCGTCACCATGACTTGCATGACGCTGAGCTGGCACTGGCCTGGCTGCCTGACTTGCCCCAGGAACTGTACCTTCAAGCCCTCAGCGACTTAGAGCAGCAGCGGCGCTTTTATAACCAGTCAGCGGCCTGAGTAAGATGCTGTAGCTGGCCTAGTGCGGCCTGAGAAACGGCTGTACTGCTAGACCACAGTGATGTTAGATTGTTGGCGCAATATTCATCTTTTGCATCTGACCTTGCTTGCGCTGTCACACAGTCCGTTGATGCTGCTGATATTTAAGTTGCGGCAATGCTGGTGAGGGTATAGCCTTTTACGCTACTGCACCACAGAGTTGAGTTATAGAGTTATAGAGAAGCACTTGCCCTTTGCGCGGCTTATCTGCTACACTGCCGGGCGGTGTTTTAGAGCTTGGTAGAGCCTAAGACTGTCGGCGGCAGCCCCGACACGGCAAAGCGGCATACTGTCCCCGCAGGTGTACGCCTTTTGCCCGCGTGTTGCCAGGTTTTGTGTAAGCGTCTCAGCGCTGAGCAGGCCACCAAATATTCCCTTTTACTGGAGTTCCCATGAAGACCTATGTTCCTGAAAATATTGAGCAAAACTGGGTTGTGGTAGACGCTGCGGGTATCCCACTGGGCCGCCTCGCAACGCTGGTCGCTAGCCGTATCCGCGGCAAGCACCGCCCCGACTTTACCCCTAACATGATTCTGGGCGACTTTGTGGTTGTTATCAACGCCACGCAGATTGACCTGACGGGCAAGAAGCTTGACCAGAAAGTCTACACCCGCTACACCGGCTATCAGGGCGGCCTGAAAAAAGAAACGGCCCGTACTGCCCTGGCTAAGCACCCTGAGCGCGTTATTGAGCACGCTGTCTTTGGTATGCTGCCCAAAGGCCGTCAGGGCCGTGCTATGCACAACCACCTCAAGGTGTACCCTGGCGATCAACACCCCCACTTCGCCCAGAAGCCCCAGAAGCTGGAGGTTAGATAATGGCTACTGAACAATTTTATGGAACAGGTCGGCGTAAGGCTGCCGTGGCCCGCGTATTTTTGCGTGCTGGTGAAGGCAAAATTATCGTCAACGGCAAAGAATTTCAGACCTACTTTGGTCGCGTAATGCGTGCGGCCCAGGCCCTGCAAGCCTTTAGGGAAACAGGCACCGTAGGCCGCTACGACGCCGTCATTACCGTCAAGGGTGGTGGCCCTACCGGTCAGGCCGACGCGATTCGCCTAGGCATTGCCCGCGCCCTGCTGCAGGTCAACCCTGACTTCCGCACCCAGCTCAAGCCTGGTGGCCTGCTGACCCGCGACTCCCGTGAAGTTGAAAGCAAGAAGTACGGCCTCAAAAAGGCCCGCCGCGCTCCTCAGTTCAGCAAGCGCTAAGTTTTTTCAGCTGCTGTACTCGCCCCCCGCTTAGGTGCTGGGGGTTTTTTTGTTGGGGTGTAGAAGGCAGGAAAAAGTACGGACTGCGCGCGCCTTTGATACGGACTGCCGCTCCATACCGCACAGTCCATATGCTGTTCCCACTCGCATCCGCTCGGATTGATT
>JAGLBF010000218.1 GCA_018260375.1 Deinococcus sp.
TAAGTCACTCAAAAACCCAGACACGCGTTATACACGGCCAGTCTCTTTTGTTATCTGTAGTACAGCTTCTAACTTGAACCTTGTTGAACACGCGGTGGCATCCGGGAGGTGGGTGTAAGAATAATACGGGTTCCCTGGTATGGAGCGCAGTCCGTATTAGTTGCCCTGTCCACCGTCCAACTTTTTCTCTACTGTCCTGAGTACTGTCCTGAGCCGCGCTGCGTTAATCACACCTTTGGCCAGTAGCTGCTCGCTGCCGTCTGGCAAAAGCTGCACCAGTACAGGCACGTCCCAGCCGTACCGGTGCTCTAGATCGGGGCTGTCCGCAATGTCTTGCAGCTCAAAGGTGTACCCCAATCTGCTCAGGGCAGCCTGGGCCTCTTCACACAGGTGACAGCCCTGGCGCGAGTAGAGCCGCAGCACAGGCATTTAAGCCCCCACCACACTGCGAGCAGGTTCCCACAAGCGCCACAATTCGTAAAGGCCCACGATAAATATCAGCACAAACTTAGCCGCCATGCCCGTAGCCAAACCCACCAGCGTACCCCAAGCCGAGCGCAGGGCTTCTTTAAAAGAGCGGCGCACCACCAGCAACTCGGCTATCAGCGCCCCCAAGAGCGGCCCCACCAGCAAGCCGATCAGCGCCCCCACCGGCAAAAACATGCCCAACACCCCGCCAATGATCGCACCCCACATACCCGCTTTGCTGCCTCCATACTTGCGCGAACCCCAGGCCGAGGCGACGTTATCCACCAGGGTGATAAAGATGGTGATGATCCCCATAACCACCAAAAACGGAATATCGCGTGCAGGCTCAAAGCCTTGCAGGAATGTGGCTGCCACCAGGCCCACAAACACTACCAGAATAGCCGGCATCAGCGGGAAAAAATTACCGATAAGCCCGGCAATCCAGGAGACCAAAAACACCAAAAACGCAGCGGACATACTGAGTAGCTTAGCAGCCGCCAGCTGACCTACATTCATACATTCCACATGCTTGCAAGACCACGCCTGAAGCACTACGGTGAACAGATCAGGGCCCAGCTTCTGTACTGACCACCGACCATTGCTGCGCACTGCTGCCCTGCCGTTCACCCAGCCGTCACCCCCGCCCGCTATGCTGCCCACATGACGCTGCGCCCCCGTACCATGACGTTTCTCCTGCTCCGCACCGCTCCCTTGCTGGCTGTGCTGGCTGTGTCGGCCTGTTCGTCGCGGGGTGTCACCCAGCTACGCGCCCAGGTGCGCGGCTGGACTGGCGGTGAGGGCCGCATAGAGGTACTCAATGACGACCTCAAGACTCTGGCCACCACACCGCTAGACGCATCGGGGCGCTTTAATTTGCCGCTGCCAGGCCCCGAACAGTTGGCGGGCAGTTTGCAGCCCAGCCTCATTCCCAGCGGTATAGACGGCTGCCAAAACACTGTGAAGGTAAACGGCGACGCGCAGTATTACACCCTAGGCGACCTCACCGCCTTTTCGTCGCAGGGCAGCAAAGTGGCCTACACCATCGTCAGCCAGACGCACAGCACTGACCAGGCCCGCAGCGACAAACGGGTGATGATTTACGTCACCCAGCCTGTACAGGTGCGCGGCGAGCTCAAATGCGGCGCACAAAGCGCCAGCTACCGCCTGAGCTTACAGCAGGGCTGGAACTACGCCGTATCGCGCCAAAGCCAGGGCAACACGGTCATAGAAAGCACCGGCAAAGAGGGCTTTGAAGGCTGGCAAGTCAAGCAGTAGCCACAGGGCGCACCGAAGGCTTATACAGATTGCGACTTAAACCTTGTGAACAACGGGGTGAAAGAATAGCCGCCTGCACTTGCCTATCACAAAGGCCGTATGATACGGATTCCGATTGATTTGGCGTACTTCCGAATCAATCAGGGCGGATGCGAGTGGGAACAGCATACGGACTGTGCGGTATGGAGCCGCAGGCGGCGCTTT
>JAGLBF010000219.1 GCA_018260375.1 Deinococcus sp.
TATAATAGGGTTACATTATGTAATAAGACTACGCCGTGTACTTGCTCCACCACTATGCCTGAATACAGGTCAAGTCGCTGGTATACTACGGACTTCTCCTTCTATACTGCGGAGTCCGTAGTGTTTGACGCACCCACCGGCCTTCTTTTAGTGCGCGTCTAACAAAGTTCAAGTCGCAGTCCGTATTACATCAGCGGCAACAGAATTGCCTCGGCCTGGGCCAGCGTCTCTAGGCGTACCAAAGCGTTTTTGGTATCAGCAGGCACGCCGGGTAGGTACTGGGGCAACACCTTACGCATCTGCTTTAGCCCGCGCCCTTCACCGTACCACTGCACATTAAGTCGGGTGTGACGCAGCGCGGTCGCGGCCCGCTGAACCAAGCTGGGCGGTACGAAATCTGAGCGAGACAGCTCAGTGAATATCCAGGGCTGGCCCACGGCACCGCGCCCAATCATCACGGCGGCAACGCCTGTTTTGAGGCGCTCTTTGGCCTGGGCCACTGTCTTGATATCGCCGCTGCCAATAACAGGAATGCTCACACTGCGGGCCACTTCGGCAATAGCCTCCCAGTCGGCTTCACCCGTGTAGCGCTGGCGCGAGGTGCGCCCGTGCACGGTGATGACGCTGGCCCCCGCCGCCTCTAGGCCCTGGGCTACTTCTACGGCGCGGTTGCTGTCCCAGCCCAGACGGATTTTGGCGCTGACATCCAGTGGTACGGCGCTGCACATGGCGCTGAGCAGTTGATAGGCGACTTCGGGCGTTTGCAGCAAGCAGGCCCCGCCCTTGCCGTGTAGTTTGGGCACCGGGCAGCCCATATTGAGGTCTATGGCGGCGGCGTCAAACCAGTCAGCGGCCCGCGCCGCGCCCTGTGCCAGAATATCAGGATCAGCGCCAAACAGCTGCACCGCCCGCCCCACCTCGCCCGCGTAGGGCCGTCCGATGGTCAGTGTCGCGTCCTCGCCGCCTTCTACCAGTCCACGTGCGCTAATCATTTCGCTCACCGTCCACAGCGCCCCTGCCTCGGCACAAAGCTGCCGCATGGGGCCGTCACTGTAGCCTGCCATCGGCGCCAGCACCGCGCCGGGATAATAGGCTGAGCACTCAGCCAGTTTGCGCGCATAAAATCCGCGCCCAGCCGGGGTTCCGGGTACTGCTGAGCTGGGCACAGGCTGGCAAGATGGAGCAACGGCGGTCATGTGAGCAGTGTAGCAAAGTGTTTGGTAACCATTGAGCAAGCCTTTAGCCCCCTCAACAATTGAGTATTTTGTCAGACTATTGGGGTATCTTGCCTTTGGTCAACCCCAACAATTGATGGAGTAAATGCCCAAAGAGTTGGCAAAAAGGACGAAGTTATCTATGAAAATGCTGCCCATAAAGTTTGAACCTATGGCCATGCACCACGCGCCACTGCTTCATGAGCTTTACCAACAAACCCCCAATTATTTTGCGGTGCTGGGCAATGCCGTGCCGTCATTACAGGAAGTCGGCCGCGACCTAGAGACTGCCTTTTTTGATCGCCGCCGCCGCCTGGAACTGATGTACTGCGGGCCGCTGCTGATAGGCAGTGTGGATTACAAACTAGACTTTCCTGAGGCGGGTGACGTGACCATCAACTTGTTGCTGGTGCGCGGCCCCCTACAGGGCCAGGGCTGGGGCCCGCGCTGCGTAGAGGCTCTAGAGCGTCATTTGCCACACTCGCGCCGCTTGCTGGTAGGGGTATTTGGAGAGCGGCCCAATATGGTTCGCTTTTGGGAACGGCAGGGCTTTGTCTTTGCCACCGACGCGCCCCCGGTGATGACTTGGTACGCCAAGAAACTGGGGCGCAGGAAGGCTATTTGAAAGGAAGCCCGTTGAAGAAAATCAAGTTATACGGATTGTGACCTCAGTCGTGTTGAATACAGAA
>JAGLBF010000220.1 GCA_018260375.1 Deinococcus sp.
TCCGCTCGGATTGATTCGGAAGTACGCCAAATCAATCGGAATCCGTATCAGGTGCGTAGCTCACGGCTAAGCGCAGGGCACTTGCCGTATACTCTGCCCAGAATGGCCCACCCCAACGCTTCCCTCACCGAGCTTTACCTCACACAGCAATTGAGTGAGTTTTTTAGATACACGCCTCAAGACCTCCAGACCGTGCTGGATACCGGGCGTGAGCTAGACCGCGCCGCACTCAGTGAGGCCGTGCGCCAGTATAGCCAGGATGTTGGATTTTTTTCGCCCAGCGCCCCCAAAGCAGCTCGCCAGCGGCTAGAGCAGCAGCTGGCAGACCTGAGCCAGCCCCAAGCCCGCGTGGTGGTGGCGGGGCAACAAGCCGGGCTTCTTGGCGGCCCCGCCTACAGTATTCACAAGGCTGCTGACGCTATTTTGCTTGCCCGGCAACTGGGCAACGAGCTGAGGCGTGACGATCAGCCTCCTGTACTGCCCGTGTTCTGGGTTGCCAGCCAAGATCACGACGCGGCAGAAGTCGCTAGCACGCACCTGCTAGACCTCAGCGAAACCGAGTTTCACCCCGTGTTAGCGCTGCCACAGGGCGTACCCGTGGGGCGCGTTACCTGGCAAGAAGCGTGGAGCGATCAGGTGCGGGCCCTTATCCAGGCGTTTGACGCACCGCAGCCGCATAAAGACTGGGTAGACGGTATGCTCAGCTACGCGCTGGCTGGCAACACCTACGCTGATGTCTTTGCTCGCCTGATGTTTGCACTGCTGGGCGAGCACGGCCTCATCGTCATTGACCCGCTGCATCCTGCCCTCGCTGCGCTGATGCAAGGGGCCATTGCCCGCGAAATCCAAGACCCACTTACGGGGCCGCAGCGTATAGAACAAAGCGCCCAGCGCCTCGAAACCCTGGGCCTTACCCCACAACTGCGCCGCCCGCCTGGAGCCACCAACCTGTTTTTGGAAGAGCGCAGTGGTCAGCGCCAACTACTGCGCTATGACGGCAAACAGTTTGCCACCGCTGAGCGCCAGTACACGCCACAGGACTTGCTCAGCGTGCTTGAGGCTGACCCTAGCCGCATCACCCCTGCGGCGGGCCTGCGGCCTGTTGTGCAAGACACGCTGCTGCCCACCGTGGCCTTTGTGGTTGGGCCCGGTGAACTGGCCTACGCCGCTGAGCTGCGCGGTGTGTACGAGCTGCACGGCCTAACGCAACCTGTGCTGTGGCCCCGGTTAAGTGTCACCTGGCTAGAGCCGAATGTGGCCCGTATGCTCACCCAGTATAGCCTCAGCGCCCACGAGTTTCAGCGCAGCCCAGAGCAGGCCATTGGCGCGGCGCTCGGTCAGCAACACCACGCTTACGCCCTGAGCCTACAGCGTTTAGAGCTGTTGCAAGCCCAGTTTGAGGCCCTGACCAACGACCTCCAACAGCTAGACCCTACCTTGCACAGCAGCGTAGCCCGCACCAAGGCGCACACCCTCAGCCGCCTTGAGCGCCACCGCCAGCAGGCCACTGCCGCCCTAGCCCGCGCCGACGACAGGCATACCCAGCACCTGACCCGCCTGCGCCTGCACCTGCTTCCCGCAGGCCAACCCCAAGAACGCGAGATGAACTTTTTAACCTATCTGCTCAAACACGGCCCCACACCACTGAATATGCTGCTCGCTCAGCAAGCGGGAGGATCGCTAGAGCTCAGGATTCCGTGATAATGACAGCGCAGGTAACGCTTTGGCTGACGGTGCTGGAATGAGGCGCAGGCCGTATAGGGTATCCAGATGTTTTTCCTGCTGTGATACGGATTCCGATTGATTTGGCGTACTTCCGAATCAATCCGAGCGGATGC
>JAGLBF010000040.1 GCA_018260375.1 Deinococcus sp.
TAAATTTCAAATGCCTTACTGACACCCTCTAGGAAATCGGTGGCGGTAGGGCTTTGGATCAGCAGGCATGGCGGCAAACCAGACTAACCGAACCTAACCTGACAGAGCCGTTTGTGCATAGTGGTCTCCATGTGAGGGGGAACGGGAGGTCAGGGTTGACCGGGTTGGAACAGCCCGGCACTGACATTTATTCGCACGAACTAGTTATAGGACGGGATGCAGGCAGTCTCGCAGTATAGAACCAGAGTTTTGGTCTTTCCACTTCATGTCGAGTGCTGCCTATGTGCTGGCTTTATGAAGTTGGGCCATGAGGCGGTGATGACTGCGCCAAGAAAAAGAGTGTCCTAGAAGGAGCCGCATGCGGCGCTGGCGCTCCCGGCGAGGATCAGGGTCAGGATTACCGTTGGGTAGGGGCGTGCCATCTATTCGCCTCTAGTGCGGTGCGGGTGTGGATATCAGGGCGGTAGACATACTTGAGGTCTTGTAGCTTCTCAAGAAATTGCTGCTCTAGTTCACTTTCTTTCCTTTTGGGTCATGGCTCTTTTCCTTCGGCGGGGGCCTACCGCGACTGCTTTAAAAATCCAGCAGACCAAAAGTGCCTACTGGATGAGAAAGACGGTTGTATCTGCCGATAATACACGGTTCTCACCCGCTGCCCTCTCAAAAAATGCCACAAACCAACACTGCGGCCACCTCATACAAGGGCCTATGATAAGGCTCATGACTTCTCGCGCAACCACCACCAGTACATCCAGTCCGGCGACAGCGGGTTTTACTGAAAGCATCACGACTCAAAGCACCATAGCCCACAGCACCACCACTCACAGCACCATGTTTGCCCTCGCCAAGCTCAGGCCCGAAGTAGGCTTGTGGGCTGTACAAGAGCCTGTACCTGAGCCTGGCCCCAATGATTTACTGATTAAGATACAAAAGTCCAGCATCTGCGGCACAGACCTTCACATTTATAACTGGGACAACTGGGCGCAGCAGACTATCCCCGTGCCGATGGTGGTGGGCCACGAGTATATGGGCGTAGTGGCGGGGGTCGGCTCAGAGGTGCGCGGCTTTGCGCTGGGCGACCGGGTGAGTGGTGAGGGACATGTGACCTGCGGGCATTGCCGCAACTGCCGTGCAGGTCGCCGTCATCTGTGCCGCAATACCCAAGGCATCGGAGTCAACCGCCCAGGCAGTTTTGCCGAGTACCTGGTGTTGCCGGCCTTTAACGCCTTTAAGCTGTCTGACGACATCCCCGACGACATCGCCGCTATTTTTGACCCCTTTGGCAACGCCGTGCATACCGCGCTGCAATTTGACCTGGTGGGCGAAGACGTGCTGATTACCGGCGCTGGCCCTATCGGGGTGATGGCGGCGGCCATTGCAAAGCATGTAGGAGCCAGAAACGTGGTCATTACCGATGTCAACGACTACCGCCTAGACCTGGCCCGGCAGATGGGGGCTACGCGGGCGGTCAATGTAGCGCGCGAAGATCTGTGGGACGTGGCGAGCAAAGAACTGAACATGCACGAGGGCTTTGACGTGGGCATGGAGATGAGCGGCAGCGCCCAGGCCCTCTCGCAGATGATTGATCTGATGAACAACGGCGGCAAAGTTGCGCTGCTGGGCATTCCCAGCGGTGAGGTGCGCATTAACTGGAACGAGGTTATTTTTAAAATGCTGACCATACGCGGCGTCTATGGTCGCGAGATGTTTGAAACCTGGTACAAGATGGCCGCGCTGATTCAGTCGGGCTTAGACCTCAGCCCTATTATCACCCACCACTACCGCATCAAGGACTACCAGCAGGGCTTTGACGCGATGCTAAGCGGACAGAGTGGCAAGGTGATTTTGGACTGGGAATAACTGCGGGCGCGCCCCTTAGATTGACCTCAGCCCGATGCTGAGTCATACGGACTGCCGCTAAATTCCACCACAGTCGGGAAGACACCGCCTGCGGCTCCATACCGCGAAACCCGTATGCTGTTCCCACTCACGTCCGCTCAGATTGATTCAGAACTGCACTGAATCAATCGGAATCCGTATCACTACAGTGCTGCATGTTTTTGTGGCTGCTGCCGGTTAAAGCAGGGCGGCTTCACAGCCTCTAGCACAAACGACGTTAAAGGGTCGCTCAAGGTTTCTCTGGAGACTGGACGCTGCGCTACTGGATAAAATGCACCTATGACCGACAAGAATGACAACCGTGCAGCCAATAGCGGCGACATTGACCAGAATGAACAAGTAGAGCAGGGTATGCAGGGCGCAGATGGCAATGTTGATGCCAGCGGCCTTGACAGTGACTCAACCAAGCGCCAGGAAAAACTTGAAGAGACCGTAGAAAACCTCAGCCACAACAAATAATACGAACTGCGGATACTTCGCTAAACTTAGGGCCACCCATGAAAGGGCGTCAGGCTCTGGCTGCGCTTTATCTTCGTAAGTCATGCTGCAACCCGCAAAGCGTTTCCCAAACTGCTCTGCGGGTTGCTTCTGAGAGGTAGAAGGGCAGCACTACCAGAATGATACCAACCGGGATATTCAGTTGTTGACTGGTATCCCAGCCAGCGCCGTCCAAGACAAGTCAACGACTGCGTGGGTCAAAGATATCTCGCAGACCGTCACCGATGAGATTAAAAGACAGCACCGTCAGCAAAATAGCAATGGCCGGTGCGCTAGAAGCCCACGGTGCCTGCTTGATATAATTGCGCGTTTCAGAAACCATAGCGCCCCATTCAGGGATAGGCGGCTGCGCGCCAAAGCCAATAAAGCCTAGACCAGCCGCCGTTAAAATAGCGCTGCCTACATCAAAACTGCCCTGCACCAGCAACGGAGCCAGCGTATTAGGCAGCAAATGCTTAAAGGCCACCCGTCCTGCTGAGCTGCCTAATGCGCGCGCTGCCTCAACAAACTCGCGCTCACGTATAGCCAGCACCTGTGCGCGCACCAAGCGTGCATAAGCAGGCCAGGAAACCAGCGCTACGGCAATCATGACGTTGGTCAGGCTTGGCCCCAGCGCCGCCGAAATGGCCATGGCCAAAATGAGGCTTGGAAAAGCCAGAAAAATATCGGTGAGTCGCATAATTGCTTCATCAATCCAACCACCACGTACTCCAGCCATCAGGCCCAGGGCTGAGCCGATAGTAAGCGAGAATAACATCACGCCTACGCCCAGACTCAGCGAGATGCGGCTACCGCTGAGCACACGTGAAAGCACGTCGCGGCCCAGTTGGTCGGTACCTAGCCAGTGCTGCGCCGTTGGCCCTTGCAGGCGCGCGCCTAAATCCTGTGCGGTCGCATTGCCCACCAGCGCAGGCCCGAATACAGCGCCTAAAAGCAGTAAAAGCAGTAACACCAGCCCCAATTGCATGCCAGCATTGCGCCGCAACTTACGCATAAACACAGACGGTTGACGAGCAAGTTTAGAAGAAAGGGCCGTTGTCATGAGTAACTAATCCTCGGGTCAAAAAGAGCGTAGGCCAGGTCCACAAGCAAATTCACCACTGAGTAGGCCATTCCTACAATCAGGGTGACGCCCATCACAGCGGGGAAATCGAGCGTAATGGCTGAAGTGGTGGCGTATCCACCAATACCAGGCCAGGAAAAGATGGTTTCGGTTAGCACTGCGCCTGTAAGAAGATTGCCAAAAAGGGCGCCTAGCACTGTCAAAATAGGCAGCGCGGCATTCCGCATGGCGTGTTTATTGAGAACGCGGCGACTGCTTAAGCCTTTGGCCTTGGCTGTACGGATATAATCCTGACCTAGCACTTCCAGCAGCGCACTGCGGGTCATGCGGGTCAGGAGCGCCGCTGAGTAGGCTCCCAAGACAATACCAGGCAAAATCAGGTGGCGCAGCGCATCTACAAACGTTTGCTTATCCCCCACCAGCAAGGTATCTATGGTCATCAGGCCCGTTTTGACAGGCGGCGGCAAGCTGTACGAATCCAACCTTCCCGGCCCAGGTAACCAGCCTAATTTTTCGTGAAAGATGCTGAGGGCCAAAATAGCCAGCCAATACACTGGCGTTGCGCCGCCCAGTAATGCAAAAATACGGGCCAGCAAATCAGGCCATCGTCCACGGTTAAGCGCCGAAATAATACCCAGTGGCAAGCCAAACAGCAGCGAGAACAAAATAGCAATCAGGGTAAGCTCTAAGGTAGCCGGAAAAAACTGCTTGAGGTCTTCAGTAATAGGATTTTGGGTGCGCAGCGATTTGCCCAAGTCACCTTGAACAAGTTGCAGCATATAGCGCCCGTATTGTACAGGTAGTGGCTGATCCAGGCCGTTTTTGGCCCTAAATTCTATAATTTGCTCTTCCCGAGCATTGTTGCCCAAAATAGCAGCGGCTGGGTCAGCAGGCAAAGTATGCGAAATAAGAAAAGCAGCGAGTGTTACGCCCCAAAGTACAAACACCATTAAAGCCAAACGGCGCAGAATATAAGTAAACAAAGCGCTCTCCTCTGCAAAAGAAACTGGGTAAATAAAGCGCCCAAAAATACGAATTTTGGTCACATCATGCTGCATATGTAATGAACTCTAAACAGCATGAATAGGGCAGGTACGGACTTCAAGATACAGAAGTGAAAGCAGCACCTTCAGGAGTGTACCGCAATCAAATGCAGTCCGTATGACAACATAGAAGGCCTAGAAGACTCCTTTCTAGCTGGCCCTCAATGCTCTTTGCTTATTCTTTACTTCTTGCTGATTTTCTCGAATTGCACATTGCCGTTGGCATCACGGTTAAAGCCGCTAACCGCCGATGAAATCACAATAGGTACCGCAGGTTGATACAAAATGGCATAAGGTCCATCTTTAACCATTAAAGCGTTGAGCTTTTTATAAATGGCTTCACGCTTGGTTTGGTTGGTTTCAACAGCAGCGCTCTGGGCCAATTTGGCAGCTGTGGCATTTTTCCAGCCGTTACGCCAGGCCAAGGATTTAGCAGCGTAATCCGACATGGGTGTCGCGTTACCTTCAGGGTCGACAAAATCGGGACTCCAGTACATCAGCAGCATGGGCAATTTTTGTGCGCGGTAATCGGTCAGCACTGCGCTCATCACGCCTTGCTTGATGGTGGTCTTTATTCCCACTTTGCTCAAATCGGCCTGAATTTTAGCCGCGAGGTCGGCACAGGGTACTCCACCAGGGCAAGAGCCCGTTGGCACGCTAAATTCAACATTCAAGTTTTCCTTGCCTGCCTTTTTTAGTAGGGCTCTGGCTTTGGCAGGGTTATAGGGGTGGCTGATACTGGGATCGGCACCTACCATACCCAGCGGAATAATGGTTTGTGTTTTGCGGCCCAGACCCTGCAATAAGCTCTTGATAATGCCGTCCTGGTCAATGGCGTAGCGCACCGCTTCACGCACCCGCGCATCTTCAAAAGGCATCCCTTTGGCGGAGTTCAGGCCCAGATACGTGAGTTGAAACGTGGGCGTTTTGAGTGCATTAAGTTTGCCACTCGCTTTAGCCGCATTAAAGGCATCTGGCGTGTAGTTCCAGGCTGCGTCTATCTCACCAGAATTCAGCGCTGACTGCTGCGCAGCGGCTTCTGGCATAAAACGCAAAATCACGCGCTTGATGCTGGCCGATTTACGAAAAGCATTAGGACTAGCGTCAAGTGCCACTTGAGCATTCTTGTTCCACCGGTTAAGGGTAAACGGGCCGCTCCCCGCCGAGTGGTCTTTGAGCCAGCCTGTTCCAAAGTCGCCGTTTTGCTCGTGGGCTTTGGCTTCGGTAGAATCAATAATGCCGCCTACATTAAACGTGAGAAGGGCCAAAACAATAACGGGATTAGCAGCTTTAGGTACGTCCATTACCACAACTTTAGAACTGGGCGCTGTTATCGAGCCTACTTTCAAGTGAGCAACGTCTGTAAGCAAGAAACTAGAAGGTGTTTTCAGCTGAATAACACGGTTGAGCGAATAGACCACGTCATTGGCTGTAACAGGGCGACCTGTGCTGAACTTAGCATCACGTAGTGTAAAAGTAATACGTGAACCAGTAGGTGTAGCGGTCACTTTCCAGCTGCTTGCCAAACGTGGGCGCAATTTTTCTAGGTCGTTATTTTCATAGGCAACAAGGGTATCGTAAAGGTTATCGGTGATTAAACTACCTGTGAATTCATAAGAGACGCCGGGGTCAAGGGTAATCAGATCGTTAAAATCACCCCCTATCACAAAGGTGCTTTGGCGGGCTGATTGAGCATCTGCTTGAGAAGAAAGTAATCCCAGGCTTAATAACAGAGCAGCAGCAGTCAAAATACGGAGTTTATGCATAATATTTACCTCAAAGAGTGAACGGACAAGAGCGTTAGTTTACAGGCAAGGGATATTTTTCTTTAAGCGGTAAGTAGGTGTCTGCGCGTCCACTCCACCACCACAGCACTTCACTGTCTTGAATGGCTTCTATGCGGTGCGGCTCGCCCGCGCGAAGCAGCATAAAAGTACCTTCTTTACATTCACGCGTCTCTTCTGGCGTCACCACGCGCAATTCACCGCGCAGCACATACGAATATTCATCAGATTCATGCACAGAAAAGTCTTGGGCAGGCAGCAACTGCCCCGCTTTTATCTGCGCAGTACCCACCAAAACCTCGCCCGTTCCCGCGCCTTCAAAAAGCAAGTTTAGGGTGCTAGAAGCACTCGTGGACACATCAAAACGGCTCTGGCGTACTTCCATAACTAATCTCCTAAAAAAGGTTTTGATGTGCCTATCCACATAAATATACGGCCTTAACCAAAGTCTCAAGCAGCAACGTTTCTTCGGATAAGAAACAAGCTGGGCCACGGCAAAAAGGTTCATTACACAGTGCCATTCTGATATCAAAAGCCCGCGCTGAACAGCGGCTTGATAAAACACGTAGCTCAATCGCGCCTTATTCGATATAAAACGGCCTGTAAAGACCTGTTGCCTGCGCGGTAGCTTGAAAAGATGAAATCCAATTGATATCCACCTGAAAAACTTTGGAATCTGAACTCATGTGATACTCGCATAGTTATACCTCACCTTACCCCAAAAATGGCTGAGGCTCTATGAACTTGCCTATATTTAATTCTTTAGAGTATAGCAGATAAAATTACGGGCGACTGGTTTTGTCTGAAGTTGTCTAATCATTTCACCGGTCTATAGACTCATCTCTGGTCTGCCTCATCTTAGAGCAGCCATCAGGAGTTGATAGTTAAGTCAGGATGTAAAAAAGGGGCAAGTCTCATGGACTGCCCGGATATCAACTCTATACCTGTACTTATACGGGTTCTGAATTCTAAAATTTACGACTTAAATCCTATTAACAACGCGCCGACAGAAGGCCAGCGGGCATAGGAACAAGTACGCATTTCGTGATAGGTAAACGCAGGCAGCGCTTTAGGCTGTGGTGGAATAGACCAGAATCCGTATCACCTCCATTTTACGCTAGTAACATAAATCATGGCATAAAACTAGCTTACGAAAGAACAGCTTACCCGCAAAAGAGTCAGCCTCAATCGACACAATCCACCGCTCTAAATTTGGGATACTTTTGGGCCGTTTGACGATTGACCTATAGATTTTTTGGCTTCAAATGGGGCTATTTTGTCCTCCTAAATTTGGGATACTTTTGGGCCGTTTGAAAATACCGCGTCTGACACGTCTTAAAATTTGGGATACTTTTGGGCCGTTTGTGGGATACTTTTGGGCCGTTGCCTATGGGATACTTTTGGGCCGTTTTCAGGTTTTATGCCGCACAGGACAGAAAAAAAGACCTCTACGCCGTACGGCTGGGCGCCACTGACCCAAAGTGGGATACTTTTGGGCCGTTTGGGCCTAAATCATGGGATACTTTTGGGCCGTTTGGGCCTAAATTTGGGATACTTTTGGGCCGTTTGGGCCTAAATTTGCCGTCTGGGAGCGAAAACGCCATTTTCTCTGTTGTTGTTTCTTTATATATTTAATATATTTAAAAGACAAACAACAACCATGTACCGCCAAAAACGACCACTACCACCTCCAATACTCACCGAACGCAACCTAGACCGGTTGGGTTTTTTCAGCATTCAAACCCGTATCCCGCACGAACTGGCCTGGGAATCGCAGTTTTGTGTCGCAGGCCGTACGGTACATGTGCGTGGGGAAGGCACCAGAGGGCGGCCTCACGGCGTAGACACCGACATCATGCTAGGCGTAGAGCAACTCTTTATTGAACAAGACTGCCCCGAAGACAATTGGCTACACACCACCCCAAATGCTCTACGTGAAGCCGCTTTGATGAAAAAAAATGGCCGGGCTTTTGCCCGAATTCGCGAAGGCTTGCTGCGAATCTGGTCTACGGGTTTTATTGTGCAAGAAGGCTGGACAGACGCAAGTGGTCAGCCCGTGCGCTTTAATTCTGCATTTCGGCTGCTTGAAGAGTTGCGCTACTGGGACCGTGATACCGATGAACTGCCTGAGTTGCTTCCAGATGCGCGGCTGAGTATCCGGTTATCCGCACAGCTCGCTGCAAGCATCAGGGCGGGCTTCACGCACACCTTGCGGCGTGAAGTACTGAGTCACCTCGAGCAGCCCCATTCACGGGCCTTGTATCGCCTAGCAGAGGCACATCGTTACCAGGATGATGGTACGCTACTCAAGTCCTTGTCGGTTGAGCTGATGGAATGGCGCTCGGCTTGTGGTATTCGGGAGACCAAAGCCAGCAAGATTATGCGAACTCTTGATGCGGCGCATGAGGAACTGACCGCTGCTGGATATTTAACAGATTTACGTGTTGAAGGCCGTGGACAATCACAGCGCCTTGAATATATTTTCAGGCAAGAACACGACCCTGACCCTGCCCTAGTTCAGTTGTTGCGGGGGTATCATGTGGGCGCTCCCAGAGCTGTACAACTTGCAGCGCAGTACCCAGAACGTGTTGAGAATGCCATACGGTATTTTGAGCAAGTTCGTCACGAAGGTCGCCAGATTCGTAATCCTGGGGGATTTCTTGCTGATCTAATTGGTCACCCCGAGAAATACGAACTGGTTGTTCATGCTTTGCCTGAAGAAAAAGAACAAAAGCACAGACAAGAAGCTAAACAGCTTATTGAGAAGAGCGAGGCTCAGGCTATTGCTAAACAGGAGGCTGAGCGGGCTAGATTATTAAATTTGTCTTCTAAAGAGCAGTGGAAAGAGAAGGGCAAGGGCCTTATTATGAGCCTTAAGGGCGCTTTGAGCAGTAAAGAATTGCAATTATTAGAGGAAAGATGTCAGGCAGGTGATATTTCGGCAGTAGACCTGGCCAGTGAAGTCGCGAAAGCACAAGCGACAATGACCATGCAGGAGTTTATTGCTGACCTAAAGCCTAAGCTAGGTTCTGCTAACTTAACTTTATGAAGTACAATTTACTTTAGAAGTGGAAGTTGCTTCGATGGGTGAAACTCCACGTTATTTATAGAACTTTTTTAAGACTTCAGTATACATGATTTAATCGGAATCCCTAGCAGGTATTTTTGAATCCCGCCCCCTGAATCTCAGATATAAGCGCTTTTATCTTTCCCTTCTTTTTCTGCCGCGCAGTTTTGTAAGTCTCAGCGCTCCTCTGGGCCAAATTAGAGTATCCTCATAAGCAGATGATGATGGATGAGGACATGAGCCGCCGCTACGCCACCCCCTCAACAGGCAGACCATGCTAACGCTGTCTGTTTTTTTCCCCTTTGTCATTGCGCTGGTGTGCGCGGTTTTGGCCTCCAAAATGCAGCGCTATACGGGCTTACTGGCGGCTACCGGTTTTGTGCCTGCGCTGCTGCTGGCTTTGCCGCTCGTGGGTATGCCTGCTGCCCTGCCCACCCGTGAGTTGACCTCTTGGGTGCCTGAGCTGAGCCTTAGCCTGCTTTTTCGTGGCGACGGTTTTTCGCTGCTGTTCGCCGTGCTGATCGGTGTTATCGGCACGCTAGCGACACTGTATGCCGTGTCATACCTGTCAGCGGACGAAAAATTCGGGCGCTTTTATCCGTATTTGCTCGCCTTTGGCGGCTCTATGTTGGGGCTGGTACTGTGCGACAATTTGCCGCTGCTGTACATGTTCTGGGAGATGACCAGCATCACCAGCTTTTTGCTGATTGGCCTGTGGCACACGCGCGGCGCGGCACGTGACGGAGCAGTTAAGGCCTTTTTGGTCAGTGCCTTCGGCGGCATTGCGCTGCTGGCGGCCCTCGTGATGCTGTCTATTGCGGGCGGCACCACCACGCTGTCGCAGCTTAATATCAGCGCCGTGCAGGCGTCACCCTTTTTTATACCTGCCATGCTGTGCATTATTCTGGCTGCCGCCACCAAATCAGCGCAGTTGCCCTTTCATTTATGGCTGCCGACTGCGATGGAAGCGCCCACGCCTATCTCGGCCTTTTTGCATTCAGCCACAATGGTCAAAGCCGGCGTGATGCTCGTCGCCAAGTTTGGGCTGATCTTCGGCGCTTCGGCACTGTGGAGCGCTATCTTGGTGCCGCTGGGCCTGGCGTCTATGGCCTGGGGTTCATGGCTGGCTCTGCGCCAAACCGACCTCAAGGCGCTGCTGGCCTACTCCACTGTGTCGCAACTGGGCTTGCTGATGAGCCTTTACGGTCTGGCCAGCGACGAGGGCCGCTTTGCTGCTACCGCGCACCTGCTGAACCACGCCGCATTTAAAGCTGCGCTCTTTTTTGTGGTGGGCATCATTGACCACGAGACAGGCACCCGCGAAATCCCCTTTTTGCACAACCTGCGCCGCACCATGCCCATCACGTTTGTGCTGGCCCTGCTCGCCACCATCAGCATGGCGGGCTTGCCGCCGCTGGGCGGGTTTATCAGCAAAGAACTCTTTTATGAGGCGATGTTGCACCGTGGCCCCGCCTTTATTGCGGTGGCGGTACTGGGGAGCGTGTTGACGTTTGCCTACTGCGCCCGCTTGCTCAGCATCTTTTTTATGCCCAGAAAGCTGAACAATGACCCCCTTCCCCCTGTGGTTGAAGAGGAGCGGCGCAAGGCCCTTAAAAAAGACATCCACGAAGCTGGCCCCGCGCTCTATCTGCCTGCGGCCTTGCTGGTCACCGTTGCCCTGGTGTTTGGGTTGTGGCCGCAGCTCCTTGAGCGGCTGGTACGCACCACCGAAAACTCGCTGCAGTTTGGTGCGCTCACCGAGCATCTGGCGCTGTGGCACGGGGTCACCACGGCGCTTTTGCTCTCGATCTTTACCTGGCTACTAGGCAGCGTGGTGGTGTACTTTGCTCCGCAGGTGGCGACCTGGCAAAAGCGCCTCACCCCGCGCTGGAACGCCAACACGCTCTACTACCAGATCACCGATGGCCTGCATGACGCTGCCACCTGGCTCATCACCCGCACCCAGGGCCTGGCGCTTCCCGACCAACTGCGCATTATGCTGCTGGCAGCGGGGCTGATGGCTACGTACGCCGTGTGGCTCTCGCCGCAGGTTTTTCACCCTATCAGTTTGCCCCTTGCCATTGTGCCTATTGCCGTGCTGCTGGTGGGCGGCGCCATAGGGGTACTGCTCTCGCGAAACCGCCTGACTGCCGTAGTGGTCATGGGTCTTACGGGCTTTGGCAGCGCCGCTTTTTTTCTGGCCTTCGGTGCCCCCGATTTGGCCCTTACGCAGCTTCTGGTAGAGGCGGTGACCGTTGTGCTCTTTTTGCTGGCCTTTCGCTACCTTCCCGGTTTCCGTGACCTGCCGCGCACACGCGGGCGGCTGCTGCTCGATAGCCTTCTGGCTGCCGCCGCTGGTGTAGGCGCTACCCTGCTTACGCTCAGCAGTGTGCGCTTTTTGGCCCCACCGATTTCGCCCTGGTACCTGCTCAACAGCTACCCAGGTGGCGGCGGCAAAAATGTGGTCAACGTGTTGCTGGTAGATTTCCGCGGCTTTGATACTCTAGGCGAAAGCCTAGTAGTGGGCATGGTGGCGCTCGCGGTGGTTGCGCTGGTGCGCCTGGGCAAAAAGGGCGAACCCAACCCCAACAAACCGGCCACATCCAGCCTGCACGTTAAAGAACATCCAGAAGAAAGCATGCCCGTGACTAAGGAGGTGAATCCGTGAGCAACAAGGCCAACCCCAAATCTAATAAAAAGAACAAGAAAAACACGCCGCCCAGCACGTCAACGCCTGCATCCGGTTCTGTCATTATTCGGCCCACCACGGCGGCCCAGCGCACCCTGAATAACAACATTCAAGCCGATAAGGAAGCCGCGCGCCGCCTGGACACCCGCCTGGTGAGCAACGACCCGATTTTGCAAACGGTGAGCCGCGCTTCCTTTGCGCTGATCATCCTGTTCGCCTTTTTGCTGCTGTGGCGCGGGCACAACGCTCCTGGCGGCGGCTTTATTGCCGGGCTGATGACAGTGTGCGCCCTGCTGCTGCACCGCATAGCGACAGGGAAAGACGCCGCACGGCGGCTTAAGCCTACCGCGCTGATACCACTGGGGGTGGGCACTTCTTTTCTCACAGCGTTTATTCCTTATGTCCTGGGCCACCCTTTTCTTAAGACCGCGTACGGCTATATCAGCACGCCGCTCACGGGTGAATTTGAGTGGACCAGTGCCATGATTTTTGATATAGGCGTATTTTTAACCGTGCTGGGGGCGGGCCTGAGCATCGCTTACGCTCTGATAGAGGTCAATCCCCTAGAACGGGTGCGGGAGGATCTGTGATCAGCGCACGCCTGGCGACAACCGCCCACTGGGCAGAGTGGGTCAGAGGCCGAGGCCGGCCAACAGAACAGTGGCCCAATGGCGCAGCAGCAATAGGCATGGCGCGGCCTGTTCTTTTTGGGCAATTCCTTTTTGTACAATTGCTTTTTGGGCAATTTCTTTTTGTCAATGCGCTGAGAGAAAGTGTCTCTCTGATGCAGCGTCACGCCCAGTTCGCCCATCTACATCTGGCTTACCCCGCACTGGAGTCTTTATGAGCAGTCTTTTTGCCATTATTATCGGCATTCTTATCGCAGCGGGCGTATTTTTGTTGCTTTCGCGCACCATCGTGCGGGTGGTGATCGGACTGTCATTTATCTCGTACGGCATCCATCTTCTGATTCTCACCGTGGCGGGGCTTAATCAGTCCTCTCCCCCACTGCTGACCCTGCCTGGGCCGTATGCCGACCCGCTGCCGCAGTCACTGATTCTCACCTCTATCGTCATCGGCTTTGCCACCACCGCGCTGCTTCTGACGGTAGCGCTGCGGGCGTACCAGGTGGCCGGGCACCACGACGTAGAAGCCTTTGGAGACAACCTGGCACGCGGCGCACACGGCAAGGGTGAGCGGGCTGACCCCGAACACCAAAGCCCTGACGCGCCCGAATGGACAGAAAACGTCAGCGAGCTCCGGGCAAGCACCAGCGTACCCCCTATCAGTACGCCAGGAGAGCAGCCATGAACGAAGCGGGCATTTTGGTCAGCAGTCTGCCACTCGCCCCCCTGCTTGCTCCTCTGGCGGCGGGGCTGCTGTGCTTGCTGCCTGCGCGTAGGCACCTGCGGGTGGGTGCGGCGCTGATAGCCACGCTGCTCACCTGTATCTTCAGTGCACTTTTGGTAGCGGCAACGGCTGACGGCAGCGTACTGGTCAGCCAGTTGGGCGGCTGGCAAGCGCCCTTTGGCATCGTGCTGACCGCCGACCGATTATCGGCGTACATGAGCCTGCTGGGAGGCATTGTGGGCCTCTTTACCGTGTGGATGATGGCGGTCAGCCCTGATCCCGTGCGCGAAAAATACCACGCCTTTGCCCTTACCCTGTTTTTGATAACAGGCGTAGAATTATCTTTTTTGACGGGCGACCTCTTTAATCTGTTTGTGGCCTTTGAGGTGATGTTGGTCGCCAGTTACGCCCTGAGTGTGCTGGGGTCTACCCGCGAGCAACTGCGTGAGGGCTTTCGTTACATTGTGATGAACTTGGCGGCGTCTTCGCTGCTGGTAGTCACCTGCGGGCTGACCTACGGCGTACTGGGTACGCTCAACTACGCGCACTTGGCTCAGCGCTCGCTTGAACTGGGGCCAACCCCCAGTGTCGCCGTGCTGGGTGTGCTGCTGATGATCGTGTTTGCGGCTAAGGGTGCGCTTTTTCCGCTGGGGTTCTGGCTGCCCGGCACCTACCCTGCCTTGCCACAGGCCACCAGCGCCTTTTTTGCCGCCATTTTGACCAAGGTAGGGGTCTACGCGCTGATTCGCATTCTGACTACGGTGTTTCAGTTAGATAGCAGCTTGCCACAGCAGTTTTTGCTGATATTGGGCGCCTTTAGCATGCTCTTCGGGGCACTGGGCGCACTCAGCCAGCGCGAATGGCGGCGGGTCTTGTCCTTTACGGTGATGGGCAGCGTAGGCTACCTAGCTTTCGGGCTGGGTATCGGCACGCCTGAAGCGCTGCGGGCTGCGCTGATGTATGTGGCGGTGAGCGTGCTGAGCACCCTGGCACTTTTTCTCATTGCGGCTGTGGCGGAGCGGGTCAGCGGCACCTCCCTCACCCGCAATCGGCGCGGCTTTATTGAGCACTTACCGCTGCTGGCCGCCTGCTTTTTACTGTGCGCGCTGACGGCCAGTGGAACCCCGCCCACTGCTGGTTTTATCGGCAAATACGCTCTGATACGCGCCGGCATCCTTCAGGGTTCGCCGCTCGCCTGGGTGGCGGTGGTGTCAGCACTGCTGGCAAGCCTCATTACGTTGTACGCCATGCTGACCGTCTGGCGAGACTTTTTTTGGGGCAAAGCCAACCGCCAGCAACCCCTATTTCCCGTAAGTCTCAGCCAGCGCTTACCCGCTTATACCGCCTCGGCGCTGGTGCTGGGCTTGCCTTTTATAGCGGGGCCGCTGTTTGCTCACGCCCAGGCCACCATGCTTGAACTGCGTGACCAACAGCACTACATCCGAAGCGTGCTGGGTAAAGACCCCGTAGTGATTCCTGAGCCGCCCACCGGTACCGACGTTCAGAAAAAAGAAGCGCCCAAGTCTGCGCCACAAGAGGGGGAGTCGCATTGAGAGGCTTGATGCTCAATATACTTTTGGCGGTGGTGTGGGCGCTGTTGTCGGGCGAAGTCAGCCTGCGCGAACTCACGATAGGTTTTCTGATTGGCTTTGCGCTGCTGGGCCTTGTGCCCGACGCGCTGGGTGCGCGCCAGTATCGCCACACCAGTTTTGCCCTGTTGCGCTTTGTGTGGGGGTTTGCCCGCGAACTTACGGTGGCGAATATCCATGTGGCGATGCTGGCCTTGCAGCTTAAGCCCCGCCTTAACGCCATGATCTTTAAAGTGAGCTTGCAACCCCACAACGACCTTAGCCTCACCATGCTGGTAGCGAGTGTTACGCTGATGCCTGGTAGTGTGGTGCTGGGCTTTAGCCGTGATCAGCGCGAAATGTATGTCCACGCCATTGGCCTGGCCAACACCCACGAAGCTACTGCCAGTGTTAAGCGGATAGAAAACGCGCTGCTGGCCTTTTTACAGCCCTCGCTGCCTGCCACATCCCTGCCCGAACAACCCGCCTCACAGGAGGTCACCCCGTGATTATCAATATTGCCCTGGGTATCGTCAGCCTCTCGGTGCTGCTGGTCACCTACCGCGTGCTGCGTGGACCCAGTTGGGGTGACCGCATCATGGCCTTTGACTTTTTGAGCGCTAACCTGGTGCTGCTGTTTACCCTCATTGCCGTCAAACGTCACCTGTTGGTGGTGCTAGACGGCGCCTTGCTGCTGAGCTTGCTGGGCTTTTTGAGTACGGTGGCGCTGACCCGCTACCTGCTCACCGGGCGGGTAATGCGGTGAACGATTTTAATGTTTGGCGCGACGTTCCTATTTTGCTGGGGGCCTTTTTTGTGCTGACCAGCGCTATCGGCATCGTGCGCTTTCCCGACCTGTACTCACGCCTACATGCCAGCAGCAAACTGGTGACGCTGGGCTCAGCAGGCATTTTTCTGGGTGCGGCGCTGTCATTTCAGGATTCGGCGGCGTTTACCCGTTTACTGGCGGTGTTGCTCTTTCAGTTTTTGACCACGCCCCTTACCGCTTATCTCATCGCTCAGGCTGCTTATCTGCGCGGCCTTGCACCCGAATTGTCAAGCGGTATTGACGAATGGAATGCGCTCAACAAAGCCGAAGAGCTGGCCCAGGCCGACCACGACGCGGTACAAAGCATGCAAGCTGAGGGCTAAATGACAGCCGCTACACTGGTTCGCTAGAAGTCGTGCGGACTGCGAGTAAATCAGATCGTTTGTGATTTAAGTAGGGCGGCTGTCAGTGGGAAGAGATACGGGTTCCCCGTTATGGAAGCGCAGACTGACGTTCTACCAAACCCTTGACCAAACCTTCAAGGCCACGCTAACTTATCTGCAACTTATCTGCGCCGCCCACACCGTGCTGTAAACTGAGGGTATGACGGTTTATCTGCACACCATCGCCACGGCCTTGCCCCCCACCGTCTATCCTCAGCCCTTTGTGCGGGACTTGCTGCGGGCGCAACCTGGCCTCAGTCGCCTGGCTCAGCGACTGATACCCAGCGTGTTTAACGCCTCTGGTATTGACACACGGTACAGTGTTATAGCGGACTATGATGGTGCTGATGGTGGTGCAGGCGGCCCCTTTTTTGATGCACAGACGCGCACCATGCTCTCGCCCAGCACGGGGCTACGCAACGAACTCTACCAACAGGAAGCGCCCGCGCTTTTTATCGGTGCGGCGCGCCAGGCCCTGACCCGCAGCGGCCTGCGCCCTGAGCAGATTACCCACGTGGTTACGGTGTCTTGTACAGGGTTTTTTGCTCCTGGCCCTGATTACCTTGTGGTGCGTGCTCTAGGGCTTCCCACCACCACCCAGCGCTTTCATGTGGGCTTTATGGGCTGCTACGCGGCTTTTCCGGCGCTGAGAATGGCGCAAGCTTTTTGCGAGGCTGACCCCAGCGCCGCCGTGCTGGTCATCTGCGCCGAGCTGTGTACGCTGCACGCCCAGGTGTCTTCTGACCCCGAAACGCTGGTGTCAAGCGCCGTATTTGCTGACGGAGCCGCCGCCGCCGTGCTGAGCAGCCAAGCACCCCAGGCGGGAAGCACCGCCCTGCGCCTAGATGACTTTGCCACCGCACTCACCCCGCCCGAAGAGGGTGAACATGACATGGCCTGGACGATTGGCGACCAGGGGTATCATATGGTGCTCAGCAGCTACGTGCCGCAACTGATTGCCACCCACCTGCACAGCGCGGTGGGGCCGCTGCTCACGGGCTTGCCAGGCACGCTGTCAGAGGCGGGGCAGCACATTGAGCGCTGGGCAGTGCATCCTGGAGGGCGCAGTATTCTAGACAAAGTAGAGGGCAGCCTGGGCCTTAGTACGGCGCAGATGGCTCCCTCACGCGAGGTGCTGCGGCAGTACGGCAACATGAGTTCGGCAACTGTGCTGTTTATTCTGGGCGATTTGCTCAGCGAGCTAGAGGCTGCAGATACAGACGGTGTGCAGGACGGTGAGCGCATCTGTGCGCTGGCCTTTGGGCCTGGCCTGACCGTAGAATCCGCCCTGATGACGGCGGTACAGGGTTGAATACAGGGCTGGAGCGTCACGGGCTGAGCTTGTGCTGGCCTGATTTGCGGCAGCGTGCCGACATTCCTGAGCAGATGGACGACCCGCACTGTGACCCGCGCAAGCTGGAGCGCACCTACGCTCAGTTTGAACAGGTCAACGCACTGGTGTCGGGCTGGCGCTTTATCTACGGGCGCTTTATTCGGCCTTATCTCAGCCGCGAGCGGGCCTTTACCCTGCTGGACATTGGCTGCGGTGGGGGTGACCTGGCGCGTGCACTGCAACGCTGGGCCGCTCAGGACGGCGTCACCTTGCGGGTGCTGGGCATTGACACCAACGCGCAGGCTATCGCCTATGCGCGGCAACAAGAGCGCTCTGGCCTAAGCTTCCGTGCTGTAGACAGCGCTACCCTATGCATTGAAGGGGCTAAGTTTGATGTGATTGTGTCTAACCACCTGCTTCACCACCTGAGCACCTCCGAAGTGTGCGCCCTGCTCAACGACTGCCAGACCCTCAGCCGTGGCCTTACGCTACACGCTGACATTGAGCGCGGGCCGCTCGCCTACGCCGGCTTTGGGCTGTTAGCGGCGCCGCTTTTTCACGGTTCATTTATCGTGCCTGACGGCTTGGTATCGGTGCGCCGCAGCTTCACCGCTCCCGAATTGCAGGCGGTGTGCGGGCCTGACTGGCAGGTGTGGCGGCCTTTTCCCTTTCGGCTGGTTGTGGGCCAAAGGGCCAGTGCTGTGTAGCCAAGCGGTCATACGGATTCCGGTTCAATGAGAAACGGCTTGACTGTGCTGGAATGGAGCGCAGTACATATAAACAGTCGCCAGAACATACCGAATCTGTGTTAGGTTGTACGCTGTTGGTTGAGCGATCAAGGCCCCCTTCTGATACGGACTGCCGCTCCATTCCACCACAGTCGGAAAAGCGCCGCCTGTGGCTC
>JAGLBF010000041.1 GCA_018260375.1 Deinococcus sp.
TCGCATCCGCTCGGATTGATTCGGAAGTACGCCAAATCAACCGGAATCCGTATAAGAGGTAAAAACGGGAAAAAGGCGCGGCATGTAAACGCCGCCAAGCCAATACACCTAAACCACATCCCCGTCATCCCTTAGAATGGCTCCATGACCCAGTTTTCCCTGAACTTGCCCCCTGTGCTTCCCACTGAACGTATCGCCTGGGACAACATACCTAGCCCTGCTTATGTTTTAGATGAATCGCGTTTGCGCCGCAACTTGGCACTTATTTCGCAACTTCAGCAACTGTCGGGTGCACAAATTATCGTGGCGTTTAAAGGCTTTGCTATGTTCAGCACCTTTGGCTGGCTGCGCGAGTACGGCATCACTGGCGCTACTGCGAGCAGCCTCAACGAAGCGATTTTGGCCCACGAGGAGATGAAAGGTGAAGTGCATGTGTATGCGCCCGCCTACAGCGACGAAGATTTCCCCGAACTGCTGCGCCTTGCCCACCACATCACCTTTAACTCGTTTGGTCAGTGGCAAAAGTTTAAGCCGCAGGTAGAGGCTGCGCGCGCTGGGGGCAAAGAGATCCATGTGGGTATTCGCATCAACCCCGAATACGCCGAGGTAGAAACCGACCTGTACAACCCCGCTGGCCCCTTTTCACGCCTGGGCGTGACCCGCAGCAATTTTCGCCCAGAGTTGCTTGATGGCGTAGACGGCCTGCATTTTCACACCCTGTGCGAAAAAGATTCGGATACCCTGGAGCGCACGCTGGAAGTGGTAGAGCGTAACTTTGGCGAGTTTTTGCCGGCGATGAAGTGGGTCAATTTTGGCGGCGGACACCTGATGACCCGTGAGGGCTACGACACCGACCGCCTGATTCGGGTGGTGCGCGACTTTAGACAAAAATGGGATGTACACGTCATTTTAGAGCCTGGCTCGGCCTTTGGCTGGCAAACAGGCTGGCTGGTGAGCGAGGTGCTGGACATCGTAGAAAACGGCAAACAAATCTTGCTGCTTGACGTGTCGGTATCGGCTCATATGCCAGACGTGCTAGAGATGCCCTACCGCCCCGCCATACTGGGCGCTGGCAACCCCGGTGAGCGGCCTTACGACTATGTGCTGGGTGGCACCACTTGTCTGGCGGGTGACGTTATAGATGAATATTCCTTTGACCACGAAGTAAAAGTGGGTGACCGGGTGATATTTGACGATATGATTCACTACACGATGGTCAAAACAACCTTCTTTAACGGCGTAAAGCACCCTGATATTGGTATTTGGCATCAAAACGGCGACTATCAGGTGGTGCGGCGGTTTGGGTATCAGCAGTTTAAGGATAAGTTGAGCTAAAGAGCGGCAGGAAGTGCTCAAGCGTCGTCAATCGTCAATGGCCGCTGACTTTTTCAAGTTGACGCAGGCACCGTCATTTTGGGGGTTTTGAACCTTTGCTGGACATCAAACGACTATACTTTTGGCATGTCTACACCAGCCTGGCCTGACCTCTTGCGCCGCCTGCGTGCGGGCCTGTCTGTGCGGCGCGACGGCGGAAAAGTGGTAGGCAGCTTGCGCTGGTTAGAAGATGAACTGGGTCGGCGCGGGGGAAATTCGGCGGCGCTGCGCAACATCGTCTACCGCGACATCGGCACGCCAGAAGACAAGCGGCTGCTGCAAGAAATCATAAGCGACCTAGAACTTGAAGCCGGATTCGGCTCTGGCCGCGCAGCTGTTGACGCTGCAAAGCCGCCCGCTGAGGACAGCTCTCACCTCAGCCTGGGTAAGCGCCGTTTGTACCGCCGTTTTCTGGCTGGGGTACGCCGCCAAAAGCCTGTGCGGATGCTGGTGGTTGCGCCGCCGGGTGCGGGCAAGACCATTCTGGTCGACGCTCTGTCACAGGCCTTGCCCGGCAGTCTGCGCCTGCGGCTAGAGGGAGACCTTGCTCCAGATTTGGAACGCCTGGCGGCGCGTATGGGGCTAGAGCCGTCATTGGTGACCCGCACGCTGGGCGCACTAGACGAACGCGCTGCCTACGCCGTCAACGGAGCCTTGCAGCAGGAACTCAGCAGGGCGCTGGTGCTGGGAATTAGCCAATTTACCCATCCGCTGCTGATCAGAGTGGGGGAGAACAGCACGCTGGGCGGTCATCCGCTGCGGCTTCCTACGGGTGAGGCGTGTAGTGCGGCAGCCTGGGTGTGGTATCACCTGCTTGCGCCGCTCGCACAGCAGGGGCCTGCGCTGTTTGTGGCGCTGTCCTCGGCAGACGGGCTGCCCTCTGAGTCGTCTGGCGAGTTGGGCGAGTACCGCGAAGTGCTACCCCTGCCGTCGCCCTCGCTGGAAGACGCTCGCAAGTTTGTGCGGGCCAAGCTGCCGTATCTGCCCCCAGCGGATGTTGAGCGCATTGTGCGGCAGGCCGGGCGCGACTACGACGCTTTGGGATTGCTGACGTTGCTCTCTGCCGTCACCGAAAACATTGAGCCCGACGCGCCTTTGCCCCCAGTGCGCGATACCGCGCTGCGCGACTTTTTGCTGGTGCTTGAGGTTTGTTTCTCGCCCGAATTCCCGGATGCCGAGCTGAGTTTCCTAGAAGCGCTGCTGGGTGGCCCACTCAGCGAGCGCCGTGACCTGGAACGCGCTTTTTTGGAGGTGACCGGGCAGCTGGTTCGCCCGACACGGCCCGAACTGCCCGGCAGGTTGCTGGCACCGCTGAACCTCCGTAAGCCTGCAGCGTTGTTGCACCGCCACGCCCTCCAACTGGCGCTGGAGGCAGGCAACAGTGCCCGCGCTCTGCACCACGCTCTGTACGGCGAAGCGTGGGACATTTTGCCACAGTTGCAGACCAGCGGCACGGCCCTGGATCTGGCCTGGAAAACGGCTCAGGCAGTGGGGTATCCGGCAGAGGTTACCGAACACTTAGCCCGTCTGCTGGTCGCCGAGTACGCGCTGCGCGGGCAATACCATCACCCGGAGATGCTGGCCGCCTTAGAAACGTTGGGCAACTCGAATGATGAGAACGTGCGGGCCTGGGCCGCTGTGAAACAAGCTGAGGCTCTGGTCAACGACGCCCAGTATGCTGAAGCGCGGCAACTGCTGGACAGCTCAGGAGCGGGCAGCGATCCGGTGACACAAGCCGAGCATGCCCTCTCACGCGCCGCCGTGACTCGCTGGGAAGGTCGGCCCGAACAGGCGTACGCCCTGCTGGACGAAGCCGAGAGTTTTGCGGCCATGGCGTCTGTGGATCAGGCGCCGGGGCTGCAGGTCAAAATCCGATTGTGGCGTTCGCTGTGTACCAAAGATCTCGGTGACTGGCAACAGGCACTGCCGCTGCTCGAACAGATGATGCAAGAACCCGGCGCTTCGCCGCTGCAACGGGCCAGGGCCGCCTATCAGTTGGGTGACGCGCTGATGCGCCTAGGGCAGCAAAGCCTTGCGCTGCAGTCCCTTGAAGTCGCTGTGCAGGGCCTTGAAACCCACCGTGCTGGCCCCGACGAACAGTCGCGGGTTATGGCGCGGCTGGCTACGGTGCTGCGGCGATTGGGCAGGTTGAGTGAAGCCCAGCAGATGATCGAGCGGGCCATTGCGCTGGACACCGACACGTTTACGCACGCCCGCGCCCTCTCGGAGGCGGTGCCGCTCTACGCCGCGCAAGGTGACTTGCAACCCGCACTGCTGGCAGGACGACAGGCCTGGGCCACTTTTAGTGAGGCCGAGAGCGTGCGGCCCTCTGAGGCCCGTTACCGCCGTCTGCGCGTTGAATACCGCGTAGCGCTGGCCTATTTGGCACGCGGGCTGCAAGTGCCGTACCTGCCGCCGATGGGCGGGGCACAGATTGACCACCCCGACCTTGTTCACGCCCGCACACTGCTGCTGAGCGTTCAGGGCAGCCTTCCGGACAACCAAGCCGACCGGCTGGCCTCACTGCGAGTTGACGTCTCACTGGCCCTGGCTGTGGCGTCCCCTGAGCCCATGCAAGCTCAAGCGCACGCCCGCGCCGCTGTCGCCGCTGCGGTACACGCCTACCAGCAAGCCCAGGCACGCATCGGGCTGGTCGAGGCGTTGCTGCGGGGCGGACAACACGCGGCCGCCTTGCTGGAAGTGGGCCGCGCCTACCGCGCCGCACGGCAGGCGGCCCAACTCACCGGACACACCGAGTGGGATGAACCTGGTTTGCAAGCCTGGTTGGTGCTGTTGGAATTCGGTGCGAGTCTTTCTGATGACCTGTCCGCAGCTTGGTCACAGCTGCAACTGGCCTTGCAAGACCAGCGACTGCGGCCCTTTCACGGTGCACTCGCGGCGCAGGCGGGCGCGATGCTCACGGCGGCAGGCCAAGATGACCTTGCTGCTGAACTAACCGCTGACCCGCTGCTGGCAGCCAGCGACGCGGCACGCTACCGCTTCCGTGTTGCCGAGTAAACCACTGATACGGACTGCCGCTAAATTCCACCACAGTCGGGAAGACACCGCCTGCGGCTCCATACCGCGCAGTCCGTATGCCCGCCAAAAAACCTGGTGGTGTACCAAAGTCGGTGGTGTACACCATCCTCTTTAAAGTACACCACTTCTAATACAGTTGCTGTTGCCGCATACTAACCACAGCCAAAGGAGAACAACCAATGACTCAGACCGCTCAACATCATATCGAGTTCCAGCCTCATGCGGCGGCGGGGCAGGTACTGAACCAAGAAGCCTTGGCCTTTTTGGGAGCACTGCACCAGCGTTTTGACGGCCGCCGCCGTGAGCTGTTACAAGCCCGTCAGCAGCGGCAACAGCGCCTAGATGCTGGAGAGCTGCCTGATTTTCTAGCAGACACGGCCGAGATTCGCGCCGGCGACTGGAAAATCAGCCCGCTGCCCCAGGATTTGCAAGACCGCCGGGTAGAAATCACTGGCCCGGTTGACCGCAAAATGGTTATCAACGCCCTCAACAGCGGCGCAAAGATGTTCATGGCCGACTTTGAGGACGCCAACAGCCCCACCTGGGCCAACTGTCTAGAAGGTCAGGCTAACCTGATGGACGCTGTGCGCCGCACCATTTCACTTGAGCAAGGTGGCAAAAGCTACAAGCTCAACGACACCACCGCCACGCTGCTGGTGCGCCCACGCGGGCTGCATCTTACAGAAAAACACGCCACCCTCAACGGTGAAGCGCTGTCAGGCAGCCTGTTTGACTTTGGTCTGTACGCTTATCACAATGCCCAGGAGTGCGTAAGCCGGGGTACTGGCCTGTATTTTTACATTCCCAAGCTGGAATCTCACCTTGAAGCCCGCTGGTGGAACGATGTGTTTACCTTCACCGAAGATCAACTGGGCCTGAAGCGCGGTACCATTCGCGCCACCGTCTTGATTGAAACTATTGTAGCGGCCTTTGAGATGGACGAAATCCTGTATGAGCTGCGCGAGCACTCGGCTGGACTAAACTGCGGGCGCTGGGATTACATCTTTTCGTTCATCAAGAAGTTCCGCTCGCGTGAAGACAAAATTTTGCCTGACCGGGCCGTCGTCACGATGGCTACCCCGATGATGCAAAACTACTCCAAGCTCGCCATTCAGACCTGCCACAAGCGCGGCGCTCCGGCGATTGGCGGTATGAGTGCCTTTATTCCGGTTAAGGGTGACGAGGCCAAGAACGAGCAGGCCTTTGAACAAGTGCGCATAGACAAGGAGCGCGAGGCCAATAACGGTCACGACGGCACCTGGGTAGCCCACCCCGGCATGGTACAGCTGGCCACCGAGGTCTTTAACCGCCTGATGCCCGCGCCCAACCAGATTGACAGCGACAAGCAAAAGGACATCCACATCACAGCGGCTGACCTGCTGACTCCACCACAGGGCAAGATTACCCAAGCGGGCGTGGATATGAACGTGGACGTGAGCTTGCAGTACCTCGCGGCCTGGTTGTCTGGGCGCGGCGCGGTGCCGATTCACAACCTGATGGAAGACGCTGCTACCGCCGAAATTTCCCGCGCTCAGCTGTGGCAGTGGGCACACCGCAACCAGCACACCGACGAGGGAACCCCGATTACTTCAGAGCGCCTGACGCACCTGATTGACACCTACGCCGAGCGGCTAGGCCAAGAGCAGCAGGGCAACGCCGAAAAACTTAAAGAAGCGGCTGGGCTGCTGAAAACCCTGGTGCAGCAAGACCAGTTTGAAGAATTTCTGACATTGCCAGGCTACACCAAACTCAGTTAACCCCAACAACGTGTTCTAACCCCAATAACGTGTTCCACCGGTATCAGGCACTCAGCCTAAAACCGTCTGAAACTGTCCGCCGTGGACCAAGCCCATCATTCATTCATTAGGAGAAACAACCATGACCACAAACACCAATAACCCCCAAGCTGCCGCTGAACTCCTGGAACAAAGCTGGAAAACTGAAGAGCGCTGGCAGGGCGTCAAGCGCAACTACGGCGCTGATGAAGTCGTTAAGCTGCGCGGCAGCCTGCCTATCGAGTACACCCTGGCCAAGCACGGCGCGAACAAGCTGTGGAAACTGATGAAGGATGAACCCTTTGTCAACGCCCTGGGCGCACTGACTGGCAACCAAGCCATGCAGCAGGTGAAAGCAGGCCTGAAAGCCATCTACCTCAGCGGCTGGCAGGTCGCCGGTGACGCCAACAACGCGGGACAGATGTACCCCGACCAGAGCTTGTACCCCGCTTCCAGCGTACCTGACGTGGTTAAGCGCATCAACAACACCCTGCGCCGCGCCGACCAGATCCAGACCAGCGAGGGCAAGAACGACGTGGACTACTATGCGCCCATCGTCGCCGACGCCGAAGCCGGATTTGGTGGCCCTCTGAACGCCTTTGAACTGATGAAGGCCATGATTGAAGCGGGTGCAGCAGGCGTGCACTTTGAAGACCAACTGGCCAGTGAGAAAAAGTGTGGTCACCTGGGCGGTAAGGTGTTGGTACCTACCAGCCAGTTTATTCGCACACTGAACGCAGCCCGTCTTGCCGCTGATGTAAGTGGCGTGCCCACCGTCTTGATCGCCCGCACCGATGCCGACGCCGCCAACCTGCTGACCAGCGACGTAGACGACAACGACAAGCCCTTTTGCACCGGTCAGCGCACCCCAGAAGGCTTTTACTACGTCAGACCCGGCATTGACCAGGCGATCAGCCGCGCCCTGGCGTACGCCCCTTATGCGGATGTCATCTGGTGCGAAACCAGCGTGCCTAACCTGGACGACGCCAAGAAATTTGCCGACGCCGTGCACGAGAAGTTCCCCGGCAAGCTGCTGGCCTACAACTGCTCACCCAGCTTTAACTGGAAGAAGAACCTGGACGACGAGACCATCGCTAAGTTCCAAGTTGAACTTGGCAAACTGGGCTACAAGTTCCAGTTCATCACCCTCGCTGGCTTCCACGCGCTGAACATGAGCATGTTTGACCTGGCCTACGGCTACGCCCGCAACCAGATGTCTGCCTTTGTTGAGTTGCAGGAGCGTGAATTCAACGCCCAGGAACGCGGCTTTACGGCTGTGCGCCACCAGCGTGAAGTGGGTACGGGCTACTTTGACCTGGTGTCACAGGCAGCGGGCGGTGGCCAGAGTAGCACCACCGCTCTGGCGGGCAGCACCGAAGCTGAGCAGTTCGCGCACCACTAAGGCAAGCGCACTACCCAGTCAGCACTACCTGGTGAACCCATTAACCCTGGTGAACCCAGCAATACAGTGAAATAGAGCACTAGAGCAGTGTGCATAAAAGGGCGGTCATTTTCGGCCCTTTTATGTACACTGTTTTGGCTCTAGCACGTATTCCACTTCATTCCAGCACAGTCAGGAAAGCCGCCGACTGTGCTTGTATACCGGCCAACTCGTATCTTTTGCCACTCGTAGCTGCTCGGATAACATCAGGTCGTTGCGGCTTTATATGGATTCCGTTTAATTCGTTGTACGCTGATTGTCCTAGTTGCCTGCCCTATGGTGAACTAAGAAGATATACCTATAACTAATTTTCCGTAATGCTTATTAGTCGGCATCTGGATTACTGGTCAATCAAGTATTACCAGTAAATCAACTGGTCTGCACCGACCCTGTAGCGGCCCTGCACTGACTCTGCACCGACCCTGCGCCCTGCTACTCTGTCAGCATGACCACTGCCTCCCACGACGCGTCTGTACCCACCGTGCGCCAGCAGGCCCAGGCTGCCAAGCAAGCGGCGCGGCAACTGCGTAGCCTCAGCACTGAGCGCAAAAATGCTGCCCTGCTGGGCGTTGCATCGGCCCTTCGCCAGCACAGTGCCGAGATTTTGTCGGCGAACGTCCAGGACGTAGCAGCGGCAAAACGTGAGGGCCTGGGTGAAGCACTGCTTGACCGCCTGACACTGACCCCTGAGCGCTTAGAGGGCATAGCCGCCGATGTAGAGCATGTGGCCCGCTTGCCTGACCCTGTAGGCGAGGAACTGGGTCACAGCGTGCGTCCTAACGGGCTGAAGGTGTCGCGCAGGCGGGTACCGCTGGGCGTGCTGGGGGTCATTTATGAAGCCCGGCCCAACGTCACGGTAGACGTAGCGACTCTGGCGCTCAAAAGTGGCAACGCGGTGATTTTGCGTGGTGGCAAAGAAACCCTCAGAAGCAACGCCGTGCTGGTGGACATTATCGCGGCGGTGCTGGCTGAGCATGACATTCCCGCTCAAGCCGTGCAGGTTATCAACGACCCTGACCGTGCCCGCATGCTTGAGCTGCTGCGCCAAGACGACCTGATAGATGCCATTATTCCGCGTGGTGGGGCAGGCCTGCACCGCTTTTGTGTAGAACACGCCACTGTACCTGTGATTGTAGGCGGTGTGGGCGTGGTGCATCTGTACCTAGACGCAAGCTATGTACAGGCAGAAGGCGGCCCCGCAAGCGCCGTGGACATCATCCACAATGCCAAAGTGCAGCGCCCCAGTGCCTGCAACGCGCTGGATACCTTGCTGGTCACTGAGGCAGCGGCGCGGCTTGCCCTCCCCGAAATCGCCCGCGACTTGCAAGCGGCGGGGGTAGAGCTGCGAGCCGACCCTGGCAGCCTCGCGGTGCTGCACGCCGCAGGCCTGAGCGCCACACCCAGCACTGAACAGGACTACGGCACCGAGTTTTTGGGGCTGATACTCAGTATCAAAGTGGTGGCAGGTCTGGGTGAGGCGCTGGATATGATAGCCGAGTACGGCACCCACACCGACGCTATTTTAAGCCGCGACCAAGCGCAGCTAGAGCGCTTTGCCACCGAAGTGGACAGCGCCGCCGTGATACTCAACGCCTCCACACGCTTTAATGACGGCGCACAGCTGGGTCTGGGTGCAGAGGTGGCGGTCAGCACCCAAAAACTGCACGCACGCGGCCCGATGGCCCTACAAGAACTGACAACCACCAAGTGGGTGGTGGTGGGCACAGGGCAGGTACGGGGATAAAGGCTGAGGCAAAGATGTAGCGCTTATACACAACTTCAAACTGTCTTGCTGGCTCGGCGGCTGTGCTGCATGTTTATTCCAGCACCGCCAGCATCAACGCCTTCTTGCGCTCACACTGAGGCCACAAACCGCAAAGCCCCTTCAATGTCTTGTACTTCGTCTAGCACGGGGACGACAGTGCTTTCGGAGACTTGCGAGGCGTAGCGTACATCTTCACCCAGGCCCAGACGCTCAAGCACTTGCCCATGCGTGCTGCTTGACAGCGCCTCCAGCGGGTTGCCCATGTTGCGCCGCAGCGTGAGGGCGATGCGCGCGCCATCATCTACCGTAAATTCACCCAGGGCCAGCAGGTACTCAGCGATGACCCCAGCGGCATACACGTCTTCTAAACCTACGCGCTCATCAGTACCAGCACATACAATGGCGATCTCGTCAACCGCCAGGGCTTTGGCACGTCTGGCAGCGGCGTGGGCATTGGTCAGTGAGGCCAGCAGTACCCGCGTGGCACTTTGCGCGGCGATGTGGGCGGCCCCCGTGCCGTTGGTGGTGTTCATCACTATGTGCTTGCCGGTAAAGTTTTGTTGCGAGGCCTCAACGGGGCTGTTGCCAAAGTCAAACCCTGTGATCGGCAGGCCGCCGCGCTCGCCGCCCAGCAGGTACTGCTCATTGCGTACAGGCTCACCAGCTTCGTTATGAACGCCCTCTTGCCATTTGAGGCTCAGCGCCACTTCGGGACTGGCGGTGAGTAACAGGCCCTCTGCACCGCGCTCTAGGTAGGCTACGGCGGTGGTGGTGGCCCGCAGCACGTCTATAACCAGTGCTGTGTCGGCGTAGCCACCGTGAGGCAGTAAATCTACTCGTAGTTTCATGCTAGTGCTCCTCGCAAGCGCGCCAAACCCGCCGCCGGCCCGTCTGGGCCAAAGACACTGCTGCCCGCTACCAGCACACTGGCCCCCGCGTCAACCAGTGCGCGGGCGTTGTTAGGCGTTACGCCGCCGTCTACTTGCAGCTCGGCGGGGCTGTCAATATCGCTCAGCCAGCCGCGCACAGTACGCACGCGCTCTACAGTGGCTGGAATAAACTGCTGTCCGCCAAAACCGGGGTTGACGCTCATAATAAGCACCAAGTCTACATCGGCCAGCATGGGCCGCAGGGCTTCCAGCGGCGTGCCGGGGTTGATGACCACGCCTGCCCGTTTGCCTAGGTCATGAATCTGCTGCACGGCGCGGTGCAGGTGGGGTGTAGATTCGGCGTGTACGCTCAGGCCGTCAGCGCCCGCAGCGGCAAAGTCTGCCAGGTAACGCTCAGGCTGGGTAATCATCAGGTGTACGTCCATAAACTGGGTGCTGACCCGCCGCGCCGCTGCTAAAATGGGCAAGCCAAAGCTGATATTAGGCACAAAATGCCCGTCCATCACATCGACATGCACATAGTTGTCAGGCTGGTCAGCGGCGGCGAGGGTGGCGAGTTCTTCGCCCAGGCGGGTGAAATCGCACGATAAGATACTGGGCGCTAATCTAACAGACATTGTGGGTATTGTACCAAGTGAAGAGCAGCTAAAGTTCAGACGCTGCGGCGGTACAGACTAGGTGAGTTACTCAGGTGCTCTCCTTGCTACAGTTCGGGTAGAGCGTAGGTACAAGTACGCATCTGACGATAAGCGCAGGCGGTACCTCTATGACTGTATCTCTATGACTGTGCTGGACTGAAGCAGAATACGTAGTACACTTTCTATTCTCGCTCCCGCGCCGCGCTAGACTGGCCTTTATGACTGCCACCGCCGTCCCCTCACTGCCCAAGCTGCTGCCGCAAGTTCCGGTGGGCAATATCTTGCTGCTGCCTCAGGTGGCCCGCGCTGCGCTGTTTGCCGCGTATCCAGAAGCCTGTGTGCTGCTCACCACCCCAGACCGTTTGCCGCTGTACGCCCAAGCGGGGGCCTTAGGTGCGCCCGTGAGTGTCAACCCAGGGCTGAGCGACTGGGAAGAACGCCACAAGCATGTGGTGCTTGATGTCAACACGGCCCTAGACCTCTTTCCCGCCCGTCCTGAAGATCATGTGATCAGCCTGCGGGTAGGCCGCGTCTATCCCCGTGAGGCGCTGCTCACGCACCTGAAGCGGCTGGGCTACGAGCGATTACCTGAAGGTGAGCGCCAAGAGCGCGGGTTTGAACTGCGCGGCGACACCCTAGACCTGATTCTCAACCCCGGCGCGCCAGAAGAAGAAGGCGAACAGGCGCCGAGTTACGGTGTGCGGGCTGAGTTTTTTGGCGATGAGCTAGATACCCTGCGCCTGCTCACCCCAGACGGCGCGGGCCGCAAGATAGAACGCTACACCCTGGCGCCCACAGACGGTTACCTCAGCGACAGCAAGTGGGACGCTTCGCGGTTTGACCTGCTTGCTGGGCGGGTATTTTTGGATGCCCCTGAGTTTTACGCCTCTAGCCTGGGCATTATGACAGATACACTCTGGGAGCGGCTGCGGCAGCGCGAGGTAACCAGTTTTGGACGTGCCCCCTTAGATCTCAGTGACTTTTCACTTGAAGACATCGTCACACTGCCCTACTACCGCGCACGCCTCAACCAACTTGCCGCTGACATTGATGAGTGGAAAGCGGCGGGCTACCGCATTTTGCTGCTGGTTCGCCATGACCGCACTGCCAGTTACCTCAGCGAAAAGTTGCTGGGCGACAAAACCCCGAAGTGGCTCAGCGTACCGCGCCTAGAAGCGGGTGAGCTGGGCTTTATCCGCTCCAGCGGCGAGGGCGGATTTGTCTTGTCACAAGCCCGCACGGTGGTACTTACTGAAGACCTGATCTACGGCTTTCAGGGGGGAAGCGCCCTGCGCGGTAAAAAGCTGGGCGGCAAACCAGTCGCCGACGCGCTAGGACTGGCGGTGGGCGATTATCTCATTCACCCGGAGCATGGTATCGGGCAGTTTCAGGGCCTGGCTACCCGCACAGTGCTGGGTGTCACCCGCGATTACCTGAATATTAGCTACAAAAACGGCGCGGCCCTGGCAGTGCCTATTGAGCTTTTGCCCACGCTGCGCCGTCACCCCGGCACCACCGATGACCCACCTGCACTGAGCAGCCTTGACAAAAACGCCTGGACAAAAGCCAAAGATAAGGCCCGAAAAAATGCCGAAGCGGTAGCAGGCAGGCTGCTGGTACAGTACGCTGCCAGACAAGTGACTCCTGGCAACAGCTTTGCACCCAATCCGGAATGGGACAAGCAAATCACCGCCAATTTTCCCTTTGACCTTACCAAAGACCAGGCCACCGCCCTCAAAGAAACCCTCGCTGACCTTGAAAAGCCCCACCCGGCTGACCGCCTGATTGCTGGTGATGTGGGCTTTGGCAAAACAGAGGTGGCGCTGCGGGCCGCGCACCGCGTGGTGGGTGCAGGCAAGCAGGTGGCGATGCTGGTACCCACCACCCTGCTTGCCGAGCAGCACGCCTCTACCTTTATGGAGCGCTATAAGGACTTGCCCGTGCGGGTTGAGGGTTTGTCGCGCTTTACCAGTGACAAGCAGGCCAGAACTATTTTGGGCGACCTGGCTCAGGGCAAGGTGGATATTCTGATCGGTACCCACAGACTGCTGTCGGGCGACATCCAGTTTAAAGACCTGGGGCTGATGATTATTGACGAAGAGCACCGCTTTGGGGTGTCGCAAAAGGAAAAACTGCGTGCCCTACGCGGCCTGCCTGAGGCCAGCAAGGAAGGCAAAATAGACATCCCCAAAGATGTCAAGGCCATTGACGCGCTGTCTATGTCAGCAACGCCTATACCACGCACGCTGTACATGAGCATGGTGGGCCTGCGCGACATGAGCAGCATTCAAACGCCGCCCAAGGGCAGAAAGCCCATTCAGACTATTTTGGCCCCCTTTGACCCCGTGACGGTGCGCGACGCGATTATCAGCGAAATAGAGCGCGGCGGTAAGGTTTTTTATATCCACGACCGCGTAGCGAGCATCGGGGCGCGGGCGCTGTACCTGCGCCACTTGGTACCTGAAGCGCGTATCGGCGTCGCACACGGGCAGATGAACGAAGAAGAACTAGAAGAGATCATGCTGGGCTTTGAAGAAGGCGCGTTTGACGTGCTGGTGTCCACCACCATCGTGGAAACGGGCCTGGACATTCCCGAAGCCAACACCATTTTGATAGAGCGTGCTGACCGACTGGGCCTGGCCCAGCTTTACCAGCTGCGCGGACGGGTAGGGCGGCGCAATGTCGATGCCTACGCTTACCTTTTTTACCCGCCGCGCATTACCGAAAACGCGTCGCGGCGGCTGTGGGCCATCGCTGATTTGCAAGACCTGGGCAGCGGACATATGCTCGCCGAAAAAGACATGGAAATTCGCGGCGTGGGCAACATTTTGGGCGAAGAGCAGCACGGACATGTGCAGGCGGTCAGCATTGACGTGTATACCGAATTGCTCGCTGAAGCTGTTGCCAAGCTGAAGGGTGAGCCACTGCAAGCGCCCCCCAGTGTGTCGATCGACCTGCCCATCAGCGCCCGGCTAGACGCTGATTATTTTGCTGGTGATGAAGAAGCCCGCATTGCCACCTACGGCAAACTCAGCGAAGCCCGCACCTTGCAGGCTCTAAGCCGTGTAGAGAGAGAATTGCGCAAGCGCTTTGGGCCGCCGAGCAGCGAGGTACAAAACTTTATTGACCTTGCCAAGCTGCGCCTCACCGCCCTGACGAGGCGTGTGCTGAGCATCAACGACACCATGACCGACTTGCAGATCACCTTTGCCTACAAAGCCCTGGATTATGACGCGGCGGGCCTGCGTAAGTTGCCGCACAAAACCGAAGTGGTGACCTTCCCGCCCTCGGTGAAAGTGCAAAAGCGCGGGCTAAAGCCTGACGAATACGCACGAATACTGATAGAAGTGCTGGGATACTTCGGATAAAAAACAATCAGGCAAGTTGATTGAATGTACTTATCACCGCAATACTTGCTCTGTTTGCTACACCCGCTGTCCTTTTCTCACCGCCTTTTGAACAAGCTTTAATACGGATTCCGATTGATTTGGCGTACTTCCGAATCAATCAGGGCGAATGCGAGTGGGAACAGCATACGGACTGTGCGGTGTGGAGCCGCAGGCGGCGCTTTTCCGACTGTGGTGGAATTTAGCGGCAGTCCGTATAAGTCGGCATCTGCATTAAAACCTTCTTACAAAAACTGTTCTATCATCAGTGTAGCCTTCTTTAAGGGTCAGCCTTCCCTGATTATCTTTGTAAGCCGTGATATCAGCGCGGAAAAATGGCAAAGTTGTTGGCGACATAACATAGTAAACACCATAATTGCCATTTATTGAAATCTTGCTTTTTGAATTTTTAAACATTTCTATAATCTTATCATCACTTGAATTATTATCAGCTAAATCTACATTGTTTCTTCGAGACATACTGTACCAGTTAATAACAGAAGTTTGACCATTATCTGCTAATATGCATGCCTCGGCTTGATTGTCTTTTCTATTATTATTAACATATACAAATACCATTCTTTTGCTTGCCAGGTGATATAAGGAATAGTGCGGGCCATAGGCATAAGCACAACGGCTCACGTAATTATTTAGGTTTTTGACAGGTAAAGAAGTTCGGTTATACCACAAAATAGATATGGATAGTAGTGCAAGAGTGAATAACTTGCCGAATAACCTGTAGCCCGCTAGCTTAACAAGCAGAAAAACGAAGAAAATCACTGCACCTGCCAGGATTATAATGTTAGTATTCTGCATAAGTATCGCCTTTGGAGTTGGAGATGACGCGGATGACGGTTAAAACTTATTGATATTACCAAAGAAAACCAGCGAGAGGAGTAAAAAGTACGCATTTTATAATGTAAAAGCGCAGACGCTACCTACATGGCTATACTGGAACTCAGTGGAATACGCATACTACAGGTAAATGCTTAGATTGAATCCTAATCAATAGTATTTGCCACTCAGTAGCGCTGATTTACCAGATAATAGTACGAGCTTCACTGCTACATCGTCTGCGGAGATAAGAACTTTGCTGCTCGGCTTACCGCTGCCGTTGAGCTTGATCAGAGCTACAACTGGCAACTACTAAAGACAAACAACCCAAAAGATGTATAGATCTGTGCGGTTATATACTTAACTTACATAGTGAGCTTACGTAATGGGCCTACATAGTGAGCCTCGCACACGGCCTATAAGAGCAGGGCGTATGTAGTGGAATAGCTACAGTGTAAGGAAATAATGACGCGCAAGACACCCCCAGATTATAATTCTCATCATTGGTTCATTTTATGCTGTACCTGCTGTATTTGCCGCTGTAATTTGGCAACATCAACGCCCGTGTTCAGACGTTCTTCTAGCGCTAGGGCCTTTTGAAAGCTGCTGAGGCTGGCGGCAAGGTGGCCCTTGGCCTGTTGCACTTCGGCGTGAACACTCCAGGTGAGCGGATAGTCATATTCGGTTTGCGCAGTTTCTACATTGCGAAAAGCCTGGGCTACCAGTTCTTCTGCCAGCGCTATGTTGCCTGACAGCAAAGCGTAGCGGGCGCGGTACAGTTCGGTGTCGCCTGAGCCGCGAAAGCCGTAATGGTCACAGATTTGCTGCGACTGGTCGAGCAGTTCGTTGGCTTCAGTCAGCAGCGGGTGGGGGCCAGGCGGCACGTTGAGCAGCAAGTAGCGCTCATACAGCACATCTGCCAGGTTGCCTAGTTGTATCTGCACACTCCAGGGCCAGTGGGCGAGCGCGGCGTGGTGCAGGGCTAGGCGGTAGTACATTTCGCCCTCTAGCAAGTTCCCCTTGCGGGTAGAGATATACCCCAGCCCCGCTTGCACCGAAGACAGCTCTCGCCAAGCACTTTCGGGCAGCAAGCGGTAGACCTGGTTATACCTGCGCCGCGCTTTTCGTAGTGGCTAAACCAGCGCGACAACTCACGGGTTTTTTGCCGAACTTGCTGCTCGTCGCCATTTTGCCGCAGCGCTATCCAGCACTCCCAGCATTTGGCCTCCATCAGCTGTACGGGTTGCAGTGGTAAGGCCCAGATGGAGCTGAGTGTTTGTGCAGAAGCTTGGTAGTTGCCCTGTTCAAAAAGTGCTTCAACACTGTGCAAAATAGAGAGTGCCTCTATAGATTGGGCCTTTTGATAAGGCAAGAGCCATCGACATGCTTCTGTATCAGTAATGTCTAAACTTACACTACTGATTTGATAGGAAAATATAAAGCCCTTATTTCTTGGACGTACTGGACAAGGAAAACCAAATTTTTTCTCAAACTTGGCATTAAACTGATAAAGTTGAGTGATAAGGCTGCTCTGCTGAATGTGACCTGCTACGGCACACAGTTGCCACTGCACCTGAGTTAGTGGGCGAACGTCTGTCTTAAAGTTGAGGGCCAACTGCACAAAGAAAGGCAGCAGAGGTTGAGGGCAAGGTAGCCAGCTTGTGCCGTAGCCCAGTTTTCCAGTACGCAACAAAATGTAAAGGGCGTGGCTTGGCGCTTACGGTAGCTCCACTTGAGGTACTGATGTTGCTTAGGTGAGCATAAAGGGTGGCTGCCCCGTTTGTATATTCTATGCGAACGCGATTGCCATAGTTGTGAATAGCAGTTGAGTAGATTACTTCAATGACTTGGCCGCTTGCAGCCGCTCTTACCGGGTCACCGTAGTCATCACGTCCACTACCACGGTTAATGTCAAGTGACTAAGCGTCGTTTCCAGTGTGATAGTTTGAACCAGGAAAGTGATGACCGCTAACGCCCTTGGGCCAGTTTAAATACACTGCAGAAGTTTGTTGAGCACTAAGCACCTGATTTGCGGTGCTAAGTTTTTGTTTAAGAAAATGATGAAAGTCGTTTGCTTCGTTGGCAGGTAATTTCTGGACTTCACATGAGTTTAGGCAATTCAAATCAATTTCAAGTTCACCCGAGGTATAACCAATATCAGCTACAAAGCGTAGTTTGTTGCCCTGTAAAATAAGGCTGTTATAACCGGTGCCAGTAATGTTTTGCTTCGCAAGGTCACTGATAGTACGAATGATCTTATCACTTTGCATGTTGTAAAGAACAATAGAGTCATGCGAACTGCCGTTAATTGTCTGACGCATGAGAACGTATGCTTGACTTGGGTTATTACTTAAAGCCGCGCCCATAACCATACGGTCTGTACCATTAGCAAGTTGGGACAGGTACTCTCTTCCACTTATGGCAACATGCAGACGGTGATCGCTGAATCCAAACCCATCGCCTTTAGCAGCGAACAGAGTTATACCTGGCTGTTCACTAAGAACTACTCGTGCGCTACTTTGAGAAGAACTAGTCTGCTCTGTCTGCAAAGAAGGCGACGTAGTGACGGGCGTATTGCCACAGCTTGCGAGCAACAAGGTAAGAAGGCCAACTATAGGAAACGCTTTTTTCATAGCTACTCCGGGATAAACCATTCTGCCTAACAAGGGTGGCTATTTAATGAGAGAGGCAGTGCGGAAGCCTTCATCAAATAAGTTGAAGACCGCAAAACTTATCTTCAACTTAAGAAAATCATATATTCACATATAGTTCAATTATCAATTTCTTAATTTAGTGATGTCTTCACCATATATCATACGGATTCCGTTTAATCCGTTGTACTCTGATTGCCCTAGTTGCCTGCCCTATGGTGAACTAAGAAGATATACTTATAACTAATTTTCCGTAATGCTTATCAAACAGCAATTAAGGGTTAAGATTTCGAGCCAGAAATGAGAAAGGGACAGGTGTAATGGACTGTCCCGATCTCGATTCTAGCCGCTATAAACGCGCCCAGCAATGCAAATTCTCAGACGACGGTGCGTTAGGGACAGGTCAAAACGTGGACTTCCTTGTGTCTTAAGGTGGCGTCTATTATTGCCGCCTTCAACTTGCGCTTCCTTGAGCTGTCATACGGATTCCGATTGATTTGGCATACTTCCGAATCAATCAGGGCGGATGCGAGTGGGAATAGCATACGGACTGCGCAGTATGGAGCCGCAGGCGGCGCTTTTCCGACTGTGGTGG
>JAGLBF010000221.1 GCA_018260375.1 Deinococcus sp.
GTTAAGGCTTTATAATTTAAGGGTGTGTGCTTTCAGCCCTCCTCTATCTGTGAGTCTCCTGAGTGACACAGGACGGCAGCGTAGTGGCAACATTAATGAAGATGCGGGGCTGATTTTCGAGCTGCCACAGGGCGGTCTATATGCTGTAGCAGATGGTATGGGCGGGCATGCAGCAGGTGAGCTGGCCTCGCGCCTGGCCCTAGAAGCGCTCAAGGAAAGCTACACCACGGATCGCAAAAAACCCCCGCAGCGCCTGGCCTACGCAGTGCAAAAAGCCAACCTGAGCGTATTGCGCCACGCCACTGGTGAATATGTGGGCATGGGCACCACACTGGTGGCACTTGCCATAGACAAAAATGTGGCGCTGCTGGCCCATGTAGGTGACTCGCGGGCGTATTTGCTGCGCGGCAGTGAACTGCGCCGCCTGAGTGAAGACCATTCCTGGGTCGCTGAGCAGGTGAGGCTGGGGCACCTCACCGAAGCCCAGGCCCGCGACCACCAGTGGCGCAACGTGGTGAGCAATGCGCTGGGCAGCGAAGAACAGGTGCGCCTGGAGCTCTACGGCTTTTTGCTGCTGGCAGGTGACCGCTTGCTGCTGTGCAGTGACGGCCTGAGTGGCGTGGTAGAAGAAGAGACCGTGCTGGAAATCTTGGCGTGGCGACTAAGCCCCGACCAGACCACCCGTCACCTGATTGACGCGGCGAACAATCTGGGCGGCCCCGACAATATTACGGCGCTGGTCATCGACGTGCTGGCCGTGCCTAAGAGCAAGTTGCGCTACTCGCTGCCCCTGCGCCACAAAGATGGCCCCGTTTATCTAGCAGTCTGGCTCGGTCAGCAGCGCGATAACTATGTCATCAATTATGTATCTTTGGGCCTGGTCTATCTGATGATTATAGGGGTACTTCTCTCGCCTATTGATGCCAAATACGTGCTGATGGTCGGCACCGTGTTGCTGTTTGTCCTATGGCTCATAACGTCGCGCAGCAAGAATGCAAAAGTGCAGCGCAATTTGCCGCCGCCAATACCTTTAAAGTGCGACTTGGCCTACGCACAAAAAAACAGCGATCAATTGAGGCATTTAAACCGGTAAATCGGCTAGCCGCCTGATCAATACTGGGGCCGCTTTTGATTACCTAACTATCTTGCACATACCCTATATAGACCCTATATCTACCCTAAACCGTGTCAGTCTGTAGTTTACCCTGTACTTGACCACTGCTGGGTTGTGCGACCGGCAAAGGTGGCAGCGGTTTGCCCGTGAGTACGGTGACAAATTCGCTCGCATCCAGCACCTCGCGCTCTACCAGGGCGTCGGTTAGGCGGTGTATCTGGTACAGGTGCTCTTGCAGCAGCTCGCGCACCCGCTGGTATTGCTCGGCGGTGATGCGCGCCACTTCGCGGTCAATCAGGTTGGCGGTTTGTTCGCTGTACTGTCCGCGCCCGCCCAGACCATCCGCTTGGCCTGCGTGCAGGGCGACCTGACCCAGCCTGCTCATGCCCCATTCGGTGACCATGCGCCGCGCTAGGTTGGTGGCCTGCTCAAAGTCGTTTTGTGCGCCCGTAGTCACCTCGCCCAGCACCACCTCTTCGGCTGCGTGGCCTGCGAGGGCTACCGCAATGCGGTCAAGCAGCGCGGCTTCGGTGTGGTGCATGCGTTCTTGGGGGGTGTACATAGCGGCGCCTAGTGCCCGTCCCCGCGGCACAACCGTCAACTTATGCACCCGCTCTGCATAGGGCAGCAGTTGCGCGGCGAGCGCATGTCCGACCTCGT
>JAGLBF010000042.1 GCA_018260375.1 Deinococcus sp.
CACGCCTCACCTCACCTTGCATCTTATCCCTGCTGTCGTGTATACTCTGCACTTGTCCGTATATGTGCGGGCCGACAAGTGGGACTAGGGCAATCAACAGCGTCAGCGGGCGCGGCCCCAGTACCCCAGACAGCAACCCAATTCAGTTGGTGTTCGCTGGGCTAAGGAGAAACATGCCAAAGGTTAAGACCAAAAAAAGCGCCTCGCGCCGTATTAAAATTACGGCAACGGGCAAAGTGATGGCGTTTAAGAGTGGTAAACGTCACCAAAACACTGGTAAAAGCGGCAGCGAGATCAGCAACAAGGGCAAGGGCTTTGTGCTTGCCAAGAGCGAATGGGCGCGCATGAAAGCCATGCTGCCAAGGGGGAAGTGAGACTAGATGCCACGCGTTAAAACAGGTACTATCCGCCGCCGCCGCCATAAAAAGGTTCTGAAGCGCGCTAAAGGCTTTTGGGGCTCACGCTCTAAGCAGTACAAGATGGCCTTTCAGACGCTGCTCAACGCCGCGACTTATGAATACCGCGATCGCCGCAACAAGAAGCGCGATTACCGCCGCCTGTGGATTCAGCGCATCAATGCGGGTGCTCGCCTGCACGGTATGAACTACTCCACCTTTATTGCGGGGCTAAAGGCCGCTGATATCAACCTGAACCGTAAAGTTCTGGCTGACATCGCCGCCCGCGAACCCGAAGCCTTTAAGTCATTGGTAGATGCTGCCAAGACTGCCCACAGCAACAAAAAAGCTGCTTAAGATTTAGGGCAGGCTACATAGGAAAGCCGTTCTCCGTATTGGAGAGCGGTTTTTATTATTTAGTATCCGGTAGTAGAGAAGCACCTGAGCGTTGATAAGCATTACGGAAAATTAGTTATAAGTATATCTTCTTAGTTTGCCATAGGGCAGGCAACTAAGGCAACCAGAGTACAACGAATTAAACGGAATCCGTATGCTGTTCCCACTCGCATCCGCTCGGATTGATTCGGAAGTACGCCAAATCAATCGGAATCCGTATGACATCGCGAAATGTGTATGTGTTGCTACGCCCGGCGCCCTTCTTTTTCTCAGGCCTAATAGTGATATTGATAGCAATGTACACTGTAGCGACTGTCTGGATTTGTCTTGATCACTTGCCAAAATACTCAGGCAGGTCTTCGCGGTTAATCAGCACATCACGGGGTTTGCTGCCCTGGTGTTTGCTGACAATGCCCATGGCTTCTAGCATGTCCATCAGCTTGCCAGCGCGGGCGTGCCCTACGCTCAGGCGGCGTTGTAACCTGCTCACGCTGCCCTGACCTTCCTCTATGCAGATTTCGGCTGCCTGGCGCAGGTAGGGGTCAGAAAAGTCCATATTGGCACTGCCCGCGCTGCTGCTGCCCGATTCAATGGCACCGTCAAAGTCAGGGCCGTAGAGCTCTACAAACTGGTCATCAAAAACCTGGCGCCGCAGCTCGTCGCTGATGCGTACAGACTCGGCTTCGCTGATGTAGGGGCCTTGCAAGCGCACAGGCTTGATGAGTCCAGGCTGATAAAAGAGCATGTCGCCCATGCCAGTCAGCCGCTCGGCCCCCATCGCGTCCAAAATGGTGCGGCTGTCGTGGCTGCTGCTCACGGCAAAGGCGATGCGGGCAGGCACGTTCACCTTGATCAGGCTGGTCAGAATGTCCACGCTGGGGCGCTGGGTCGCCAGTATCAGGTGCATGCCGGTAGCGCGGGCCATCTGTGCTAGGCGCATAATCGCCGACTCTACCTCTTTGGGGCTGGTGATCATCAGGTCGGCGAGTTCGTCAATAATGATCACCAGGTGCGGCAGTTCGGGCTCGTGAATCTGGCGCATTTTGGTGTTGAACTGCTCTAGATTTTTGGCCCCGACCTGGCTCATCATCTTGTAGCGCCGCTCCATATGGGCCACTGCGCCCAGCAACACTCCCGCCGCGTCTACCGGGTTGGTGACTACGCCGCGCACCAGGTGAGGAATGCCGTCATAGGGGGTCAGTTCTACCATCTTGGGGTCAATCATCAAAAAGCGCAGCTCGGTGGGCAAGTAGCGGTACAGCAGTGAGGTGATCAGCGTGTTGACGCATACCGACTTGCCCGCGCCCGTAGAGCCGGCGATAAGCAGGTGGGGCATTTTGGCGAGGTCACCCACCATCAGCTCGCCGTCAATAGATTTGCCGAGCAAGATGGGCAACTTGGCGCGCGAGTTTTTCCAGGCCGGCGAATTGATGGCGCTGTGAAAGTTCACGGGTTCGCGCTCGGTGTTAGGCACCTCTAGCCCAATCACACTTTTGCCCGGCACAGGCGCTTCTACGCGCACGCCGCCTACCGCCAGAGCCCGGGCTAGGTCGTTGCTGAGGCTGGCAATGCGGCTTATTTTTTCGCCAGGGGCCGGCTCTATTTCGTAGCGGGTAACGGTGGGGCCGCGTGCAAAGTCCACCACGCGGGCAGAGAGGCCAAACTGGGCCAGGGTTTCGTTGATCAGACCTGCGCGCTGTCTGGCGGCGATATCAAGCTGAATGGTGTTGTGCGCCTCAGGAGGTAGAGGGTCAAGTAGAGACTCGTCAGGCAGAGCCATCTCTAGTGCGCCTTGTTGGGGCCTGCGGCGCGTGGCAGGAGTGGACACTGCCGCGCTGGGCTCTTCTTGCCAGGGCAGGGTGTCAGCCTCAAGCTTGCGGCCTGTAGGCAGCGGCAGGTCGTCACGTTCATCATGGACTGAGCCCTGTGGTTCAAGCACAGCAACAGCAGCCGTGGGGCGCTGAGTGTGGGGCTGTTGCTGGAGTTGCTGCGGGCCACTGGTGGCTGACATCACAGGCACGGCGGCAGGTGGCTGACCCAGTGCGCCTATAAGGGGCGGCTGGTGACTGGCAGCGGCTGGGCGCTGGGCTGTGTGGGGCAGCGAGAGGTTGTCCGCATCTGGGTTATCTGTGTCTGGATTGGCTGCAGTTGGGGTAGCTCTGTGTGGGTGGTCTGTCTCTGGCGGCGTTTGTTGCTCGCGTGCTTGTTCCTGGGTGGCGGCGGCGTATTTGGCCCACGCTTCATGCTGCGCCAGGGTTTCATCAGGGTCAGCGAGCAGCGCCTTGACAGCTTCCTGGGCGGCGGGGGGCGGGCCAGCGTCAAAGCTCGCCGCCAGTGCAGGCCAGCCCTGGTAGTGCTGGGCACGCTCTTGCCAGGCATAAAACTGCTCGCTCGCCTCTTGCCAGTCTTCCAAACGGGCTTCATGCTGCTCGTACTCATGGCTCAGCACCTGTGCGCTGAGGTCAGGGGCTCGCAGGACGTCGGTGGCCTGTTGGCAGCTGCGCTCCAGGGCGCTTAGGCGCGTACACAGCCGCTGCAACTCCATGACCATGCTCTGGCGCACCCGCTCTAGCGCGGCAGATACAGTGGTGGTGGGCAGCTCATAGCCCAGTTCATGCTGCTGTGTGCGGATGCGGCGCAAGAGGGCCTGAGCCTGCGCGGCTTCGGGTGGAGCTTCATGGCTGACATCCTGCTGTAAGGTGGTGGCAGCGGCCCGCACAAAGGTCTGGCGCAAGTTTTGAGCGTGATCTAGCTCCGTCGCCGCTTCTTCAAACCCGTCTTCTTTGAGGCCACGCAGTTTTTTGTGGGTGGCACGACTGTGTTGGTGCCAGGCTTTTAGCTCATCGTTACCAGGGTAGAGCCTGAGCAGCGCAGCGAGTTGCTGTTGGTGGGCCGCGTGGCCCTGGCGCAGTTCGCCGATGTACTGCGACTTCTCGCGCCCCTGTGCACGGCCCTCTTGGGCGCGGCGTACGGCGCTGACCAAGCGTCTTGTCAGGCCAATCAGCCCGCGAAAAAATCCCTTGAGCAGGCTAAATGGTCGCATATTGAGTATAACTTCTAGCCCCAGTGTCAGCGTCACCAGGGGCCAGACCGCCGCCAAGTAAGACAGCGGATGCAGTGGCCCCATCAGCACCGCCGCCAGCCTGCCCGCTCCCTGCGCCGCAAAGACCTGTTGCAGGCACAGCAAAGAGATAACCACCACTACGCTGCCCATGACCCTGCGGCTGAGGTTTCGCAGCGGGCGGCCTAGAAATATCAGCAGCCCGTAGCACAGCGGCACGGCAGGCAGGGTGTACGCGGCCCAGATTAGCCAGGTGAGCAGCTCTTTACGCAGCAGCATCATGATGCCCAGGCCGCCTGTGGGCATCAGTAAGGTGGCCAGCAAAAAGAGGCCAAAGGCGAAAAGTACCAGCCCAATGGCCTCACCGTCAAAGCGGCTCGGGGGCGGGGCTGGTTTTTTCGCCTTTGTCATACCTTTATTCTAACCTGATATTTACCACAATAGTGCGCCCTGAGCAGCCTCACAAAGCAGGCCAGAACATCAACATAGATATATCGGCAATAATAAGGCTGGACGTGAACACCATGTGTTTTGTCTTTTTCGTGTGCTGGACAGTATTTATTAAATGTACTTATAGGACACTTCAGCTTCGTTAGGCCATAAAGGAGACGAGGAAAAGCGTACAGCTTGCCATTGTTTTCTGTTTTAAGAGTAAACCCTTTAATACGGACTGCGCTCCATTCCAGCACAGGCACACAGGCACCGTCTGCGCTTGCCTCTCACGCAATCTGTACTGTTTTTATTCCCGCTGTTCAAGTCTCATGACGTGTTTAACAAGGTGCAAGTCAGAATACGATACCTCTCTGTACGATGCCTTAGACTCAAGCTGAGAAGTCAAGCTGACTGCTGTATGCTCAGTGCCTATGGCTGAAGTGCTCACTCCCCCCGCGCTGTACCTGCCTGGCGTGCTGCGCCGCGCCGTGTGGCAAGAGGCCCAGCACGCCGCCCCCCAGGAGTGCGTGGGGCTGCTCGGGGGACATAAGGCCATTACATATTGGCAAGCTCAGCAAGTCTATGCGCTGAGCAACGTAGCCCCGCGCCCTGAAGCCGAGTACCTGGCAGACCCGCGCCAGACCTGGAAAGTTCTGCGTCAGTTGCGGGGAGCAGGACAGGACTTGGTTGGCGTGTATCACAGCCACCCACGCGGCCCCGCCCATTACAGCCCCAGTGACCAGGCGCAGGCGGCTTACGAAGTGCCTCACCTTATAGCCGACTTGGCAAGTGGTCAACTGCTCGCCTACTGGTTGCCCGCTGGTGTTAGCTGCCCTCTACTTAAAGATGTATGATACTGTCTGCGCTCCGTTCCAGCACAGTAATACAGCACGGTAGGAAAAGTGCCGCCTGCGCCACCGCAAAACGCGTACGTTTGCCCCTTACCTGTGCGTTGTTATAGCAGTAATGATCAGTGCACCGCGGCGGCGTTGGCCATCGTCAGCACGCGGCGGGCGCTTAAAAAGCGGCTGGCCCAGTACCGGCTGTTTAGGTCATCAATGGCAACGCGGCCTGCGTACGAGTTGGCGTTGATAAATTCATTGCCGCCTAGCGAAATACCCACGTGGGTCACGCGGCCGCGTCCCTCAGTGTCAAAGAAAACCAGGTCGCCAGGCTGAATTTGCTGGCGACCTATGGGTTGACCTATTTGGGCCTGAGCGGCACTGGTGCGGGGCAGATTAAGCCCCAGTGGTGTAAAGACTTGCAGTACAAAACCGCTGCAATCGGTACCGCTACGGTTTTGGGCGCCCCACACATACGGCACGCCCAACAAGCTCTGTGCATTAGAGACCCAGTCTTGCGTGCTGACAGGCATACTGACAGCCTGGGTGGGGGCAGCCTGAGCCTGGGCAGCCTGTGCGCTGGCTTGCTGCGCCATCACCGTGGGGGCGGCGTCCTGGGGAACGCTAGGCGCGGCAGCCGTGACCTTGATGACCGGTACGGGAGGAGTCGCTAAGGCGCTCATCTGCGGTGCGGCGCTGTTGGGGGTGAGGCGCAGCAGTTGGCCTATTTCTAGGTGCGGGTCGCTCATGCCGTTAAAGCTCAGCAGCGCGTCTACGCTCAGGCCGCTGCGCCGGGCCACTGAGTACGCGGTGTCGCCCTTGACAACCGTGTAGGTGGGTGGGGTCACCAAAAGAAGCTGGCCAACTTCAAGCGCGGGGCTGCTGAGGTGGTTGAGGCTCAGCAGTTGGTCTACATTAAGGCCATAACGCTTGGCCAAGCTATAGGCCGTATCACCTTTAGTGACGGTGTAGATAGGGCCAGTAGGGAGCGCCGAAGCCAAACCAGATACGCTGAGCAGGAACGCAAAAAGCAGTTTTCGGTACACAGGAACCTCGCTGAGGCTCAAAGCTGTTTTTAGCCGTGTGGAACTTATAAAATGCTTGAATAGGGCCAAAACATAAAACAGCTTTGAGGATAGGAGTTTGTGGTAATGGGTGGGCTTGAAAAACGTAACGATAACCAACGCACAGGCTTTAAAGTCTTAAGGCTTAGATAGCTATTATCTCAGTTTCTTAAGGTCAGTTCAGAAATGAACTTCTGGTGAAGCTTTCGCCCAGTGTAACATCTTCTACCTTCTGTTTGTCTAGACTCAAGTCTAATTTTTGGCGCGCTGGGGGCCACTTGACATGTCAGCTTGGTGTCAGATTGTCGTTCTCATGTTTCTTTTAAAGCGTGTCAGCGCAGTCTAAACTCTCTGACGTTTTGTCAGTAATAGGGGACATGTTGATAAAAAGACCCTTGAAGTATTAAGACGGCGTGGGCAGGCTTGGCAGACTTGGCCTGCTGGGATAGGGTAAGCGGTATGCCTGCTCGCCCTTTTTTCGCGTCTCTTGTTAACATCTGGTCAGTTTTGGGAGAATGGCGAACCAACACCTTTAGGGCGCTGCGCCACACGTCATTTCGCCGCTTTTGGCTTTCACAATTGCTCAGCCTGGTCGGGGGTTGGATGCAGGCCACCGCGCAGTCTTACTTGGTGCTTGAGCTGACCAATAACAACGCAGCGGCGCTGGGCTGGGTGACGGCGGCGCAGTTTATGCCCAGTTTGTTGCTCTCGCTGTTTGCGGGGGCGATTATTGACCGCAACTCGCGCCGGCGTGTGCTGCTGACCACCCAAATCACATTGCTGTGCACCGCGCTGGTACTAGCGCTGAGTACCCAGATGGGGTTTACCAGCCTCAAACTGTTGCTTGTGCTGTCGGTGATCAGCGGCACCGCTAACGCCTTTGATGTACCCGCGCGCCAGAGTATGGTGGTGGACTTTGTGCCGCGCGCAGACATGCCCAACGCGGTGGCGCTCAATAGCCTGAGCTTTAACCTGTCGCGCACACTGGGGCAAGCGCTTTTCGGGGTGGTGGCGGCGATTGGTGCACAGCTGCTGGGCAGCACCGCACAGGGCCTCGCGCTGGCGTTTTATTTGAATGTGGCTTCGTTTGTGGCAGTCATTTATACCATCGCCACCTTGCCGTTTCCGCCCCGCGACATGGGCGGGCACAAAGACGTGATAGGCGACATCAGAGACGGGCTGAAATATGTGCGCGGCTCGGCACCGATTCGCTACACCATGCTGCTCGTGGCCCTGCTCAGCGTTACGGTGATCAACTTTAATGTGATTATTCCTTACTTTGCCAGGGCTGTATACCACCTGCAGGCCGCAGGATTTGGCGGCATGAACGCGGCTTTTGGCGTGGGGGCCATGGTGGGCGCGCTGTGGCAAGCCTCGCAAGCTGACCCCGCCCGCAACTTGCGACTGGGCACACAGATTGTGCTGGTAAGCACACTGGCATTCGCCTTTATGCCCACCCCCTTGCTGGGCAGCTTGATGCTCACAGGCTGCGGCTTTGGCATGCTCACCTTTTTGATCAGTGCCAACAGCACCGTACAACTGACGGTACCCAACGAACTGCGCGGACGGGTGATGAGCCTCTATTCGCTGGTGCTTACCGGAATGGCCCCCCTGGGTGCGCTGCTGGTCAGCACCCTGATAGGCCACAATGACCCCCTCGGCTCACGTGGCGGCCTGGTAGCGGTGGTGGTGCTGGGTGCGCTCGCCACTGCCTTGGTGTGGCAAAAACTGCCCAGAGGTATGCCTCAACAGGCCCCTTTCAATCCGGCCCCTCTCAATCAGGGCCCTCTCAACAGTGATGACGGGTGAGGCAGGCCATCACTGTTGAGTGGAGGCGGTGCATCATGGTGTGGGGTGGTACAGGCGGCGCTTTTCTGACTGTGTTGGCCCGACTGTACCAGAACAGAGCGCCGTCCCTGTTATGCTGCTGAGCATTGACTGGGATGCGTACTCAGGCTGCCGTGAATGGGTGTTTGACGCGCCGATTTGGGGCACACCTGACCGCGAGGCTGACCGTGTAGAGCGCTGGCGCGGGCGTGTGGCTCAGCGCGGTGGTACGGGATGGGAGGCGCTAGCGGCAGATTTTCCGCTGTATGGCGAGCCCTACGCGCTGACACAGTACGCGGGGTTGCCCACCTTTTCAGCTTGGAGCCACGCACATGCCTGGGCCTGGCTAGCGCAGTACCCGGGCCAAGACGTGCTGAATGTGGACAGCCACCACGACCTGTACTCGCTCAGCGGCGACCCGCAGCAGGTACGACCTGGCAACTGGTCGGGCCTGGGCTTGCGGCGCGGGCTGGTACGGCAGTACACGGCGCTGTACCCCGAGTGGCACGCCGACTTGCCCGTTGCCGAAGGATACGACCTGGCCCGCACCTACGACGAAGTGAGGGCCGCCGTACCTGACTTGCTGCCCCGCCTAACCTTGGAGCGCACAGGCCTGGAACACACAGGTCTGGAATACACAAGGCAGAGTTCTATGACATTCGACAGGGCAAACACCCTACCGCCCCGCAGCGAAGTCACGGCGCTGTTGTTGGTGCAGTCGCCCTCCTGGACCAGCCCCGCCCATGACCCCGTGTGGTTTGATCTGTTAGAACTCTTGAATGCTCAGGCGATCAGCCCCAGCTATAGGCGCTGATGCAAGGGCCCAAGCTGCGCAGATCAGCGCTCAGCACGCGGAGCGGCCTCGACACGTGCAGCAGCTTTGTTCATCCGCCCGCCTAAGGCTTCGGTAAGGCCGATGGCGCCCACACCCAGTATCAGGTGTAGCACCTCCACTATCCAGTGGTTATTGCCGGGTAAAAGCGTGGTTTGCATGTGGCCCAGCGCAGGTACCAAAAGTGCCCAGAGGACGCCCGCCGCGCTCAGGCCTACCGGCACCTTGCCAAATGAGAGGACAGACACCGCCAGCAAGGACAGCGCTGCCAAGTAGCCTAGTCCTTGGTGCAGCTGCAGCAGTTGCATATTGCCGTGCCCCGCCCAAAAGCCCAAGCCCAGCAGCAGCGCCAGCACGCCGCAAAGCCGCACCACCCAGCGAAAAATAGTTACAGTACTGTTCATCAATGTTCTCCTTTTTGCTCAGCGAGCGGGTTTGGTTGATCGGGTATCAGCGCTTCAATCCGCCATAAGTCAAAGCACAACATTAAGCCCAGGCGGCAGAGAATAACGGTTTTGGAAGCTGATAGAACAACGCACGCAGAGTCTAACGCTGTAAAGGACATGGAGGTACTGGGCTCCTGTACCTTGTAGTACACACTGCGATTCAAGCGGGTCGTTTCTGAATTCATTCCTGTTGCAGGCGGAGCGTAGAGTGGCCTTCAGCGCTGATACATTTTGGCGTTCAGACATGTTGAGCATAACCACCCTCCTCCTCACGCCCCAGCAACAGTGCCAGCCCGCGCCCCGCTGTTTCGCGCAGGCTGAAACTTATCAGCGGGGTCAGTTCGGTGGTGTTGGGGTTGAGTTCAATGACGGTAGCGCCCGCCTTCATCGCCTCGAGCGCCAAACCTGCGGCGGGGTACACCTGCCCGCTGGTGCCAATAATCAGCGCCACATCTGCTGTTTGAAAGGCCTGTTGCGCGGCGCTGAGTGCAGCCTCGGGCAGGTATTCGCCAAACCAAACGATGTTGGGGCGCATACGGTTGCCGCTGGGCGACAGCGGGGGCAGTTGTAGCGCGTCGGGTGCGGGCAGCGGTACAATCTGCCCCGTCTGTTCATCGCGGGCGGTCATCAGGTTGCCGTGCAACTCGATCAGCCGCCCGCCGTGTGTTCCGCTGCCCGCACGGGCATGCAGGCCGTCTACGTTCTGGGTCGCCAGAAAAAACCCAGCGCCTTTTTGCCGCTCTAGCTCGACAAGCAGGCGGTGGCCTGGGTTGGTCTGGGCGGCGAGTACGTCGCGGTAGCGCCCCGCATACCAGGCCCACACCATTTGGGGGTCGCGCTGATAGGCTTCTGGGCTAGCGAGGTCTTGGGGCCGGAAGCGTTCCCAGTGCCCCGTTTGTGCGTCACGAAAGGTTGGAATGCCGCTCTCGGCGCTGATGCCTGCGCCCGTCAGTACGGCAACGCGTGGAGCGGCTTCAAGAGCAGCGCGGGCCTGGGTGAGGTTCATGCTGACCAGGATAAAGCCTACTCGCCTCACATGTCCCAGAATAGAGCGCAGTCCGTCTCATACGGACTGCCGCTAAATTCCACCACAGTCGGAAAAGCGCCGCCTGCGGCTCCATACCGCGGCATCCGTATGCTGTTCCCACTCGCATCCGCTCGGATTGATTCGGAAGTACGCCAAATCAATCGAAATCCGTATTACCTATCCCGAATAGCCCAGCCCTGCCCGCGCACCGCTGCAATCTGGGCATTAAAGACAGGGTCAATGTCCTCTTCGGTCAGCGTTTTTGCGCCTCTGTAGGTCATCCGCACTGCCACTGAACGGTTGCCCGCACCGACTTGCTCGCCTGTAAACACGTCAAAGGGTTCTACACTTTCTAGCAAGTGGCCGCCCGCGCCTTCTAGTACCTTCACCATTTCGCCGTAGCTCACGCTCTGAGGCGCTATGACCGCCAGGTCACGCAGCGCGGCAGGTGCGCGGCTGGGGTCGGCAAAGGCCCAGCTGCGGGCAGGCAGCGGCAGGCTGATTTCGGCGATAAAGGTGTCACCCTTGAGTCCAAATTCGGCGGCGATTTCGGGGTGCAGCACGCCCGCAAAGCCTACAGTTTGCCCGTTCCACACCACCCCGCCCGCAATGCCAGGGTGCAGCGCCGGGGGAACATCCGCGCCGCGCTGCTGGATGAGGTGCAGCGCCGCGCCTTGCTGAGCTGCAAACGCTTCAAGCAGGCCCTTAAAGGTCCCGAAACCGCCTGCCACGCCGCTTTGGTAGGTGTGGGGGGCCAGGTCGCCGCGCATCAGTAGGCCTAGGCGCTCGGCCTCGCCGCCCGCAGGAAAGATGCGCCCGATTTCAAAGAGCAGTGCCCGTGGGTGTCCTGCATACGCCCCGGCTGCCCGCAGCAATGACGGATACAGCGCGGTCCTTAGCCCCGTGCGCTCGCTGCTCAGGGGGTTTTGTAGCTTAACAGTCAGCGCCTCAGTGCGGGCTTTCTGGGCTTCGTCGTCGCTGCTGAAGGTATAGGTCACCACCTCCTGAAAGCCCAGGCCGCTGAGGGCGCGGCGCAGCTCGGTGCGTTTTTCACTGGGGGCTGACGCACCGATGTTGCTGTCGTGGGGACGCAAGGTGGGCAAGGTTTCGGGCAGCTCACCAAAGCCGTGCAAGCGGGCAACTTCCTCGGCTACATCCTGCCAGATGTTGATGTCCACCCGCCATGAGGGCGCCGTAACCCGCAGTTCGTCTCCGCTACCTTGTACGTTGCAGCCCAGGCGTGTGAGGATGTCGCGCATCTCGGCGGTGTCCACCTGCATCCCCAGCAGGCCGCGAATCTGCTCGCCTGTGGTGCTGATTTCGGCAGGCAGTTGGGGCGTACCCACCAGGGTCAGTCCGCTTTCGGGGACACCCTGGGCGTGCTGTTGCAGCAGTTCAGCGATGCGGGCGGCGGCCCACTGCGGCAACAGCGGGTCAGTGCCGCGCTCAAAACGGTAGACCGCGTCGGTTTTGAGGCTCAGGCGAGTGGCTGTGCGGCGCAGCAGTACCGGGTCAAAGTGCGCGGCTTCTATAACCAGGTCGCTGGTGTCAGCGCGTATTCTCCCGTGTGTACCGCCTATGACGCCCGCAATGCCCAGCACACCGCTGTCTGCCTGAGCAAGTGCGTCGCTGGGAGCTGCAAATGCATCTGCGACGCTGGGAATGTCGCTGTAGCGGTCATGCCCGTCCAAAATCAGCAGGTCTTCTCGGCCCACCGTGTGGGTGTTGCCCAGCAAGTCGCGCACCTCTTCGCCTTGAGGCTTGCCAAAGCTGACGATGATGCGGTCATTCACCACGTCGCGGCGGTCATAGAGCGCAGTGGGCTGGCCCAGTTCTAACATCACATAGTTAGAGGTATCTACCAGCGTATCAATGGCGCGCAGCCCCGCCAGCGTCAGGCGGCGCTGCATCCACAGCGGGCTGGGGCCGTTGTGGACTCCGCTGACTGTGCGAGCGGCAAAGTGGTCGCAGCCAAAGCGCAGGGTATGACTGGGGTCGCGCTCTAGCACTACGCCTTTGGGGGGCAGTTTGACCTCTATTTGTCCGCCGCCACTGCTGCTCAGTCCTGATGACGGCGGTACCAGCGGCAGTTTGAGATAAGCCGCTAGGTCGCGGGCTACGCCCAGGGCGCTGAGCGCGTCGGCGCGGTTGGGGGTCACCTCTATATCCAGTACGCTATCAGCGGGCCAAAGCTGGGCCAGTGGCGTGCCGGGGGTAGCCGTGCCTGCGGGCAGCAACATCAGCCCTGCGCTGCTCTCGCCCAGGCCCAGCTCTTTGGCGCTCGCGGCCATACCCCAACTGTCCACGCCCTGCAAGTTGCGCACGGCGTAGGTCATGCTGCCCAGCGTGGTGCCAGGTGAAACCAGCGCCAACATGGTGCCAGCGGGCAGCCCCACCGCGTTAGGCGCGCCGCTAGCGATAACCTGCGTACCGTACTGCAGCCCCGTGTTCAAGGTGATCTTGGTGAGTTTGGTATCTGGAATAGGCTGCGCCGACGTAACCGCCACCAACATCACGCCCTGGGGGGGAGCGCTGACGGTGTCTACGCCTTCAAGCGGCAGGCCGATCTGGGCAAAAATAGGTTCCAGTTCAGAAACGGGCGGCAGTTGCGGGACAAGTTCTTGGAGCCAGGAGTAGGGAAGTTTCATTGAGTTTATCCTTTGTGTCTGTCGGCGTGTGGGTAGCAGGTAGGTGGGGGTAGCAGGTAGAGCGAGGGCAATACGTTGGAATTCATTTGTGACAGGGCCGCAGCAATTCCAGCCTATCCAGCGTCAGGATAAGGTTTTTTTCTACGGCGTTGAGCTGCTCAGGCTCTTGACCAGTGGTGGTAACAAGGTGCAGCGCTCAGTCGCTGCTGGCTGACAACTGTTGGCTGATGATAGAGGGCAAAATGTTCATAGGTCAGGCCACCTGCGCCAGTGGGAATAGCCACGGCAGTCAGCCCCTGCGCTGCCCTCTGTTCTCACTTCACACTGTGCGGGGCGTGGGCGCTGGCCCTTTGAGGCGGCGCTGAGCCTCTTGCAAAATTTGCTCCGCCGTCATGTCTATATCAAAGCGCTTAAAGTTGGTGCTGAGGCTTTGTGCGTCGCGGCGCAGCAGCGCTTCAAAGTTGGGATTTTTGCGGGTGCTCATCTGCGGAAAGTCAATGATATATACCGCACCTTCCCACCACAGCAAGTTATAGGTGCTGTAATCACCGTGTACATAGCCCAGGCGCAGTAAGTCGCTGAGGCCCTGTATGCTCTGGTCGCAGGCACTCTGCGCCTCGGTGGGGGTAAGTTGCGCGTCGCTCAGGCGCGGGGCGGGGCTGTCCTCGGTGCCAATAAGGCCCATCAGTACGGCGGGTACGGTATCGGCGTAGTCTTTGATATCAGGGCCAACCAGGGGCTGCGGTACATTGAGCCCAGCACGCCACAGCGTCCACAAGTAGGTGTATTCAGCGATGACCCACTCAAATTGCAGCATGCTCAGCCCCTTGCGGCTGCGGCTTTTCATGGCGCGGGCGGCGCGCGAATCTTCGGTGATTTGGCCCTCACGGTACACCGCGTCATTTTTAAAGCTGCGGGCCTCAAAATCGCGGTAAATCTTGAGCAGCGCACTGCTTTGTTCGCCGCTCAGGTCAGTCTCTACAATGTAGGTGGTGGCTTCTTTGCCGCTCTTGAGTTCGGCAATCACCTCGCGGATGTAGCCCTGCTCCGCCAGGTGCCGCACTGTGGCGTCAGCAATCTCTTGGTCCTTGCCTTCAGCGTCTTGAGTGGTCACCAGGTCAGCGACCTTGCGCCGCCCCGTGGGTTTGGTTTTCTTGCGGTACAGGCGCTCGCCCGTCTCTTCCCAGTTGTCCTCTTCCCAGTCGCCGGCTGAGTCATTGTCTGGGTCGTCGGCTGGGTCATCTTCCCAGTGATCTTGCCAGTCGGCTTCCTGTTCACGGTCAGCTACTTCATGGTTCAGGTTATCGTCGGCTGGGCTGGGCTGATCGCTCATAGCGGCCACCCCAAAGAGGGCCTTTTAGGCTGGAGAAATACTGTCAAACGGTATATAAACAAAATAGCTCCTCAAGTGAAACACTAAACGTACAGAATCTGTCTTGGCCTCGCCTGTGACCGTATAAAAGCAGTGTAGCAGAGCGGAATCCGTATCAGATGACGCTGGTGCTGCGCTGTATCTATATCTATACAGTTGCTGTATCTGGTTTCTCAGCGGCCGTACACCAAGCGCCGTACCAGCCACTCGGCGGGACCGCGCTCAAAGTAGCGCAGATACAGCCCCGACAGGGCCACTTGCGCCGCGCCGAAGATCAGCGCAATTAGCAGGGCCCCCGCCGCGCCCAGATGTCCGTAAAGGCCGCCGCCATAGGGGTAACACAGCCAGGTCATGGCGATAGACTGGGCAAAATAGTTGGTCATTGACAGCCGCCCGCTAGCGGCCAGGTGGCGCAGTGGCCCCGTGCGCCCCGCCACTACCAGTAGCCCCAGTGCGCCCAGGTACACCAGGCCCAGGCACACGCCACCGCCAAAGCGTGCCATCAGGCCCAGCAGCGCGGCAAAGTAACTGCTCTGGGTATTACACCAGGCCAGCAGTATGCTCAGTGGCAAGCCCAGCAGCCCCAGCCACAACAGCCGCCGCAAGGTCGCTGTGTGCTCGGCGGGGCGGTAGAGCACCCCCGAACGGTAGAGCGCTCCGCCCAGGCAAAAGAGCCCTAGCAGCCACGCGCCGTCAAACACCACCACACCCAGCAAGTTGGGTAAGGCTTCTTGGAGGCGCTGCCAGACCAACGTGAGGTAGGTTGCAGGTAATTCAGGCTCGTTGCCGCGCATGTAGATCCCGCTGTACTCCACCGCCGCTTGCAGCCCAGTAAAGCCCAGCCAGCCTAGGCACAGCATGCTGCCCAGCCACGCCAGCAGGCGCCAGCGCACCGCCGCCAGAGGCAAGAGGGCCAGTGCCAGCACCGCATAATTGGCGATGATGTCGCCGTGCCACACCAAAATGTAGTGCGCTAGCCCCAGCCCCAGCAACGTGACTAGGCGCCGCAGCAGTAGCCCAGCTCCGCCGCGCGTCAGCAAGGTATACGCCCCCGCACCAAACAGCAGCGCAAACACACTTACAGCCTTTCCATTGATAAAGAGGTCGATGACCACCTGTGCCGCGCGGTCAATCCCCGTCTGTTGCCACTCGCTATAGCCTGCAAAGTCTTGCATATTGACGCACAAAATGCCCCACAGCGCCGCCCCACGCAGCACGTCAGGCAACAGGGCGCGCTCGGTGGGGGCGGTGGCGATAACTGGGGTAGGCGGCGGCGACGTAGGCACAGGCATAGCGTAGAGTATTGATACACCACTCATACGGACTGCGCTAAATTCCACCACAGTTGGAAAAGCGCCGCCTGCGGCTCCATACCGCGCAGTCCGTATGCTGTTCCCACTCGCATCCGCTCGGATTGATTTGGCGTACTTCCGAATCAATCGGAATCCGTATCAGGTGTCAGCAGTTCTGGGACGTCATATGCATGGCGACTTGAACCTGAGTTGGTTACGCGGTGAAAGAAGGCGAGCGGCCGTAGAACAAAGTAGGCCTTTGGCGGTACGCAAGCGGAGGCGGTGCCTGGTCACGTTGCTGAGACTATGCTGGAATCAAGTGGAATGCTTATTATTCAGTCTATACAGGCTCTGCCTTTAACCCTTTAACCCGCATTTACCTTCACAAAAAAACTGCCCCAAAGACAACGGGGCAGGGCGTTAGGCGTTCGCTACGGCGGCTTAGTGTTGTAGCACGTAGGCGCGCTCAATTTTATCGGGCGTGCCAGGATAGCCAGGCTGAATGCGGGTGAGTTTGTCAAGCACCTCTAGGCCCTCTACCACTTGGCCAAACACGGTGTGCTTGCCGTCTAGGTGGGGCGTGGGTGCAAAGGTCATGAAGATCTGTGAGCCGTTGGTGTTGGGGCCACGATTGGCCATGCTGACCACGCCTTTTTTGTTGTGGCGGTGCTCGTTAAACTCGTCTTCAAATTGGTAGCCAGGGCCGCCTGTACCGTTGCCTAGGGGGTCGCCCGTTTGGGCCATAAAGTCCTGGATAACACGGTGAAAGGAGATGCCGTCATAGAAATGGTTGCGGATAAGGTACACAAAGCTGTTGACCGTCTGGGGCGCTTCGTCGGGGTACAGCTCTATGACAATATTACCCTTGGTGGTTTCAAACACGGCCAGGTACTTTTTGCCGGGCTCAATGGCTTCGCCCAGCGCGGGGGCCTGGCGGAAAGTGGTCTGCCGCTCGTCTGACAGGGCGGGGAGTTCGGTATAGCCTTCTTTAGTATAGGTCATAGCAACAGTTTAGCATTGAGCACTCTGTGAGCACTCAGCACTCTGCACAAATCAGGTGATCCGCTGGCTTTTGGTTGCCGCTGAATGTGTTGGGTTGGTGTTGCTCAGCGCTGAGCCGGCGTATAATGACCCCTCAATGCCTGTATATCAGGCTATACAGGGGGCAATACATGAGTATGCTGGTAGAACACCGGGCAGTGCAAAGTGGTGTGGCGATTGCGGTGGCTGTGACGGCGGGGCATTTTATCAACGATGCTTACGCCGCTATGCTTGGCCCACTGGGGCCAGCGCTGCAGCACAGGTACGGCGTGAGTATCGCTGCTGTGACCTTGCTGGGCAGTGTCTTTTCGCTGACCAGCAGTGTGTTACAACCTGTGCTGGGCATCATCGGTCAAAAGTTGGGCCGCCGTGCTACCGCTGCCTTTGGCCCCACCATGACAGGCCTGGGGCTGACGCTCATGAGTTTTGTGCCTTGGTTTGGTGCGCTGGTGTTGTTGGTAGCGGTATCGGGCTTTGGCAGTGGTTTTTTTCACCCAGCGGGGGCAGGGTATATAGCGCGCTACAGCCCCCAAAATAAGCGCGGCTTGTGGGCCAGTTTGTTTGGGGCGGGCGGCACGGCGGGCATGGCGCTGGGGCCAGTGTTTGCTAACGTGGGGCTAGACCATTTGCACTGGTTTGGTCTTATCGGGCTGCTGACGGGCCTTATCACCTACGTGCTAACCCCCGACGACACGTTGACGGGCGGGCGCAAACAGACCAGCGCCGCTGACTACCTCAGCATCTTCAAGGGGCCCATGGTCACGTTATGGGGCATGGCGGTGCTGCGGAGCATGGCGAGTATAGGGTATAACACCATGTTGCCCTTTATCCTGCTTCAGCGCGGCTACAGTCAGCAGCAAACGGGGGGGCTAGTGGCGGTGACGCTGGGCATTTATGCGGTGGCAGCGGCGGTAGGCGGTATCGTCGGCGGGCGCATCTCTGACCAAATAGGGCGCGTGCCCGTACTGCGCTCAGCCATTTTACTGACTATACCTTTCTTTGCGCTGCTGATCTATTCTGACCCGCATCAGTGGTGGTTTTATCCGCTGACCTTTTTGGTGGGGGCCTGTGTCAACGCCAGTATTCCCGTAGGCGTGGTAACCGCACAGGAATACGCGCCCAAACACACCGCCCTGGCGAGCAGTATCATGATGGGCTTTTCGTGGGGTGTGGCGGGCGTGTTGGTGGTGCTGGTGGGCAAACTGGCTGACCTGATCAACCCCTCTACGGCGGCCCTGTGCGCTGTGCTGCTGCTGCTGCCCAGCGTGTTTTTGGCCTACAAACTGCCTGAGCCTCAGAAAGCGACGTTTGAAGGGTGAAATCTTTGCAGGCTGAGTTCAGTCCGTAGCATACGGACTGCGCTAAATTCCACCACAGTCGGAAAAGTGCCGCCTGCGGCTCCAT
>JAGLBF010000043.1 GCA_018260375.1 Deinococcus sp.
TTAGACCTTTAGATATTGACCTTTAGACATTTTTCCTTCTACGCCACCAAGCGCGGCCCAGCACTGCCAGGCCCACCACTGCCGACACGCCCAGCGTGCCCCACAAGAGGCGCTCAGGGCTACCCGCGAGCCACACCACCAGCGCGGTCGCGGGCAATGCGCCAAGAGCCGAGGCGGCCATAAAGGGCCTAAAGGGGATACCCACCGCACCCGCCACGATATTCATAAGTTCGGCTTTGAGAGCGGGCATCAGGCGCACCAGCAGCACGGCGACTGCGCCTCGCTCTAGGGCCATGTGGTGCAGGCGCACGCTCAGGTGTTCGCCCGCCAGGCGGTTGACGGCTGCTTGACCCCAGCGCCGCCCTACGGCGTAGCCCAGCGCCGCGCCCAGCATGGTGCCGGTATACACAATGGCTAGTCCGCCCCAAAAGCCGTAGAGGAGGCCTGCCAGCACCACGTCAGCCGCCGCAGGTAGCAGCGGAATAACGGCCTGAAGCAGCATGCCTGCCAGCAGCGCCAAAGGCCCCCACACCCCTATGCGCTCAACCAGAGCGCGGCGTGGCGCGTCATCGGGGCCAAAGAGTACGCTCACCAGGTGCCAGCCTGCCAGCAGCCACGCGGGGTTAAACGCCAGCACAAGCCCTAGCGCCAGCGCCAAAGCGGCCCAAGCCCACCAGCGGTGAGAAGGCAGAGATGGGCGCGGCATGACCAGTAGTGTAGCGGGGCAGGCCAGGGCAGTAGAGGAGGGCAGTTGGTTGCTCTCCCGTACAGCTCGGCAGCCAGCTTGCCTAGCGCTTGGCCTCCGGCGAACAAAACGCGAATTATGGGGCTTCGCTGTAGTTTTAGGCTTCGCTGTAATTCTTAAGCTTTGCCGTAATTCTTAGGCTTTGCTGTGAACCGGACAGCCACGCTTGAGCGGCCAATCCTGGGGCGGGCGGCTGAAGTTGGGCGAAAGCTCTTGTCCTACAAAGCGCTGTCCCCACACGGGCGAAGTGGCGGGCGACATCGGCGCAATCAGCCACGACCAGCGCCCCCGTACTTCGCGGCCCGCCTGACCTTCTTGCTGCTGAAAGCGCTCAAATTGGGCGGCAGCGGTGTGGTGGTCTACGATTTTAACCCCGGCCTGGTGAAAGGAATAGAGCGCCGCCACATTGAGTTCCAGCAGGGCGCGGTCACGCCAGAGGGTGCGCTCTAGGCGGGTGTCGAGTCCTAGTGCCTGCGCCACACGCGGCAAAGCGTTGTAGCGCCCCTCATCGGCCAGGTCGCGGGCGGCGATTTCGGTTTGCATATACCAGCCGTTAAACACCACAGGCAAGCGGAGGTGGGCCAGGTGCAACTGTGCGTCACTGATGGCAGGTACAGCGTACCAGCGCAGCCCCAGTGCGTTGATAGCGGGGTGGTCTGGATGGATAAGCGGCACTTCATGTACGGCTTCCGGCGGCAGGGGGTATAGTTTCACGGTGTCGCCGCGTTGTACTATCAGCGGCAAGACATCAAAGGCCCCCAACGGCGTGGGCGCTTGCCAGCCCAGGCTCAGGGCCAACTGGGTCAGCTGCACATTGTCGGGGTCGCCCAGCACAGGGCTCTGGAGCGCCGGGTTATCAGCCTGCACGTAGCCCGCATAGCGAATCAACTGTGAATTCACCACCCGGACACCTTGCGGCAGCGCTGTCATGATGGGCTGAATGTGTCCGCCGCAAAAAGCGTCTTGCAGGTGTGCTACCAGCGCGTCAAAGACTTCGTCCAGGGTCTCAAGGTGGCGCAGATCGCGCACTTGCAAAGCAGGCCAAAACAGCCGCCCGATGCAGCGTACCGAGTTGCGCCACGCCACGCGGCCTGCAAAGGCTAGCTCAGCCGTAGTGGGGGTGAATGACTCAATTTGGGCCACTTCAATTTGGGCTAGCCGTTCGCTGAGGCTGAGCGCTTGGCGATCGCCACCTTCTTCGGCATAAAACTGCTCTATAAATTCGCGCACACTTTGGCTCAACATTGGTTGCCTCACTGTAATGGCTTTTGGGAAGGGTGATTTGTAACTTTGAGTTGGTCACTTTAAGGAGAAGGCTGTCAGCCCCAGTTTCAACAGTCGCAGTTTCAACAGCCCCAGTGCTCATAGGCCCAGTTCCAAAGGTATGGCTGACGTGGCCCCTCTCTTGGCACGCAGGTCAACATAATCGTCAAGCCGATCTCAAGGCTCTCACCACCCGCAACACTGCGCGGGCGTGTAGGCTAGGCATATGTCTGCCAAAAATTTGAAACCCAAACCTGAAAGTCAGCGCGTTGGTTTTGCCATTGTTGGTATAGGCAAACTCAGCGCCGAGCAACTGATTCCTGCCATACGCACGGGCCAAGACGCCTATGTGGCGGCGTTGGTGACCGGCGACGTAGAAGATACCTTGCAATTTTCCCGTGCCTATGACCTAGCTGATGACGACGTGTACCACTACGACGACTTTGAGGCCCTGGCTCAGCGTGACGACGTGCAGGCCGTGTACATCGTGCTGCCCAACAGCATGCACCGCGAATTTGTAGAGCGTGCCGCCAAAATAGGCAAGCATGTGCTGTGCGAAAAACCGCTTGCCAGCAACCTAGAAGATGCCAAGGCGATGGTCAAAGCCTGCAAAAAGGCCAAAGTGCTGTTGATGACGGCCTACCGCATCCAGTACACGCCGCACCACTGGGAGGCCAAAAAGACCATTGCGGCGGGCAAACTGGGTCAGCTAAAAGTGATGGATAGCATTCATACCCACGTGGAGCCTGACCCCACCGTCTGGCGCCTAGACGAAGCGCTGGCGGGCGGCGGGCCTGTGATGGATATTGGCATTTACAGCATCAACACCTTGCGCTTTCTGACAGGGCTAGAGCCGCAGTGGGTCTTTGCCCAGGGCTACCAACCCAAAAATGATCCCCGCTTTGCCGAGGTAGAAGAGTCTATGAGCATCATGCTGGGCTTTGAGGGCGGGCTGATAGCCAACATCCTCACCAGCTACGGCGCGCAGTCTGTAAGCACCGTACACGTTTTGGGCGACGCGGGCGCAGCCGTACTTGACCCAGCTTTTGCTTACCGCGGCATTGAGCTGTCTATCCGCAATGACAAAGCCCAAGTTGCCCCGCAGTTTGCCGCCTACGACCAGTTTGGCCTAGAGATAGACCACTTTGCTCAGTGTGTTCGCAGCGGCAAAACGCCCTATACCCCTGGCGAGGAGGGCGTGCAGGATCACCGCATCTTTGAGGCCGTATACAAGAGTGCGCGCAAAGGCAAACGGGTAGAACTAAAGCGCTTTGACGGGCAAGATGTGTTCAGAGGCACGCCGCCCAAGCTACCGAAGTGAGGGCTGAGCGGGCGTGAAAACGTGGCAAGTTGGCAGGGTAGCTAGGGGAAATGTGCCGAAAGATTATTCAACCCTGAACAAACGTACAGATTAAAGGTAGAGACACTTTGTCTGCCTTTTGCACGCCATAGCAGCTAACCTACCACCGCCTGATTATGCAGTAGAGGCGGGTAGGCGCTACACTTACTCTGTTTCTTTAGCCGCGCAGCAAATGGCTAAATTCTTGACCAGATTGTTCTAGGACGGGCAAATCTTGCAGGCTGTTGAGGCCAAATTCCAACAAAAAGCGCTCGGTGGTGCCGTAGAGCAGAGGCTGCCCTACCGCTTCACTACGGCCCACCACTTTGATCAACTCGCGCTCTTGCAAGGTGACTACCGTGCTAGCACTGCCGCCGCGCATGGCTTCTATCTCCGCACGGGTGACAGGTTGGCGGTAGGCGATGATGGCGAGCACTTCCAGCGCAGCTCCGGAGAGCGCGGGCAGGGGCGTAGGTGCAAGCAGTGGTGCAAGCAGTTGGGCGTGTTCAGGCAACACCACCAGGCGAAAACCGCCCGCCACTTCTTCAACCTCAAACCCCAACTGCGCGGTGTGAAGTTGTTGCTTAAATGCCTCTAGCAAACGGCGCACCGCTTCGGCGGGCAGGCCTAGTAGCTCTGACAGTTCCTTGACCTTAACGGGCCGCCCCGCCGCCAGGAGTGCTGCGCCAATTATTGATTTAAAGTCAGATGTGTGTGCCCTAGGTGTCGTCACCGTGTCTCCAGCAGTTCATGCACCCGCCAGGCTGGAAAAGCACCCTCGCGCAAAATAGCCCCGCTAGTGCAGTCCACCACCGTGCTGGGCAAGCCTGGTGGCTCAGCAGGTAACCCGGCACTAGGTTCATCAAGTACAACAGCTGCCAAGCCATACGCCTGTGCCTGTGCCGCGTTGCGTGCAGGTAGAAGGCCTGTGGGATTGAGGCTAGTCGTCGCCAGTGGCGCATCAAACCGCCGCAATAACTCCTGAATGGTGGGGTGATCTGGTATGCGCAAGCCTACCTTGCCCTCACGCTGTAGCCACGCGGGGCAACTGGGCGCGGCCCAAGCCACCAAGGTCAGCGGACCAGGCAAGGCGGTACTCAGGGCCAGAAGGGCCGGCTGTCCAGGCGCAGCCAAGGCCAGAGCCTGGGCTATGTCTAGACAACTGAGCTGTAACACTTTGTCTTCGCCGCGTCCTTTAAGCCGGCTCAGGCCAAGCACAGCCTCCTCTGAAAAGGCCGCCGCTCCTAACCCCCACACCGTCTCTGTGGGAAAACCGACACATTGGTTACGCCTCAAGGCCGCGAGTGCAGCTTGCCACGGCGCGTCACGCTCCTGCTTTTGATCAGGTGGTTCATACGGCATCCCCACATTGTAAGCCTGATGCAAGATGAAAAATCTTATAATATACGGTATGGCTGTCTACCAATACAGAGTGCGTGACCAAAATAGCGGAAAAATAATGACCTCGCAGGTAGAGGCTGATTCTATTGAGCAGGTACGCAGCATGCTCCGTACCAAAAACCTGATGGTTCTTGATATCAAGGCCCCCAAAGTAGGGTTGCAGGGTGATCTTAGCATCCCTTTCCTTGATAACCGTCCGCCGAATCTCAAAATCATCACTGTTTTTTCCAGGCAACTGTCTACGCTTATTAATGCAGGTGTACCCCTGGTACAAGGCATTAACATCATGCAGCGCCAGACCGAGCACAAAGGTTTTCAGGAAGTGCTGCGTAAGGTCAGGCTGGATTTAGAGACGGGGCAAAATTTCTCTGAAGCAATCGCCAAATATCCTAAAGTTTTTGACCGACTGTACGTTAACCTGGTGAAGGCGGGTGAAAGCAGCGGCCAGCTTGATGCTATCTTGGACCGCGTTGCAAGTTTTCAGGAAAAAGATCTGGCTCTGCGTGGCCAAATTAAAAGCGCCATGACCTACCCGGTTATTGTTTTTATCTTTGCTCTCGGCATTACTTATTTGCTTCTGACTACAGTCGTTCCCCAATTTGGGGGAATCCTTCAGCAACTAGGCGCAGAATTGCCAACCATTACCAGAGTACTGATGGCAACTTCAGACTTTCTGCAACACCAGGGCATTGTCCTGCTAGGGATAGTCATTATCTTGTTTTTCATCTACCAAAGAATCTATAAGACAGATAAAGGCCGCCACGTTATAGATGATTATTTGCTAAAAGCTCCGGTTATCGGCCCACTAAATAAGAAAAGCGCTATTGCTAGCTTTTCGAGAACCCTAAGCTTGCTGCTTACAAGCGGTGTCAACATTATAGAAAGTTTAGAAATAACTAAGGGTACTGCCAAAAATATAATTATTGAAGATGCTATTGAGAACGCTAGAAATGTAGTTATGGTGGGTGAACAAATGAGTGGCAGTCTGGCGACTAGCCCAGTTTTTCCGCCCATGGTGACAAGTATGGTGGCTATCGGTGAAGAAACAGGCTCTATGGATACTATGCTGGCCAAAGTAGCCGATTTCTATGACCGCGAAGTAGATGAAGCAGTGGATAGCCTTACCGCAGCGATTGAGCCTATTATGATTGTATTCTTGGGCGTGTTGGTCGGTACTATTGTAGCAGGTATGTTCTTGCCAATGTTTGCCATCATTAATAAACTCAGCCAATAAACTTAATTATTAGATTTAGCGAATAAATTCGGCTGTTATATTTAGCTTTTTATAATTTATAAAAAAGGACTTCTTGTTAAAAAAGGAGTCCCTGTTACTTTGGGGTACCACCCATCTGCGCTTCACCTCCTGCTGGCTCACCCGTGATATGCTCACAACATAATGAGCCAAGCACTTCAGTCTGTCCAATCTCAGCAGTTGCGGGTCAGTGGCGCCGTCAATCGGGTGCGTTTTCGCGCTGAGAGCGGCTTTACGGTGCTGAGTGCTACCCTCAAAAACAGTGAGGGTCAGGATGATGACGCAACCGTAGTAGGCGTCATGCCGCCGCTTGAGGTGGGCGACCACTTTACCGCCGACGTGCTGCTTGAAGAACACCGCGAGTACGGGCATCAGTACAAGGTGCTGAACATGCTGCTTGCGGCAGTACCCAGCGACCTGAGCAACGAAGGCATCGCTGCCTATCTAGAGGCGCGGGTGGGTGGCGTAGGCAAGGTGCTTGCAGGGCGCATCGTGTCGCATTTTGGGGCTGAGACCTTTGACGTCTTGTCAGAAGAACCTGAAAAGCTGTTGCAGGTGCCTGGCATCACGCAGAGCACCCTGCATAAGATGACCCAGTCGTGGAGCACCCAGGGCGGAGAGCGGCGATTGCTCGCTGCGTTACAGGGGCTAGGCCTGAGCATGGTACAGGCCCAGCGGGCGGCCAAGTATTTTGGCGAAGGAGCCGCTGAGCGCTTACAGGCCGATATTTACACCCTTACTGAAGTAGAAGGCATTGGCTTTTTGAGTGCCGACAAGCTCGCCCGTGAGCAGGGCATGAGCCTGGATGACCCGCGCCGCTTGACGGCCGCCGCCGTGTACGCCGTGCAGCAAGCCGTGCAGCAGGGCGGACACAGCTATCTGCCGCGTGAGCGGGCCTTGCGGGGTATTGAGCACTACACGCGTGTCACCCCTGATCAGGCCGGGCTAGCCCTAGACAGTGCCCTAGAACTTAACCGCCTGAAGGCTGACGGTGAGCGCATCTATTTGCCTGCCGTGCTGCGCAATGAAAAGCGCTTGGCGAGCACCATTCGCACATTGCTGCACACCCCAGCACAGCGCGAGTGGCAGGTGTTGCCAGGGGCGGCGGTGGGGCTATCGGCAGAGCAGGCCAGCGTGTTAGAAGCCCTGATTCACAACCGCCTGGTAGTACTCACGGGCGGCCCTGGCACAGGTAAAAGCACCACCACCCGCGCTGTAGCTGATCTTGCCCAAGAGCTGGGGCTAGAGGTAGGGCTGTGCGCTCCCACAGGTAAAGCGGCGCGGCGCTTGGCAGAGGTAACAGGGCGTACGGCAAGCACTATTCACCGCCTGCTGGGTTACGGCCCAGAAGGGTTTCGCCATAATCACCTGGAGCCGGCGCCCTATGACCTGCTGATTGTGGATGAGGTCAGCATGTGCGGCGATAGTCTTTTGCTCAGCTTGCTGTCGGCAGTGGCACCTGGGGCGAGGGTACTGTTGGTGGGCGACGCAGACCAGTTGCCACCGATAGACGCGGGCTTGCCGCTGCACGCTGCCGCGCAGGTTGCCCCCACCGTTCGGCTGACACAGGTGTACCGTCAAGCCGCCCAAAACCCGATTATTCGGGCGGCACACGGCCTGCTTAATGGTCAGGCCCCCGACTGGCAAGCCCCTCAGGAGGGTGCACAGTTGCAGCTGGTCACCACCGAAGCGGCCGAGGGTGCGCGGCGCGTGGCCCTGCTGGTGCGTGAGCTGGGCGGCCCAGGCAAGGTGCAGGTGCTGACGCCTATGCGCAAGGGGCCGCTGGGTGTAGAGACGCTCAACCACCACCTTCAGGGGATTTTTAACCCAGGCACAGGCGGGGTACGCATCGCTGACGCACTGGCCCGTACGGGCGACATCGTGGTGCAGACCAAAAATGACTACGCCAACGAAGTCTTTAACGGCACGCTGGGCGTGGTGCTTCGCGAGGTGGGTCACAAACTCCAGATTGATTTTGAGGGCCATGTGGTAGAGCTGGGCGGCGCAGAGTTGTTCAATCTTCAACTAGGCTACGCGCTCACCGTACACCGTGCCCAGGGCAGCGAGTGGCCCGTGGTGTTGGGCGTGCTACACGAAGTGCATATGCCGATGCTCTCGCGCAATTTGGTATACACCGCCCTCACCCGCGCCCGTGAGCGCTTTGTGGCGGTTGGCTCAGCCTCAGCATGGGAAAAGGCCGCACAGCGCCAAAAAGAAGAACGCTACACGGCCCTGTTAGAGCGGATTAGGGCTTAAGGGTGAGACTATATGCCCGCCTGGCTACGCAGTTGGTCGGTATTTGACCAAACACTATTTTCATCTTTTTTACTGCCATATAGCTCGCCAGTTACCGTAGTCAGTGCTGAAAAACCGCCGTTTTTCCCTTCAATCCCCAAGACATTCCAACCAGGGTTAACACTTATATTTGCTCTTATATCTTTAAGGATTAGGGGCGATAGACTACAAGTGAGGGTTCCTGTAATAACAGCCTTCTTAGTTGAATAAAGGTAAACACGGCCTCCCAGTGAGGCTTGAGGACTTAATGTAGGGCGTGCAGCTTTAATATCCATATAGTCGCGCCCACCTGAATTTACTGAACCAAAAGCATATACTTGAACGCTAGTGTCGGTGCTGACCAAAGCGGTTTGGCAATTAAAGTCTTTGAGAAACCCATCGTTGAGGCTGCGGGAAACAGGCGCCATTTGGGCCGCATTAGGCAAAGCGAAAGAGAAATGACCGTTTTCGGTGGTGGTGGTGGTCACTTCTAGGCCTTCAATGGGGGCTTTGGCAACTACACCTGCCGCTACGCCGTTGAGCGTTCCTGTAACTGCTGTAATGAGTTCAGCCTCTTTATTTTGTGGTGGCCCCAGGTTAGGTGCACCACAGGCGCTTAGCAAGGCAGCGGACAGCAGGCCAATAGTCGCAATACGTAAGTTGTTTTTCATACCTCTAAGTATAAATAGCTTTTTCTCACAAGAATCTAACAGCTTATTAATATCTAGTATTTATAAGGCTTGCGTGCTGTTGCAAAATAATCAGGCCAGCACAATTAGGAAGGCACAATCAGAAACGACTCAGAGAGGAAGCCGTATAACCTCAAACTAGTCCAGCACTACAGTCTCAGGTTTACCTGCACATTTACAGTAGCTTCAGGGCTTTGCTCTGTTTATACGGGGTTGCGGCCACCTTGCCAGGGCGGTTGCTCTGGCGGCGATTATTTGAAGCTCAAGGTTTTTCTCAGCAAACAAGCTGCTACCCTAACCAACATGAAAGTGCTGTTACCACTCGCCCTCTGTCTGGGGCTAGGCGGTCTGATCAGCGCCGCGCAGGCGGCTGATGTACCGTTTGATAGCCTGTTTCGGGGCCAGAGTACCGTTACCGACGCGCTGTATCCCAACATGCCCACCCTGCTCTTCGGAACAGTAGGCTTGCGCCTGGGTCTGCAGGGCATAGACACCACGGGTGACGGGCACCTAGGCGCTGCGCTGCTCTTGGGCGATAAATTGCAATTTTCGGCACTGGAAATGACCATTTTGACCCAGCTTGTAGGCAATATTGCCACGCAGTGCTTTAATATCAGCCCCGATCGCCTCGTAAACATCAGTGACTGGCTGGTCAAGCGCAACAGCCTGCCCCTTGTAGCGGTGCGAAAGGCGACTTTTGGGCCGCTTGAGCTGACCTACCGCCCCTGGCAATACAGCACCACCCAGCAATTTGCCAGTCTGGTGCTCAGTCGGCGCGGCACTCCTGGTCAAGATCCCTGGATAAATACCTGTCTACTTACAGGCGGCTAATACGGACTGCGACTTGCACCATGTTCAATATGAGCTAAAAGAAGGCCAGCGGGCGTAGAAAAAATACGCCTTTTGCACTGGCGCAGGCAGCTGGCGCTACGCTGGAATAAGGCGGAGTGCGTATGCCCTGCCTCAGGGTGCTTTGCTCAGGCGTGCTAGCTCCTTTCCTACTTTGGCCGTCATATCCTTGATACTGCTGCGCTCCGTTATCAGTGGCCCGAATTGTACCAGCCAGCGGTGACCTTGCTTGCTGATGCCAACAGGCAAAATCGGCGCGCGTCCACGCAGGGCGATAAGGGCCACGCCGCCGTGCATCTCCTCGCCGCCACGGGTACCCTGCGGAAAGAGGCCCAACGTACCGTTTTTGTCCAAAATACGCAGCGCCGTACGTACCGCCACCACGTCGTTATGACTGCGGTCAACGGGAAAAGTACCCCCCGCCCGTATGATGTCACCCATAATGGGTACAAATAACTCTTTTTTGGCCATGAATTGCAGCTTGTGGCCCGGCATCGCCCTGGCAATAACAAAGGGGTCAAACATAGAGACGTGCGCTCCTGCCACCACCAGCTTTTGCCCAGGTGCGGGGACGTTCTCGCGGCCCAGCACATGAAGGTAGTCGCCGCTGAGCACTAGCGGTGCATTGAGGGCCGTAACCACCAAACGGTAGACGCAGGGGTTGACACTGGGCGTTGAGTGCTCTTCAGTACGTGCAGAAGGTGGGGAGGACAAGGGCGAATTGGCCTCGGGGAAGGGCACAGTCATGGCCCTAGCATACTCTGCGGTAAGCGGGCGAGTGTGAAGTGGGACAGGGGGCTCATACAGATTCCGCTCCATTCCAGCACAATCAGGCAGGCACAGTCAGGAAAGGACAGTCAGGAAGGCACTGCTCTGTGCTTTTCTACCGCAAAACGCGTACTTATTGCTACGCCTGCTGGCCTTCTTTCATGTTTTTAACAAGATTCAAGTCAAAACCAGTATAAAAAACAAAAGGCCAACCTTAAACAAACAAGGTCAGCCAAATTCAATGAAACGTTCCTATTCTCCTAGTCTATTAGACCAGGAGCTTAACAGGGGTAGCCAGCAGCGCAGCAACGTCGCTCAGAAAGCGCGCGCCTTGTTGGGGATCGACGTCGCCGTTGAGGCTCAGGGCGGCCTTGCCATCAGTCACGCGGCCCAGAGACAGGGTAACGGCGTGGGGAAAGTGCAGGTCGTCTAGGTCAAGCTCACCCGCATTGACCACCAGCAGGTCAGCCATGCGGCCCGTTGCCGCGTCGTGCAGGCCGCTGAGGCTAGCGCGCAGGTCGCCGCTGAGGCTTGCATTGAGCGCTTCACCAGAGCTGTTGGCAATAGCAACACTGCTCAGGCCCAGGCTGGCCGCTGATTTTTGGGCGGCGCGGGCCACCAGTACGCTCAGTGGCAGGTCACCCAGCACTTCGGCAAGCTGGCTGCGGGCTTCTTCGGCGGCGGCAATATTCGCGTCGCGGCGCAGGTAAACGCCTTTCCACTCGCCGCTGGCAGGAGACGAAGCGCCGTAGGGGGCAGCAGGCTGTTGGTACTCCTGATAGGCGGGCGGCGCGGGTTCCTGCTGCGTAGGTTCCTGATAAGTCTGCTCCTGATAGGCAGGCTCCTGATAACTTGGCTCCTGGTAGGCAGGCTGTTGATAGGCAGGCTCTTGGTAGGCAGGCTGCTGCACGGGTGCAGAAAAATCAGGGTTGTAGGCAGGCACGGGCGCTTCGGGGACAGCAAAGGCAGCGGGTTGACTGCTGGCTGGCGGCTCGGCTGGCTGCTGATCTTGTTGCTTGTATAAGCTCGACAAAATACCGCCCATTACGGCGCCCGCGGGAGGAGCGGCTGGCGTCTGCTGCGCGGCAGGTTGCACGGCGGGCTCAACCATGTCTTCGCTGTCGTCATCCAGCTCAAAGTCGTCGGCGCTGGGGGTGCTTGAAGTGGCTTCACCCTGGGCTTTCAGGGCGGCGCGGGCGTCTTCTTGCATCTTGAGCAAATCGGTCAGGTCGCTGTCTACACCGGCACGGCTGAGCATTTCAGAAGAGGCGATGGTCGCTAGCTCAGCAGGGCTGGGCTCAGGATCTACGGGCGTGGAGGGCGGCTCCATTTCGCCACTCATGATCAGAGACAGGTGGTTCAGTACGTCGTCTTCAGTAATCTGACCACCTGCGCCAGTGCCTTTGATTTGCTGCCATTCTAGGCCGTTTCCTTCTGCTAATACTCTTGCCAATGGGGCAATATTTTCCATGCAATGTCTCCTTAAACCCTGACTTGAGCGCCACTTCTTGCAGCTACCGCAAGGCAGTCTCTAGAGGCAGTGTACCGCCTGCACTCTTACAAATCTTTACACAACTCATTATGACCGCAGGCAAGGGCCTTTCTTAAGCTGCGCTAACCTTCTCATGCTCTCTAAAATAGCCATAACAGCCACATGCTACCCTGAGCACAAGTAAGCGCTTTAGGCCGCGCCCATTCGCTGAGTTTTTGGAGAGACCGCTCTTGTTGGAGATACCCACTATGCCCATGATTTTGCCGTTTGTTTGCCGTTCGCAGGGTTGTCATTGTCAGGCCGCCGCGTGAGCCCCTCACAGCCCTTTTTTATTGGTGTAGCTGGTGGTTCAGGCAGTGGCAAAACCACCGTGACCCGCCGCGTTATAGAGACGGTAGGCGCTGCAGGCGTCGCGGTGCTTAGCCAAGACAACTACTACCGCGACCAAAGTCACATCCCTTTTGCCAGTCGCCTGCACACCAACTACGACCACCCCGACGCCTTTGACTGGCCTCTGCTCAATACACACGCCCGTGCCCTTTTGTCTGGCCAGCACGTAGATATGCCGGTTTATGACTTTACCCAGCACACCCGGTCGGCGTGTACCCAGCCACTCAGAAGTGCCCCTGTAATTGTGCTGGAGGGGTTTTTTTCGCTGTATGACCAAGCCCTGCGTGACCTGATGAACCTAAAGGTGTTTGTGGACGCAGACGCAGACGTGCGCTTTATTCGCCGGTTAGAGCGCGACACCCGCGAAAGAGGCCGCAGCCCTGAGAGCGTGATAGCCCAGTACCTAGAGTTTGTACGGCCCATGCACCTGAGCTTTGTAGAGCCGACCAAGCGCTACGCCGATGTGATTATTCAGCACGGCGGCATGAATGAGCCTGCGCTGGGCATGCTCGCCGCGCACATCCGCTCTACCATTGAGCGTACCAACCAACACGCTGCTTACCTAAAGCCTGCTTCCCTAACCCTTGCTGAGGACACCACGCCATGACCCGACAACGCCTGAATGCCCGCGAAATTGCCGAAGTGCTCAACACCACTTCACCCGCCCCGCTCACCTCGCACACGGGGTTACCGCCTGCCCACCGCCCGCGCAGTGCGCGCTTGCTTTTGGGGGTCATTGGTCTGAGCCTGATACCAGCCTTGTTGCTGGCTGCCAGTCGTATCAACTTTGAAAACAGTGAAAAGTCGGTGGCCCTGGTGATGGACTACCCCGCGCTGTCGCAGCAGGCCAAGGAAACGGGCCAAACCCCTGACCAACTTCTCAAGCACTACCGCTCACTAGGAGTCAACGGCGTGGCGATGTATGAGGATGTGGTGGCTTCGAGCATACAGCGCGGTGACGCTTACTTTTTGTCTGGGGCCGAGCTGCAAGCGCGCAACCCCTGGGCCAGAACCATCGATGTAGAAAAGTCATACATGCGCTCTATCACCCCCGGCACGGTTGAAGCACTGCGAGGGCGCTATAACTTTAAGAACCTAGTTGAGCGCGTGCGGGTGAGTGGCGACACCTGGTATGCCTGGCCAGTAGACCCCAGATTTTTGCCTGCTGGCCCCAACAACGAGCAGATCAATGCTTTTAAGGCACAGGGCCTGGTGCTGATCTACCGCCCCTACGCCGACCAGCGCGTCATTCATCAGGGTGCCGACTGGCCCCAGGTGCCGTTTATCTCCTTTAATGGCAACACCATCATGGACGCGCGCACCCCCGAAGCCATCGACGCGGTAAAAGCACGCCTGGGTAAGCGCATTCCCACCATCATCGAGGGCATCAACCAAAAGGGCATGGCTCAACTGGTCGAAGACCGCGTAGCGGCGCGGATGTTCAGCCTCAATCCAACCTGGCAAAATAACCTGCTACCCGAAGAAGCCGCCAGTAAATATGCCCTCGCCGCCCGCGAGCGTACCCAGCGCATCTTGTACCTGCGCCCCTTTCCCACCATTGGTGAAACCGACACGTTTCTGACTCGCCTGGGCGAACAACTCAAGCGCAGCCATATTGCCGTCACCACGCCCACTATTCGCAACTATGAACCTAGCCCGGTACTGCGCTGGCTCAGTGTCTTAGGGCCGCTCGCCGCGCTGATATTGCTGGGCCTCAGCTACCCTTTGCCGCGTATGGGGCTGCTGGTCGCGGGACTAGCGGGGCTGGCGGCGCTCGCTATCAACGGGCTACAACCCTTTCCCGCGTTTGCGCTGATCGCCGCCATCACCTTTCCGGCGCTGGGCACTGTGATGCACCGTGAGCGCATGCGCAACTGGTTTTTGGCAACAGGCTTTAGCTTGCTGGGGGTGCTGTTTGTCAGCGCACTGGGTACCGACAAAGACAGCATGCTGGGCCTTGACCCCTTTAAGGGCGTGGGGCTGACCCTACTTGTGCCGATCGTACTTGTGGCGCTGAGCTTTTTGCCCAGGCAGGATATTCGCAAGACTGCCTATGACCTCTTTCGCCGCCCCTTTACCACCGGCGACCTGATGATCATGGGTCTGGGCGGGGCGCTTTTTGCGCTGGCCTTTTTGCGCCGCGGGAACACCTCCTCGCTGGGGGTCAGCGCGACCGAGGCCAAGATTCGCCAGGACTTGCAAGACGCGATTATTCGCCCGCGCTTTAAAGAAGTTTTTGGCCACCCACTGTTATTGCTGGGCCTGAGCGGTATTTTGCCTGGCTACCTGACGGCGCTCTCTATTTTGGGCGGCGTGATGGGCCAAGCCAGCATTCTCAATACCTTCTCGCACTTTCACACACCGCTGCTGATCAGTGCCACCCGCGCCTTTATCGGCCTGCTGGCGGGCTTGTTGTTTGGCATTCTCACCGTGCTGCTGGTGCAATTTGTAATGAGAATGTGGAATACCTACGGCGGCTGGAGCTGGGACAAGGTACGCGCTGTACCTGGGCAGCCGGGCGGCGGGCAAGGCGCTATCGCGGCGGGCCGCAGTGGCCCCATTCAGACCAATGACCTGCGCGTTGACGTTGGAGAACACGGGTGAGGATAGCCGTCAGCGGATTTTACGGCTTTGGTAACACGGGTGACGAGGCTATTATTCAGGCTATTGTTGCTGAATTACAGCGCAGAGGACACGTCCCCGTAGTGCTGTCACACACCCCCAAACAAACTGCACAGCAATACGGCTGCGAGGCGGCGGCGCGCATGAACCCGCTGAGCCTGGCCCGCACCATCAGCAGTTGCGATGTGCTGCTTTCAGGTGGCGGGGGGCTGTTGCAGGACAAGACCAGCCAGCGCAACCTGATGTACTATCTGGGCCTTATACGCTTGGCGCGGCTGCTGGGCAAGCGCACAGTGGTCTTTAACCAAAGTATCGGCCCCCTCAGTGAAGCGGGCGGCCGGCAAGTGGGCGGGGCGCTGGGCGGCGTGCGGGCCATTGTGCGCGATCAGCAGAGCCTGGAAACTTTGGCGCACCTGGGTATTATGGCGAGACTGGGCGGCGACCCTGCGCTGCTGCTGACCCCCACCTCTGGACATCACACAGACGGGGTGGTCATCGCCCCGCGCGGCGACGTGCATAACAGCCTAGGTGCGCTACAGACCCTGACCCGCCAGCTGCAAGCTGAGGGGCGACGGGTGGTGGCCCTGAGCTTTTATCCCCACGAAGACGACAGCGCGGCGAGCAGCCTGGGTGCCGACCAAATGGTGAGCGCCACCAGCCCGCAGCAGGCGCTTGACATTATTGCCGCCAGCCAACAGGTGATCGGGGTGCGGCTACACGCGCTGATTTTGGCGGCGGCAGCCGGTGTACCCTTTGTGGGCCTGAGCTACGACCCCAAAGTGAGCGGCTTTTGTGCTGACGCGGGCGCACCCTACCTGCCCACCAGCGCCAGCGCCCAAGAAATGGCCCAGGCCATGACCCAAACACCCGACTGGGCCGCTGTGGCCGCTATGAAAGAGCGTGCTGGCAAGAGCTTTGACTGGGCGCTGCAAAAGTCGGCTGGGCGCTAAGCTTCCTGCAGCGGCTCATACGGATTCCGTTTAATTCGTTGCACTCTGATTGCCCTAGTTGCCTGACCTATGGCAAACTAAGAAGATATACTTATAACTAATTTTCCGTAATGCTTATGACCGGATCAACTATCAACCATCACACCTACCTCTCCATCTTGGAACGTGAGCCTTAGCCGCTCGCCTGGGGTCACTTGTTCGGCACGGGTCAGCACTTCACCTTCTTCACGGCGGGCCAGCACATAGCCGCGCTCCAGGGTGCGGCGCGGCGAGAGCCCCAACACCTGCCGCATGAGATTATCCAGGCCCTGCTTTTCGCGGTCGACGCGCTGCTGGGCTGCTTGGTGTACCCGCTGTTGCTGCGCCTTTGTGCTGCGCTGGGCCTCAAGCAGAACCTGGTGGGCTTGGCGCACGATGCCCGCGTACAGCGACTGAGTCTCTTGCAATCTGCCCAGCACGCGCCCTACCAAGTAGGCGGCGGCTTTGCTGGGCGTGTCGGTACGCACGGCGGCGAGTTCATCCAAAATGGTTTCGTCGCGGGCGTGGCCTATGCCGGTAATAATCGGCGCAGGAAATTGGGCCGCCTGCCGCGCCAGGGCCTCGCTGTTGAGCCAGGCCAGGTCAGTGGTGGCCCCGCCCCCACGGATGATAAACAGCGCGTCAGCCGGCTGATCGGCGTGGAGTGCCTGAGCCTGTACAAGTGCCGCCAGTAAGCTGCTTTCGGCGGTTTTGCCCTGAAAGGTAGCTTCTAGGTACGTCACATCAAGCAGCCCCGCCGCCTGCAACTGGTCGAGCTCGCGGCGAAAGTCGCCCAGACCCGCCGCTCCCCTAGGACTGATAACCAGCACCCGCGTAAAATCTTCGGGCGGCGCAAAGTACTTGTTGCGTCCCAGCAGGCCCTCGGCGCTGAGGTTACGGCGCAGGGTGTCTAACCTCAGCGCCGCCTCGCCCACCGTAAATTCGGGAGCCGCGTCAACAATATTGAGCGAAAAGCCGTACTGCGGGTGAAACTCAGCCGTGACAAATAGCAACACCTGCATACCCGCCTTAAACCCGCCACCAGTCGCACGCCTAAAGCGGCCCTCTAGGGCGTAGCGCTCGGTGGCCCACAGGGTAGCGCGGCACTTGGCAAGCTCGCGGCCTGCGTCAGTTTGTATTAGCTCTAGGTACAGGTGTTGGCGGTCAGTGATGGCGGCAATTTCGGCACGCACCCACACTGCTCCAGGGATGCCGTGTGACAGCACCTGCTCAACATAAGCCAGCAAGTCGCGCAGGGTGAGCGAGGTGGTCGGTACGGGGATCATAGGGGCATACTAGAGGGTAGAGGGTAAAACGTACAGGATGATGGGTCGGGTTGAGGCGCTGATACGGCGCAAGGCTAAGGACTCACAGCCTCAGCCCGCTCAGTCGGCCGGCCAGGGCTGCCAGCAGGCCCAGCCCCACCGTGGTCAGCAGGTACAGCGCCGCTTTGCCGTATTCGCCGCGCAGCAACAGCCCGTCTACGTCGACGCTAAAGGTAGAAAAGGTAGTGTAGGCCCCCAAAAACCCTACGCCCAGCAGCAAGCGTGCCTCTGGCGGCAGCGTACCGCGCCCCACCAGCGTGCTGATAAAGCCTAGGGCAAACGAGCCGCTGACATTAATAAGCAAGGTCATGGCGGGCCAATCGCTCCAGCGCCCGCCCCACGCTGTAGCCAGCAAGCCCAGGCCGTAGCGCGTCAGTGCGCCCAGTGCGCCGCCCAAGGCCACCAGCAGCGCGTGAATGAGGGGTTGTGTGGGCATGGGGTGTCCTTGTGGAGTCTGGTGTCCTTGTAGGGTCTGATACGGATTCAATGAGGTCGTTTCTGATTGAATGA
>JAGLBF010000044.1 GCA_018260375.1 Deinococcus sp.
GGCTGATACAGATTTCGATTGATTTGGCGTACTTCCGAATCAATCAGGGCGGATGCGAGTGGGAACAGCATACGGACTGTGCGGTATGGAGCCGCAGGCGGCGCTTTTCCGACTGTGGTGGAATGGAGCGGCAGTCCGTATGAGCTGGCTCACCCTTACAGGCCGTAACACTCTATATTGCACCATGCTGCTGCGCGCCGCTGCCTTGTGGTGTTGGGGTATAACCAACCTCATCAGGCAAACTTTGTCAGTGCGCGGCGAGAGGGAGCTTTATGCCTGGAATTGCAATTATTGGAGCCCAGTGGGGTGACGAAGGCAAGGGGAAGATCACTGACTTTTTGGCTCCAGAAGCCGACTATGTGGTGCGTTATCAGGGCGGTGCCAATGCCGGCCACACCGTCAATGCAGGTGGGCAAACCTTTAAGCTGAACCTCCTGCCCAGCGGCGTGCTGCACCAGCGTACGGTCAGCGTGCTGGGTGATGGCATGGTCATTGACCCCGAAAAGTTTTTGGCCGAGCGCCAAAGCCTGATTGACGGCGGTTTCCAACCAGAGCTGCGGATTTCTGAGCGCGCTCATCTGGTATTGCCGCACCACAAATATGTGGACGGGCGCAAAGACTTTGTGGGCACTACGGGGCGCGGTATTGGCCCCGCGTACGCCGACCGTGCTCGCCGCGTGGGTATCCGTTTTGGTGACATGCTCAACGAACAGGTACTGCGCCAGCGAGTAGAGCACCTGTTAGAGGCCAAACCCAACTCTACGGCTGGGGCGGGCTGGAGCAGTGTCAGTGACGCGCTAGGGTACTTGCTGCCCATCCGTGACGCGCTGACACCTTTTGTACATGACACCGGTGAGCAGCTGCGTGCCGCCATCCGTGAGGGTAAAAATGTGCTGTTTGAAGGTGCACAGGCTACCTTGTTAGACCTCAACTACGGCACCTATCCCTTTGTGACCAGCTCACACCCCACTGTGGGCGGCATCATTGTGGGGGCGGGGGTCAACCACAAGGCCATCAACAAGGTATACGGCGTTGCCAAAGCCTTTAATACCCGCGTGGGTCACGGCCCCTTTCCCACCGAGCTGTCGGGCGATATGGAGCAGCGCCTGCGCGGTGACGGCTCGCAGCCCTGGGACGAATTTGGAACCACCACAGGCCGCGCCCGCCGCGTGGGCTGGCTAGACCTGGCGCTCCTGAAATACGCCGTAGAAGTCAACGGCATGGACGGCCTGGTGATTAACAAGATGGACGTGCTAGCGGGCATAGACACCCTGCAAGTGGCGGTGAACTATAACGCCGCCGGCATGCCGGTCTACCGCGAGATGAAAGGCTGGGCCACCACTGACGGCGCACAAAGCCGCGATACCCTGCCCGCTGAAGCCCAGGCCTACCTAGACCTGATAGAAGAGACCACCAATTGCCCCGTCGTGATCTTTTCGGCTGGCCCAGAGCGCGAAAAGACGTACGGCGAAGTGCATTGGGGCTAAGGGCGGCTGAATATCTGAGTGTACGGGTACATGACCATATGGATACACGACCATACGGATAGCTAACGCACGCTCAAGCGCCCCAATGCTTTTTCCTAGCAACTTCTGATAGCAGCCATAAACCGTATAAACCGTCAACCTCTTTCTCAGCAGGAGCTCCTCTTGACCCATGACCCCGCCGATTCTTCTGCGCCTTCCCTCTCTTCCCCTCTTGTTCCCCTCACCCGCGAATGGCTGAGCGCTGTCGGCGAAGACCCTGAGCGCGAGGGCCTGTTAAAAACGCCTGAACGGGTGGCCAAAGCCTGGGGGTTTTTGACCAATGGTTACACCCAAACACTGAGCGCGGTGAGCAACGGGGCTATTTTTGCTGCCGAGGGCAGTGAAATGGTGATTGTTAAAGACATTGAGTTTTATTCCATGTGCGAGCACCACATGTTGCCGTTTTATGGGCGGGCGCACGTCGCTTACATCCCGGACAAGCACATTTTGGGCCTGAGCAAGTTTGCCCGTATTATTGACCTGTACTCGCGCCGCTTGCAGGTGCAGGAGCGCATCACCACCCAGGTCGCTGACGCGGTCGAGGCGTTGCTCGCGCCCAAAGGCGTCGCCGTGCTGATGGAAGGTGTGCACCTGTGCATGGCGATGCGGGGTGTGCAAAAGCAGAACTCTAGCACCACCACGTCGGCGATGCGCGGCTTGTTTCGCAGTGACCCGCGCACCCGCGCCGAGTTTATGAGTGCGGTACAAGGCACCTTGCGCGGGCGCTAATACGGATTGCGACTTGATCCTTGTGAAGAGCGCCATAAAAAAAGGCCAGCACAAGGCCTATAAAGCGACAAATCCATATCATTATCCACTTTCTGACGCTAAAACCTGATTTAGATAAAGGTTTAACCGCATAAAATTTATTGGTAAATCATTTATACTTATGACTATCACCAATTGAACGCACTGGCTAGGCTTGTTTGCTCTAGGCCTACCCAGTACACAAGGAGAAAGATATGAATAAGTATTTTGGAATAGGGTTACTCGGTCTAAGCCTTTTGCTGGCAGGCTGCGGCGGCTCGGCACCAGACACCACTAAGCCCACAGTCACTTTGGTACCGGTAACTACGCCAGTAACCACGGCGGGCAATGTGACGATCACCGCTACTGCCACCGATAACGTAGCTATTCGGCAGGTTGATTTTTATGACAACGGCACTCTGGTCAAAAGTGTCACCGCCGCGCCTTACACCACCACAGTGACTTACAGCGCAGCCGATAACGGCACCACGCACACTATCAAGGCCGTGGCCGTAGATACCAGCGGTCAGAGCGCAGAAAGCAGTCAGCCCATCACTATCAGTATTCCAGTGGCACCAGACACCACCAAGCCTACAGTCACTTTGGCACCGATAACTACGCCAGTAACCACGGCAGGCAATGTGACGATCACCGCTACTGCCACCGATAACGTAGCTATTCGGCAGGTTGATTTTTATGACAACGGCACTCTGGTCAAAAGTGTCACCGCCGCGCCTTACACCACCACAGTGACTTACAGCGCAGCCGATAACGGCACCACGCACACTATCAAGGCCGTGGCCGTAGATACCAGCGGTCAGAGCGCAGAAAGCAGTCAGCCCATCACTATCAGTATTCCAGTGGTACCAGCAGATACCACCAAGCCCACAGTCACGCTGGATATTAATCCTATGACCATCAACAGCAACGCCTGGACTTCGGTGACGGTCAGCGGTATGGCGACTGATGACATAGGTATTAAGGTTGTCACCTTGGCCCTGGATGTTAACGGACAGGTCTTTAATCTGGGTAACATCACACCAGATAGCAAAGGCCTCTATAGCTATACTATTACGCCTGCGACTTTAGGTACACAGGCCAGCCTTTTAAACCTTATCAGCAGTTTAACGGTAACGGCTCAAGCGACTGATACCAGCGGTAATACCAGTGCTGTTGTCTCCAAAATCTTGACCATCACTCACTAAATAACGAACGAGTAATACGGACTGCCGCTCCATTCCACCACAGTCGGGAAGATACCGCCTGCGGCTCCATACCGCACAGTCCGTATGCTGTTCCCACTCGCATTCGCCCTGATTGATTCGGAAGTACGCCAAATCAATCGGAATACGTATCAGAGTCCGTCTTACTCGTCAGCACTGGGCAAACGTGTCTGGGTGGGCGTGGGGTCAGGAAACTGAGGATTGGCTTTGCGCTCTGGGCCGTGTGTCCAGTGGCGTGAATCTACGCCGTATGGGCCGCTAGCGCCGTCGTCACGGCTTTTATAGCGGGTGGTGCGAGCGGGCAGGCCCATAGCGATGCCGTGCGGGGCAATGTCGCCGCGCAGCAGAGCGTGGGTTGCCAGCATCGCATCGTCACTTACCACGCTGCCGGCCAAAATAGTGGAGTGGTAGGTGATGCGTGCGCCGCGACCAATGACCGTTTTTTTAAGGGTCACATCGGGTCCGTCTATCACGCTGTGGGTATGGCTATAAATATTCACATAGTCGCTGACCGAAGCGCCGTCATGTAACTCTATACCGCCAATATCATCTAAGAGCACGTGGCGGTGAATCACAACTTCGTCGCCTACTTCCATATTATAGCCGACGCTAAACTCTACATTTTGCCAGCATTTAAAGTTTTTGCCCACCTTCTTAAAGATAAAGCCCGCCAACACACGCCGCAGCGCAATGCCAAAAGCGGGGTTTTGGCCCAGCGGGGTGAGATCTAAGTTTTTCCACAGCCACAGCAGCGGCTTGACCTGGGCAAAGCGGGTCTGGTCAGTGGCCATGTAATATTCGGCCTCAAAGGTGATGTTGCGCGGGTCGAGGTTGAGGGCAACAACCGGCAGGTGGCCCAGAAGCTCGGCATAGGTGCGCCCGTACATGGTCTGGGCCAGCAACTCGCGCACCAACTCGGCGCGGTGGGTGTTGGGGTCTTGCAGTTGGCGCTGCAAATCAGTCAAAAAGTGATCAAAGGTCGCTTGGCCATCTTCGGCAATGTTGATAGGAATGAGCCAGGTCATACGCGAGTGTAGCAGTGCCAGGGCGGGCGGTGGATGATACAGGTTATACGGACTGCCGCTCCATTCCACCACAGTCGGAAAAGCGCCGCCTGCGGCTCCATACCGCGAAATCCGTATTAGACCAGCCTCTACGGTGAGTGGGGGTGTTTTATATAGAGTGTGCGCTCCGTACTTTTCCTAACTTTTCCTATCTCGCAGTCCGAATACTTTTTCTGGTCCCCCAACCTTGACCATTCACCGCCCGCCTTCCCTCCTCCTGTAGCATGCCCTACATGACCCTCACCGTTCGCCCGGCTACCCGTGATGATCTGGGATTTTTACAGTCGCTTTTGCCCCGCTTTGTCAGTTTTGCCTTGCCTGCGGGCCATGACGAGGGCGCGGTGATGGCGGGCGCGGCCCAAAATCTGCTGGCCGCCCTTGCCGAAGCGAGTCCTGACACGGCGCTGCTGATTGCTTGGGTAGAGGAGGGCGGACAAGCGAAGCGGGCGGGTTTTGTGCGGGTAGAAACTGAGCGCCCGTTGTTTGGCAAACCGTACGCTTACCTAGCTGACCTGGCGCTGGCTGAGTGGGCCGAAGGGCGCGGGCTGGGGCAAGCGCTGCTGCAGCACGCCGAAGCCTGGGCCGCCGCACAGGGCCTGAGCCACATCCGGTTACACGTCTTTGCCACCAACGAACGTGCCCGTAAGCTGTATCAGGCGGCGGGCTACGGTGTAGAGGTGCTGAGCCTGGGCAAGAAGGTGAGGCGGTAAGGAGCGGAGCGCAGGAACAAGTACGCACTGCATTTCTCAGTGGCGCGGGCAGTACCTTTCCGGCGGTGCTGGAATGGAGCGCAGTCTGCAGGAGTGTCTGCCCTGCTTTTTTGCAGGTGATACGGATTCCGATTGATTTGGCGTACTTCCGAATCAATCCGAGCGGATGCGAGTGGGAACAGCATACGGACTGTGCGGTATGGAGCCGCAGGCGGTGTCTTCCCGGCTGTGGTGGAATGGAGCGGCAGTCCGTATGACCTGCCACAAGCTCACCCACAACCTCTATGCTATAAGCCATGAACAACGACATTCCCGTGCAGGCCCTTGGGCCGCAAGGCGAAATTATGGCTCACGCCGTAGATGCCTGCGTGCATTGCGGGTTTTGCTTGCCTGCTTGCCCCACCTATACCTTGCTGGGTGACGAGATGGACAGCCCGCGCGGGCGCATTGTCCTTATGAAGGAGGTGTTGGAAGGTCACCTGCCACTGGCAGACGCGGCCCCCCACCTTGACCGCTGCCTGGGCTGCATGGGCTGTGTCACGGCCTGCCCCAGTGGCGTGGCGTACGGCGAACTGATCACCAGTTTTCGCGGCTGGAGCGAGCCTCAGCGTGAGCGCACACCGCTGGATAAAGCCAAGCGCTACGTCATACTCAAGGCCCTGCCCGCACCCAAGCTCTTTAGTGTGGCAGCCCGCTTAGGCCAGTATGCCAAGCCGCTGCGCCCCGCCTTGCCCACCGCCCTCAAGTCGCCGCTTGACCTGCTGCCTGAGCATGTGCCGCCTATGGTCAGCCTGCCCGAATATACCCCCGCACAAGGCAAACAACGTGCCTGCGTCGCCCTGCTGATCGGCTGCGCCCAGCAAGCCCTAGCTCCTAATTTTAATGTAGCTACCCTGCGTGTGCTTGCCCGCAACGGGGTAGAGGTGGTGATACCGCCCGGACAAAATTGTTGCGGCGCGGCGGCCCTACACACGGGCGCTCGCGCTGAGGCGCTGCGGCTGGTGCGCGGTAACCTGGCCGCCTTTGACCCTGCGCAGTATGACGCCATTGTGTCTAACGCGGCGGGGTGCGGCGCGGGTTTGCAGGAGTACCCCGAAGTGATGCACGGCCTCAGCGAAGAGGCGGCGGCGCGGGCGCTGGCAGACAAGGTGATGGATATCAGTACCTTTTTGGCCCGTCTCAGTGAAGACGGCGGCCTAGAGCCCTTTATGCCCACCCGTCAGCCGCTGCGCATCGCCTACCATGACGCTTGCCACCTGGCCCACGCTCAGGGTATCCGTGCCGAGCCGCGTGCCCTGCTTGAGCAGATTCCTGGCGTGGTGCTGGTCAATATCCCCGAAGGCGAACTGTGCTGCGGCTCAGCAGGCACCTACAATCTGGAGCAGCCTGACCTCGCTGCCGCTCTTGGCGCGCGAAAGGCGGAGCATATTCTCTCTGCCCGCCCTGATATGGTCGCTAGTGGCAACATCGGCTGCCATACCCAAATCCAAAGTCACCTGCGCCAACAGGGGAGCCCCGTGCCTATTTATCACACCATTGAGATACTGGATATGGCCTACCGGGGAGAGCTGTAACTGAGTAAGCTGTAACTCATCAAGAAGGGCAGTAGAGTAAAGCACCCCAAAGCCGATTGAGATGTGATGACTCAAAAACTTCTTACCGTGCTGTACATAAGTCGGTCGAGTGAGTCTGTAAATTATCTCCCTGTATTGAGAAGTCTCCACAGAATACTAAACAGGTAAGCTCATTGGTGTGACACTGCCCAACATTGCACTGTAACTGGCGGTAAATCTCTACCATAAAGCGACTACTTTTCTGCTTTGGTCAATGTCCATTCTTCAGGTGTACAGTACATCCAAAAGCCCTGAGCCGCACTGTATAGGAGCCAAGATGTCCTCTAATTCTTCAAGCCTTTATCCTTCTACCTATCATCCCCAGCCTAATGCCCTGGCTGGCGAGCTGAGCGCCCTGCTGGGGCCGACCAAGGTGCTTAGCGGTGTGGGTGAGCGCCTCAACTACCGCTATGACGCGATTCTCATTGGACAAACGCCGCTTGCTGTGGTGCTGCCCGAAACAACTGAAGACGTGGTAACGGCGGTGCGCCTGGCTCGCCGTGCGGGTATCCCCGTCGTTGGGCGCGGGGCGGCGAGTGGACTGAGCGGCGGGGCTGTGCCGCTACAAGAGAGCGTGGTCATCAGCTTTACCCGCATGACACAGCTGAATATTTTCCCCCTTCAGCAACAGGCGGTGGCGCAGCCTGGGGTCATCACCCTGGCGGTTAGCGAGGCGGCTAAGCCGTACGGCCTGGTGTATCCGCCCGACCCCGCCAGCCTGCGTACCAGCACCATCGGCGGCAACCTGGGCGAAAACGCAGGCGGGCCGATGTGCTTTAAGTACGGGGTCAGCGGCGATTATGTGCACGCGCTAGAAGTGGTGGACGCTGACGGCGACATTCACCAGCTAGAGCGCGGCGCGTATGACCTGGCGGGGCTTCTGATCGGCTCTGAAGGCACCCTGGGGCTTATCACCCAGGCGACCTTGCGCCTGGTCACGCCGCCCAAATACACCCGCACCCTGATGATCCACTTTGCCGAGGTGGGACAGGCCGCTGAAGCTGTGTCACAGGCGATTGCAGCGGGCGCGGTGCCGAGCAAGCTGGAGTTTATGGACAAAATCTGTATCGGGGCCGTGGAAGATTACCTGGCGCTGGGCCTGCCCCGTGAAGCTGAGGCGCTGCTGCTGGTAGACACCGACGGCGATGACCTAGAGACCGTAGAGGCTGAGCTGGCCCTGGTAGAGCAGGCGTGTAAGGCCTACGGAGCAGTGGTGCGCCGCGCTGCCAACGACCTGGAGGCGGCGGCGCTGTGGCAGGCTCGGCGCAGCATATCGCCCGCGCTGGGCCGTATTCGCCCCAAGCGGATGAATGAAGACATCGTAGTGCCGCGCTCGCGACTGCCTGAAGTGGTGCGCGAAATCAGGGCGCTCAGCGAGGCCACAGGCTTTAATGTGGCGCAGTTTGGGCATATTGGTGACGGCAATCTGCACCCCAATATCCTCTTTGATCCGCGCCACGAAAGCGAAGCGGCAGTACACGACCTGGCCCACCAAATTGCCCTGGTCGCGCTGCGCTGCGGCGGCGTACTAAGCGGCGAGCACGGCATCGGGGCCATGAAACGCGACTTTATGCTTGACGCCTTAGACCGCAGTAATTTAGAAGCCCTGTGGCAAATTAAGCGCGCCCTTGACCCCGCGCTGAGCCTCAATCCGGGCAAGATTTTGCCTGAATGGTGAGGTCGGGCGTGTTGCGCGGCCTAGCAGCTCAACACTTCAGCGTCCAAACGGGTATAGCCATAAGCACTTAGTCTCTTTTTTTCAGCGTCTTTTTTTACCGCCTAAACCCTACCTTTCCCAAAAGGAGCTTTCATGCCCGTACTCCATCTCTCGCCCAGTGACCAGACGCTTACTGCTACGGCAGACACGCCGCTGCTTGACATTTATGCAGCGCTGCCTGCGGGCTTGCTGCCCCCGTTTGTGCCGGCTGAGTTGCCTGGGGGTCTGGGCGGGCTGGTGGTGCGGGGAGGCTTTGGACAAAACTTCTTTTTTGCCTCTGATATTCTGGGCCTGACTTTTGTGTCGCGCAGTGGGCGGCGCATTGTGGCGGGTGGCAGCGTGGTCAAAAATGTGCAGGGCTACGACCTGACGCGCCCCTTTGTGGGCAGTTTTGGTGTGCTGGGCGAGGTGCTGAGTGTGACCCTGCGACTTCGGCCCGCGCCCTATGTCCTGCACCAGAACAAGCTGGGCCGCCTGAGTGACGCGCCCGCGCAGGCCCGCTTTGTGTGGGAGGAGGGCGACATGGTACACGCCCTGCATTTCGGACACCAGCGTGAAGTAGAGCGCGTATTTGCCAGCTTTGGCGGCAAGGCGCTTACCGCGCCGCAAGATTACCGCCCCCTTTTTTCCCTGGGCATGGGCGTAGCTGCCGAGCACGAACCCAGCAGGCTGCGCGACCTGCGCTTTGCCTGGGCCAGCGGCGAGGGCAGGCCAGCCGTGCCAGCCGCCTTTGAGAAGGTGGCCGCAGCGCTGTAGGTGGCGAGAGGGGAGAAGGCAGGTATAGCGCCGGGGACATGCTCATTGCGATTCAAACGGGTAGGTTTTTATTTAATCGCAGTACCTACCAGTCAGTGAATGACAACTTGGAAAATGCCACCTTGCAGGGTCACCCTTTGCGGTGGGGCTAAACGTGGTGGACTGGCGGAAATGAGGACTAAACGGATAGATCAGCGGGCAAATGCGTAATTGCATCTATTTTCATTGAGCAGCCATCTCCCAAATAATGCGCCAGTACGCGAATCTGTCCCACAATGGCCTCGTTGAACGCATCTAAATCCTCGACTGGAATCCAGAGTTCCTGATGCTTGTTCTCCTCACCGACCACTTGAATCTCATAACGGATCGCCACATCAGAGCGCACCTCAAAAGCCGTCACAAAACCAACAGGCGGGCTATTCCGTTTCGCGTTCCAGTCATGAGCAATTTCTTCGGCGTACTCGAAGTTCAACACTGGGTAAAAAATTGGCTGGTCAGGTAAGCGTCCAGGCCAACGCCGCCAGCCGGACTGGGCCACCAATTGGAGTTCATGTAACCCAGTGGGACGGTACAGCGTGACCGTTTCGCCCACGGGGGGCCAGGGCAGCGTGCGCTGAGCGTTGTCAGGGAATAGGGTTTGGAGCCAATTGGGATTAGTCATTTCAACTCCACATCAAACTTTCTAACTTGTCGCCCGTTTCTAGCCAGTGAAGTGCCGCAGCCAGAGCCTGAACTTTGCTGAGAGTGCGGTCAAAGTCCTGGGTATAGATCTCTCTACCAAAACCCGGCTGTCCAACATCTGGAAAAATTTCTGCTCCTTGTGAAAGGTCGGATGAAATCCTGTGATCGAAGGCGTAATGCTCACAGTGCTCGTCCAAGCGTATGATACGGATTCCGTTTAATTCGTTGTACTCTGATTGCCTTAGTTGTCTGACCTATGGCAATCTAAAAAGATATACTTATAACTAATTTTCCGGAGTGCTTATGAAAGCCCGCGTTTCATTCAGCCAGACCATGAACTCTCCAAGACTCAAGGCTTCCCTTCCCCAGAACATGTCGACAGATGAGGCGGCCTCAAAATGTTCTATCAGGAAAATCTTGATTTCCTCGGCAGTTGCTGGGCCGGTAGATTCTTTATGGTCTAAAAAATAGATGTTTGCACCATATTCTTTAGCTTGTGGCGCTTGGTTGGTCTTCCAGCCGTTCACCCCCGCCCCCTAATCTCTTCCAGCCCGTCCCTCACCAGCAACTCGCCATCCCGGTACACCACGCGCATCAGCGAGCCTGGGAAATCAGTGTCGAAGGTGCGGTACTGCCGCGTCACCATGCGGCCATGCTCTTCCACCAAATCCAGCACGCCGTCTTTGCTGCGCTTGCCGGGGTCAGTCACCGGATCTTTGTAGATGCCCCGGTACTCGCCGCCCACCACGCCCGCGCTGGCTTTGTAGGCAAAGCGCTGGGTGTCGCGGTCAACCCGTTGCAGCAGCGCCCCGCCCATCCCAAACGCCACATTTTCGGCGCTAAAGCCGTCTACCAGCAGGTTTTGCAGGATTTGAGTGATGGTCTGCTCATCTATGCCGTCGCCCTGAATCACCCGCACATGCTTCAGCACCTGGTAACCCTTACGGTTCACCGTGGTGCCAAACTTGGCGGCGAGGGCGTGTACCGCCAGGCGAACCATCGCGGGGGGGTCGCCACTGTCGGGCCGCACCACCAGGGTCGCGCCGCTTTCTTCTACCTCTTTGCGCAGCGTTTCGCCCCAGTGCACGTTGATGGCGTGTTTGAGGTCATAACTGTCGCTCACCACGGCAAAAATCCCGCCCGGCTTGCCAAATTGCTGCACCATGTTGCGGTAGGCGTCTACCTCATGAGCTTTGCCCCAGCTGGTGATGGTGCTGTGCTCGGCGGCGGGAATACTGTATCCGGCGATGTCCGCGCCGTAGTGGTTACGCCCCACCCGCAGGGCTTCTAACGTGTCTGTGCCCAGGAAATTGACCAGATGTGCCAGCCCGCCAATGCCCGCGCTTTCACGGCTGCTCACACCACGGCTGCCAAAGTCATGCAGCTTGAAGGGCAGTTCGGCGGCGGCATTGTCCGAGGTTTCTTCGAGTGCCTTACGGATAATTTCGCGGATGTGCCAGCTCTGGGTACACACGGTGGTTGGATACCACACCCGCATCAGCATCGTCTCAAACCAGCCGGGCAGCCAGGGCAGTTCTGGGTCGGTATTGGTGCAGCTCATCAGGATGTTGTGAATCGGTACCAGCGTTCCTTCCGGCACGGCGCGGATTTCCAGCGGGAGTTTGCCGCCGTGTATGTTGACGATTCGCATCCAGCCGTCATACGGAAAGGGCTCACCGTGCGCCTCAATCAGCATGCGGGCTTCCTCCACGTCGGCGGCCGTCACCCGCCGCGTCAAATACCTGTCCAGGATGTACTGGAGGCCAAAAAAGCGCGTCACAGGGTAGCGCCCGCCGCGCGATTCCAGGTAGCTAAACAGGCGGGTGGTGCCTGAGGGGTACTGTAAAAAGTGGCTTGATTTGTAAGAGTCGGTGTCTAGAATCAGGTTATGGTCGCTGAGGGTTGACATGGTTTATTGTCCCTTATTGGCGTAGGTATGCACAAAGTTTTCCTGCGCCCCGGTTTGAATAGCGCCCTCACGAAACAGGCGCACCAGCCGAACTGCTTCGCGGGCGCTGAAGCCGTTTTCGGTCAGCAGGCAGGCGGCTACCGTTCCACTGCGGCCTAACCCGCCCAGACAGTGAATCACCACCTTTTTTCCGGCGTTGAGGTGGTGGTGTAGCGCTTCTACCAGCGCCCGCACCGCCGCGCTGTCGTCAGGAATATCCATATCACGGATGGGAAAATGCACCGTTTCCAGGCCGACGTTCTGGGCTCCGGTGAAGTAATTCCCCATCTGCCAGCGTTCCATTTCGTCTGTTTCCATCAGATTGACCAGCACGTCGGCGCCCGCCTCCTTCACTGCCTCTAGGTCGGCCTGCAGGTCGCGGCGGTGGGTTTTGCCGTTTATCGTGCCGACTTTGCCAGGGGCGATGGTGAGGCCCAGCGCGGGCGTCTCACCCAGCCAAACCACGCGCAGAGGGTTATTTTCGCTGGTATACGTCACTGTCTACCTCCAAATGCCTTACTTTGCCGTTCTAATTCTTCGGCGTACTCAATTCGCCCGTGCCACTCGGCGGGAAAGGCGTCCACGCCCAGGTAAGCCCCCGCAAAAGCCCCCGCGAGGCAGGCCAGTGAGTCGCTGTCACCTTTGGTAGTGGCGGCGCGGCGCAGGGTTTTGGGCGCGTCGTCTGGCGTGAGCAAAAAACACAGGAGCGCGGTGGCCCAGGCTTCTTCGGCAATCCAACCTTCGCCCGTAAAGTCGCAGGGGTCGGCCTCGGCAGGAATAAGGCCCAGCGCCGCTTGTACCCGTTCCAGCACACCCGAACATTCGTCCCAGCCGCGTGCAATAAAGTTGTGTGGAGTGTCGCCGCCCCACTTCCACAGATCGCCTAGCCAGTCCTCGTGGTACACCGCGCGTTGAGAGGCAATGTACCTGCGTAGCGCAGGCAAAAGCTGCGTGGGCGCAGTGCCTGTGAGCAGCAGATAAATGGTCTGGGCGGTTAGGTCAGCCGCCGCCAGCGCCGTGGGGTGACCGTGCGTGAGGGCCGCTTGCAGTTGCGCCGCGCCCGCCCGCGCCTCAGCGCTCGCCACGAAGGCCACAGGTTGCACACGCATATTGGCCCCGCAGCCCTTGGAGCCGTGAACGGTGGCCTCTTGCCACTTGCCACCTGCTTGGACATGCTCCAGGGCGCGGCAGGCTTGCAAGCAGGTCATGCCAGGGGCGCGGTTGTTGTCGGGGGCGTGCAGCCAGGCGATAAATTCGCGGCGCAACTTCTGGGCCAAGTTATCTATGTCGCCCGAAACCAGCAGGGCGCGGCCTACCGCCAGCATCATCTGGGTGTCGTCGGTGACATGGCCCGTGTGGATGTCAGTCGGGCCACTGGGCGCAAAGGTCGCTCGAATCTGCGCGGCACTGCGAATGAATTCAGTCGGGGCCGCCAGCGCGTCGCCGTAAGCTGCGCCAAACAGCACGCCCGCGACCTTGTGCGGCGGGTAGGGGGTGAGCAGTGTAGGTGGGGTTGAATAGGACATTTAGCCTCCTCTGGCACTACTCATAATCTACACAATAGATTATTAGAACAGTGAGGAGAACCAGATAGCGACCCTGGATTATTGGCGCTAGATTATTAGCAGTGGATTATTGCCGCTGTAGAAGGCTACGTTCAGATTTTTCTATCATCTACCGACCATGACCTGTCATACGGACTGCGCGGTATGGAACCGCAGGCGGCGCTTTTCCGTCTGTGGTGGAATTTAGCGCAGTCCGTATGCTGTTCCCACTCGCATCCGCCCTGATTGATTCGGAAGTACGCCAAATCAATCGGAATCCGTATCATCTACTACCCGTCTCTGTCCTCAGCCGCGCATGACAAAGTGTTCAATAATCGCGTGGTGGTCTTCAAAAAAGAGTTCGGGGGCGGCGAGGGCTTCGCTCAGCGGCATCCACAGGGCTTCTGCCGCGTCGGTGCCAGGTCTAAGCATGGGCAGTTGGCCTATGCCTAGATCAAAGTGGTGGGCATGGGTCACGGTGCGCCCGCGCAGGCTGCGGTCAGGGTAGTCAAACACCGCCTGGGCCCGCAGGTAGCTGCCCAGTTCGGGGACTTGCAGGCCTGTTTCCTCAACCACTTCGCGGATGCAGGACTGCAGCAGGGTCTGTTTGACATTTAAAAAGCCTCCAGGCATCGCCAGCCGCCCCAGTCCAGGCTGCTCGGCCCGCCTGACCAGCAACACGTGACCGCTTCTGATCACCACGGCGTCGGTGGTCACAAACACCACAGGGTAGGGTGAGCCTTGCCATGACTCGCGGTAGGCCGCTAGGTAACGGTATTCGTCTTGTAAGGTGGCAAAGTCGGGCGTGCGGGCAAACTCATCTAAAAAGGCATGTATGGCGGGCGGTACCATGCTCCGCACCCGGTCTAGATCATTTTCAAAGTAGGCTTTGCGTACGTCGGTGGCGCTCAGCGGGCTTTCCACATGGGTGGGTAAAAATTCCCAGGCAGGAAAGGACCGCAGATAGTAGCTGCTGTCGTCTTTGAGGTGGCCTATAAGCGCAATGTCACTGCTGCCGTGCGTGTGGGCCGTTACAAGTCTCTGCACCTCTGAGAGCCACAGCGACTCGTTGTAAAAGTAGTCGCGCACCTGTAAAAACAGCAGCCGTGAAGGTTTAATGCCTGCGTCAGCCAGCATTTGGGTGATGATGTGCTGGCGCTCACCGGCGGTAAAGGGGTTTTTGGTGTTGCGTGCGCTGCGCGACGAGCCGATCACCACAATCAGCTTGTGTACCTGGGTCAGCGCCTCTTGCATCACCAACAAATGTGCGGTGTGTGGCGGCTCAAAGCGGCCTATATAGACACCAAAAGTACGCTTGCGGCTGGGTCGGGCAGGACGGGTCATGAGCTAGATGATACCAGTGGGCACCGCGTGAACCGGTCAGCAGTTGGTTATCAACTTTGTTCGCTGCTGGCCTCAAAAATGGTTCTAGCGTTTACCCGCTGTTTGTCGCCTTATACGGATTCCGATGACATCAGGTCGTTACTTTTTCCTGCGCCTGCTGGCCTGCTCTTACCTCGTGTTCAACATGATTCAGTCGGAATCCGTATAACACACCTCAAGCCACAAGCCTCTATCATCCCCCTTATGCAGCGCCCGCAAGCAGGTCTCTTTTTTATTTTGCTCACCGCCCTGATAGATGTGATGGGCATTGGTATTATCATTCCCATTTTGCCCCAGTTGGTTGAAGAACTGGCTGGCTCGCCTACGGCTGGGGCGCGGTCTATCGGCTGGTTGATGGCCCTTTACGCCGTGATGCAGTTTATCTTTTCGCCGTTACTGGGAAGCCTCTCAGACCGCTATGGTCGCCGCCCTATTTTGCTGCTGAGCATGCTGGGTATGGGCTTGAATTATCTGCTGCTGTACGCCGCGCCCAGTTTGGCTTGGCTCTTTGTGGGGCGCATTATCGCGGGGGTAACGGGGGCGAGTCTCACGGTGGCGAACGCCTACATTGCTGATATCTCTACACCCGAAAACCTCTCTAAAAACTTTGGGCGGCTGGGCGCTGTGTTTGGGCTGGGTTTTGTGCTGGGGCCAGCGCTGGGGGGGTTATTGGGCGATTATGGGCTGCGCATTCCCTTTTTATTCGCGGCCTTTTGTTCGCTACTCAACATGCTCTACGGCTACTTTGTGCTGCCCGAATCGCTCACCCCTGACAGGCGCGGGGTGCGGTTGGGGCGCCGTGACCTTAACCCCTTTACGCCGCTCGCCGCCTTTGGACAGTACCCCATTATCCGCAGCCTGTCGGGGGCTTTTGTGCTGCTGGGGCTGAGTAACCAGGTAATGTTTGCCATCTGGGTGCTGTACACCGAGCAAGTGCTGGGCTGGACGACCAAACAAAACGGCGTGGCCCTGGCGGTCTACGGCCTGCTGTCAGCCGTGGTGCAAGCCGGTCTGATCAGCCGCAGTATCAAGCTGCTGGGCGAGAAAAAAACCATCATTGTGGGCCTGCTCTTTGCGGCCGCCGAGTTTGTGATGCTCAGTGTGGCCCGCAGCAGCACTACGCTTTACCTGTCGCTGCTGGTCGGTGCATTAGGCGGCCTGGCAGGGCCTGCACTGCAAGGCCTGATCAGCCGACAAGTACCCAACAGCGAGCAGGGGCGCGTGCAGGGCGCTATCGCTAGCCTCAACAGCCTGGTGGGGGTGGTCGGGCCCGTCATCGCTACCACCATCTACGCCTACTTTAATGGCGGCTCAGCGTGGCACTTTCCTGGGGCGGCGTTTATCTGGGGGGCGCTGTGTGCGCTTGCAGGCACAGTTATGGCGGCGAGCGTGCTGCGGCACTTTAGCCAAGCGCCAGCCACTCACCAGGTGTATGTTGAGCCCACTCACCTCCGTCAAACCGAGGTCACTCAGACTAAAGACGGATGACCGTGCTTCCCGTTCCGCCTCCTGCTCAGCCCCCCCTTTGGCAACGCCTGCGGCAGGAGGTGGTGTTGCCGTTGCTGCTGCTCTGGGTTGTCACTACCTTTGTGGGTACGGTGGCGCGGGTAGATGGCAACAGCATGAACCCCACCTTGCATACGGGGCAGGCGCTGTGGCTCGTCAAATATTCGCGCTGGCTGCACGCCTGGGGACTAACAGGGCTGCCGTATCAGCGCGGCGACATCGTTATCTTTAAGGCGCCTGCTGAGAGTGAATATGCCTGGCAAACCTTCAGTGTGGCAGGCCAAGACCTGCGCCACCGCCCTTACAACATCAAACGGGTGATTGGGCTGCCGGGCGACAGCATCGCCCTGCATGACGGTGCGGTATGGCTCAACGGCAAACGCCTAAATGAAAGCTATGCCAGCGGCGACGCGGCTCAAGATGAAGACCCTGTGACCGTGCCGCCTGAGCATGTGTATGTACTGGGCGATAACAGGCAACTGGGCGAAAGTGTAGACTCGCGCTTTTACGGAGCAGTCAGTGCCAAAGACATAGCGGGCAAGGTGGTGTACAGCCTGTGGGCGCGGTGAGCTCGCTGGGGTGGTTCTAGGCGCGGCCTAATCATCGGTATTCCCTGTAAGCTCTACACTCTTTTGCTCGTCTTCCAGCGCTTTATAGGCACAAAGAGCGGCCAGCGCCGACAGCAGTGCGGGCATGTTGTCAGGCCGTTGCAAATGCACGTCTTTGCCTTTGATCACGCCGCCAATGCGCCCGTGCAGTTGCTGGCCTGTCAGCTGCGCCTGAAGCGACTTACCCGAAAAGCGCCCCGAAAAGCGGCCCGTAATCTGATCGTCGCTGCGCTGTAACTGCACGCTGTCGCCCGCAATAGCCCCGCCTAGGCGCACCTCAAGGGTATCTTCAGCCAGATGTCCCGACACGTCAAAGCCCACAACCACTCCGCCTACGCGTCCTGAAATCTCCCCACCGCTGCTCAGGCGCAGGTCAATGTCTTTGCCCTCAATCACCCCGCCGATACGCCCGTGTAGCCTCTCGCCGTCCCAGTTGGCACTCAGGTCATAACCCGCCGTTACGCCGCCTATGCGTCCTGTAAAGTTTCTCATGCCCATGAGTATAAAGGGCGCTGAATCTAAAACACTGAAGCTCAAAAACTCAGCTTGAGAATAAGGCCCCTGATGAACCCACAAGCTCGCCCCGCCACCACATTACCTTGTGACGATGGAGCAGGGACTTAGACCATATCCGAAAAGTGGTAAAATAGGGCTATGACGACTACGCAGGCC
>JAGLBF010000222.1 GCA_018260375.1 Deinococcus sp.
TCCTCATGAGCAATCAAATCATTCTCTCGGATGAGCTTGTTTGCCGTCTTGTGATGGAAGTCCAGCCGTTGCCGAGACACTTTGCGGTGAATCTTGGCAACCCGCTTGACTGCTTTTTTTCTACGATTACTGCGTTTACTCGGTTTGCGTGCAACCGCACGCTGAGCAGTTCGTAGCTTCCTCATAGCCTTCTGGTAGTGCCGGGGGTTCTCTACAAACTCACCATCGGAGGTGACGGCAAACCATGTCGTACCCACGTCCACGCCCACCGCCTGACCCGTAGCGGGTAGGGGCTGGGCTTCTACCTCGCACACGTAGCTGACGTACCATTCATCGCCTTCACGCTTGATGGTGGCGGTTTTGACCTTGCCTTCCAGCGGTCTACTCAGACGGATGCGGATGTTCCCAATCTTGCTGAAATAGGCGGTCTTGTCGGACACGCTGAAACCAGATTGGGGGTAGCAGATTGAGTCGTATCTGTCTTTGCCCTGGAAGCGGGGATAACCGGGCTTGCTGCCCTCTTTGATGCGCCGAAAGAATGCCTTGAATGCCTTATCAAGCCGCTTGAGTACGTCCTGTAGCACTTGTGAGTGAATACCCTTGTATTCGGGTAGGGCTTCTTTGATTTCGCTGAGGTATTTCATCTGGTCGTAACCCGTGACCGTGATTCCAGCTTTCTTGTAAGCGTCCCGGCGTTCCTGTAGAGCGCAGTTGTACAGGTTGCGGCACAGCCGAAATTGTTCCAGCAGCATAGTTTCCTGCGCCCTGGTCGGATAAATCCTGTATCGGAAGGCTTTAAGCATCCTGCTTGACAGGAACAAGTTTGATGGTGACACCCAGGAATTCAAGTAATTCTGCACCTGTTCCAGTCAGCAAACCACGTTCACCTGTGAAGTACGGATTCACGGATTGGCGCGACACGCCCTTGAACTCCGCGAAATCCTTTTGGGTCTTTCCACTTCGCCGCATGACTTTGGCGATTTCGTCAATAAGGTCGTTCTCTATGTCTCTCACCCCCTAAGTGTAAGCATAGTACAACCTTTTGGCTGACTTATCAACTATAATGTCTGACAATGCCCCAGTTCCGTACCAGTTCCCACAGCGCCTTCCGGCTGTTCTACCACTTGGTTCTGATTACTAAGTACCGCCGCAAGTGCATGAATCAGGACATTTTGGAGGACTTAGAAGTCATCACACGCGGTATGGGGGTGCGCGTTGGTGGAGTTCAACGGAGAATCTGACCATGTACACATCCTTTTTGAAGCTCATCCCCACATGGAGTTGAGCAAGTTCGTAGGCAACCTAAAAACCGTCACCAGTCGGTTGATTCGCAAGGCGCACGCTAAGCACCTTGAGCGGTGGTATTGGAAACCTGTGTTCTGGTCGGGTTCTTACGCCATCGTGACGGCGGGCGGTGCGCCTCTTGAGATTATTCGGCGGTACATCGAAAGTCAGGAACGCCCTAGCGATTAGCTTTAGAACCGCCCCCCTTCGGGGGGCCTGGGCTATCCATCCCCAACCAAACCGCAAAAAGCGCGGTTATGGTTGGGGCCTTCCGCCCAGACCATTGGTAAAGCCCGTTTAATCAATGGTTCGTGCAGTTTTTTGGCAAAAAGGTAAGGCCCGTTGAAAATGGTGG
>JAGLBF010000045.1 GCA_018260375.1 Deinococcus sp.
TTACTCGGTTCTCTACTGCCAAAGGAAGTCCCAATGACAAGCACTGATACCACCCTCCCCCCAGGCACCTTGCCCGCTCAGTTTGACCCTGCTGCCACCGAGCCGCGCTGGGCCAAAACGTGGTTTGAAGAACCCTTCCGCGCCGACGCAACCAGCGCCAAGCCCCCCTTTACTATCGTCATCCCGCCGCCCAATGTGACGGGCAATTTGCACCTGGGCCACGCGCTTGACAACACCCTGATTGACACCCTGATTCGCCACAAGCGCATGGCGGGCTATGAGGTGCTGTACCTCCCTGGCATGGATCATGCGGGCATCGCCACCCAGATGAAAGTGGAGCAGGGCCTGCGCGAAGAGGGCAAAACCCGCCACGACCTGGGCCGCGAAGCCTTTTTAGAGCGGGTGTGGGCCTGGAAAACCCAGTCAGGCGGTACTATTTTGGAACAGCTGCGCCGCCTGGGGGTCAGCGCTGACTGGACACGCGAGCGCTTTACCATGGACGCGGGCCTGAGCAAAGCTGTACGCCACCAGTTTGTGCGGCTCTACCACGAAGGACTGGCCTATAGGGGCGAGCGCATGGTCAATTGGGATCCGGTAGCCCAGACAACCCTCAGCGACCTAGAGATTGACCGCGAAAACCGCAAGGGCAAAATGTACACGGTGTCTTACAGCCTAGAAGACAGCAGTCTGGCGGCCAGCAACGGCGCAGCGGGCGAAATACTCATCGCCACCGTGCGCCCCGAAACTATTTTTGCTGACCAAGCCATCGCCGTACACCCTGAGGACAAACGCTTTCAGCACCTGGTGGGCCAAAAGGCGCGCATACCGCTGACTGACCACCTGATCCCCATCATTGCCGATGAGGCTGTAGAGATGGACTTTGGCGTGGGCGCACTCAAAATTACCCCCGCACACGCCCTAACCGACTTTGAAGTGGGCGAGCGTCATGGGCTGAAACATCCCAGCGTTATTGACCTGCACGGTCACCTGACCAGCGACCTGGTACCCGAGGCCTTTAGGGGCTTAGAGCGATTTGCAGCGCGCAAAGCAGTCGTAGCGGCCCTTCAAGAGAGCGGCGCGCTGATACAGGAGCAAGACCACACCACGGCCATCGGCCTGAGTGAGCGCAGCAAAGCCCCTGTAGAGCCGGTGATCAGCCTGCAGTGGTTTGTCAATGTCAAACCCCTGGCCCAACAAGCGCTGACGGGCTTAGAGCAAGGCGAAATAACACTCACCCCCGAGCGCTACACCAAAGTCAACCGCGACTGGTTAGAGAACATCCGCGACTGGAATATCAGCCGTCAGCTGTGGTGGGGCCACCAGATTCCCGCCTGGTATGATGAAGAGGGCCGGATCTATGTGCCAGACGCACAAAACCCTGACCTAGACTGCGACCTTGACCCGCGCTACCAGCACCTCAACCTGCAGCGTGACCCCGACGTCTTTGATACCTGGTTTAGCAGTAACCTGTGGCCCTTTAGCACGCTCGGCTGGCCCGACGAGGGCAACGAGGACTACAGCAAGTTCTACCCCACCCAGGTACTGGTCACCGGCTACGACATCCTCTTTTTCTGGGTGGCGCGCATGGAGATGGCGGGCTACGGACTGACGGGCAAGCCACCTTTTGAAACGGTGATGCTGCACGGCCTGTACCTAGACAGCAAGGGCCAGAAGATGAGCAAAAGCAAGAACAATGGCATTGACCCCCTTGACCTCTTTGATCAGTACGGAGTAGACGCTTGCCGCTTTGCCTTTGCCTCACTGTCTACCGGCGGACAGGATATTAAACACGACCCCAGGCGCTTTGAACAGGGCCGCAACTTTGCCAACAAACTGTGGAACGCGACCCGCTTTGTTAAAATGCGCCTGAGCGAAGTGGCACAGGATTTGCCTTTACAAGACCCCTTTACGCCTTATATCCGCACCGCCGCGCAGATGCCCACCGAGGCCAGTGAGCGCAGTCAAAGCCTGCTGTTACTGCTGGTACAGCAGCACCAAGATAAGCTGAGCCTAGCTGACCGCTGGATTATCAGCCGCCTTAATGCCGTTACTGAGCAGGTGAGCGCCGACCTTGCCAGCTACGATATTGGTGCGGCGATACGCGGCCTGTACGCCTTTACCTGGGACGAATACTGCGACTGGTACCTAGAAGCGGCCAAGCCCAACATGAGCGCCCAAAACACTGGCACGCTGGTGACCCTGAAGCTGGTGCTTGAGCACATTCTCAAGTTGCTGCACCCCTTTATGCCCTTTGTAACCAGTGAGCTGTATGAGTCGCTGGGTCACCGCCGTCAGCTTGCCGTGCATAGCTGGCCCTTGCCTGACTCCGTCCTACATGACGCCGAAGCCACCCACGCCTTTGACACACTGCGCTCGGCGGTCGCGAGTGCGCGCAGTCTGAAAAATGAGCTGGGCCTGTCGCCACAAGACCGCCTCAATGTCGCCGTACTGGGCGAACACGCCGCGCTAGTACAAGACAACACCCGCACCGTAGAAGGCATTGCCAAAGTGAAACTGGTGCCCGCGCTAGAGGGCCGCACGCTCAGCCAGGTAGCCCCAGGGGTCACGGTACTGGCTCCGCTGGAAGGCACAGTAGACCTCGCCGACTGGCTAGGCAAGCAGAAAAAGCGCCTGGCCGAGCTTGACAAACAGATCAACCAGGCCGAGGGCAAACTCAGCAACGAAGGCTTTGTGGCCCGCGCCCCCGCCGAGGTGATCGAAGAAGAGCAGCGGCGCATTAAGGAATTTGGAGCGCAAAAAGAACGGTTGGAGGAGGTGCTCAAGCAGTTTTGATAGGTAGGGTTGCGACTTGCACCCTGTCATACGGATTCCGATTGATTCAGAACTGCACTGAATCAATCCGAGCGGACGCGAGTGGGAACAGCATACGAGTTTCGCGGTATGGAGCCGCAGGCGGCACTTTTCCGACTGTGGTGGAATTTAGCGGCAGTCCGTATTAAACATGCGGTAAAAGAAAGCCAGCGGCAGACAGATAGATAAAAGGTATCTGATTAGCGGCCTAGAAGCACAGTCGGAAGAGTACCGACTGTGCTTCTAGAGAGCGGCGCCCATATTACACTAAATTAAAGTGCCTGCTAGCAAAAACGAATGCTTTAAATGCGGCGTGCTGCGTTTATTTGGCGTTTATTGTAGTTGCTTGCTGCCATGCCCGCCCAGAGCAGTTGTAGAGGCCACATGAAAAACAGGCCCACACCGCCCGTAAAAACCCCCACTAAACTTGTGAACACCAACATCACCAGGCCACCCAAAATGGTAGAATACATCATTCCAAAGGGGCCAAAGAAAAGGGTGAGTATCAGCGCCAACATCACACTTTTTTGGTTGATAACAACTACAGGAGGTTTTGACATGACTTACTGTAGCAAAAGCTGATAATAAAAGTTCCTGTACCACTGCATTTACATGCATTCTACTTCATTCCAGCACAGCCAGAATCTATATTAGGCCAGGCCAAACTCGGTGGGCTGTAGCTTAAGCGCGTAGATAATTTCTCGCATAACCCGCTGCTCATCACTGCTAAAGTCGCCATCAGCGTTGGCAATCACAACCGCCAATTGCACCACGGCGCGGGCTTCTTCAGGCTTGTTGGCTACGCGGCTCACCTTCTGGATCAGTTCTATCTTGCCAAAATCAAAGTCGCGGCTGATCACATCACAAAACTGCTCGTACTTACTGCGCAGGTCGGAGACATTAAAGGCCTTTAGCTTTTCACTGGTGGTAATAAACTGCGCCGTGCGGCTGCGCTCGGTTTGGTCAATTTTGCCATCAGCAGCAGCAATAAGAGCACAAGCCGCCATCGTGGCGTCTGCAAATGCGGCGTTATTAAAGCGGTTCCAACCTTCCTGCGCCTGTGTGCTGGCCTGTTGTCCCATTTCCTTCAAACGGTCTAAAAATCCCATATTGGTGCCTCCATGAGCGTGTATGCACGCGCTTGAATGTGCTTGGTCTAGAGCCAGTATAGCGCTTAGCACCCAGCATTTAGCCTTGCATGAACAAAGGATGCTTGACTACGGTTGAGGGGTTTGAGCTGTCTCATACGGATTCCATTAAATTCCACCACAGTCGTAAAAGCGCCGCCTGCGGCTCCATACCGCGCAGTCCGTATGCTGTTCCCACTCGCATCCGCTCGGATTGATTCAGTGCAGTTCTGAATCAATCGGAATCCGTATCATAAGGATTCCGTTTAATTCGTTGTGCTCTAATTGCCCTAGTTGCCTGCCCTATGGCAAACTAAGAAGATATACTTATAAATAATTTTCCGTAATGCTTATCATACGGGCTGCGCTAAATTTTGGTACAGCCCCAAAGGCACCACCTGCATTTCTATACCGGGCAATGCGTACCTTTTTCCTAGGCCCGTTGGCCTTCTTTTATTGCATTTTCAACAGAAAAATCACTGACCCGTCCACGCCCAGACGCTTTTGGCACAGGTCACAAGCCTTATGATCCGTAAGCCAGCTACAGCCCCACAAGTTCTAACACCACCACTTCTGGCGGGCACAGATTGCGCAGCGGCAGCCCGCTGAGGCCCAGGCCACGGCTGACAAAACCATGTGCGCCCGTGTCACCCTGTATCCAGCCCTGAGCAAAGCGCTGACCGTATTCGCTGGGCACGCTGAGGGCGCCCACTACCGGCAAGCGCACCTGCCCGCCGTGAGTGTGTCCACTGACCATCAGGCCGCTGTCAGGGGGCAACAGTTGAGGGTCAAGGTTCATCAGGTAGTCAGGGTTATGGCTCATGAGAATACGGGCCGCGCCACTCGGCGCCTGAGCAAACGCCTGCACCGCGTCGCTCGCGCCCCACCACCAGTCATCTACGCCGCCTACATACAAATCGGGGCGCAACAGGCGACCTTCCTCACGCAGTATGTGTATACCCTGCTCGCCCAGCGCAGAAGCAAAGGCCGTTCGTTGCTGCTGCCAGTTGCCCGGCGGCTCAGGTTGCAAGAGCCGTTTGTACAGCCCAAAACTGCCATAATCGTGGTTGCCCCACACGCCATAGGTACCCAGCGGCGCCTTCAGACGGCCCAGTTCTTGCAGGTACTCAGCAGGCAGGCCCTCCCACAGCCGCACGTCCACAAAGTCACCCAGCAGCAAAAACACGTCGGGGCGCGTGCTCAGGGCCAAGTCTACCCAGCCACGCACCTGGGGCAAATGCACCAGATGACCGTAGTGCAAATCGGTCAGCAGCGTTACGGTTACTGGCGTGTGCAGCCCGCGCAGTGCACGGGTTTGCCGCACCACCTGCGCGGGCGCGTAGGCCTGCGCCACTGCCGCACCGCCAAAGCCTAGCGCCGCGCCCAGCCCTAGCCCCGCGCTGCGCAAAAACGCCCGGCGCTCAGGGTGAAAATCAGGAGAAACAGGCGTCATGACAGGCGACATACCCGCAGTTTACGTAAGTGGATATTGAGTAAGGTGTGTACTACAAATGCCCGTTGAGGAGTCACTGCGCACGTTCATCTTATCTTCACAGGTCATGATCTTGCCCATCATGACCTTGCCAGGAGTGGTAATTTGTAGTGTTTCCGTGCAAGGACAGTATGTTAATGCTATACTGTACAGATGCCATAGTAGGCAGGCCGCCCCGTCCCCGTACAGACTGTACGCCGAGCGACAGGGCGCGGCGGAGGTGATAAACATAGCGAAAGAGCATAAAGTCAATGAGCAAATCCGTGTTCGCCAGGTTAGACTGATCGGTGCTGAAGGTGAGCAAGTTGGCATCATAGATACCCGCGAGGCCATGCAAATGGCGCGTGACGCACACCTAGACTTGGTGATGGTTAGCCCTCAGGCAGTTCCACCGGTTTGCAAGTTACTGGATTATGGTCGTTTCCGCTACGAACAGCAGCAAAACGAGAAGGAAAACCGCAAGCGTGCGCGTACTCAGGAAGTCAAATCTATCAAGTTCCGCGTCAAAATTGATGACAACGACTTTAAGACCAAAACCAACCACGTGAAGCGTTTTTTACAAGAAGGTCATAAGGTCAAAGTGACTATTATGTTTCGTGGTCGCGAGCGCACGCACCCCGAACTGGGTGAGCGAATTTTGCACCGCGTAGCCGATACCCTGAGTGACATTGGGCAGCCCGAAAGTCCGCCCAACATGATGGGTATGGACATGAACATGATTATGATTCCCAAAGTGGTGACCAAGCGGGCTACTGCCGATGACGTGCACGGTGATGATCTGCCAGGTGATGACATGCACAGTGATGAAGCCCAGGCAGATACGCAAGCCGGCGCTCAGACCAACCAGGTGGAGACCAGCAGCGAGCCCCAGCCCACTGAACAGCCTGATCAGGCTGGCAGCGAGCAGAGCAAGAAGGCTGAACAGCCCGGAACTGCTCACGCTTAAACGGCCCACCCCCGCGTAAAACGCAAGCCTCCGCCCAATGTAGCGGAGGTTTTTTGTTACAGTAGGCATATGGCTACCGACACCAACAAAGAACCCGTCATCATGTACACCACCAGCTGGTGCCCTGACTGTGGAGCAACCAAGCGCGCCCTGAGCAACAAAGGTATTCCCTATACCGAAATCAATATTGAAGAGGTAGAGGAAGCTGCCCAAAAAGTGATGGAAATCAATGGCGGCAAACGCAGTGTGCCTACGCTGATTTACGGCGACGTGGCACAGAGCCTTAGCGGATTTTCACTTGTAAAGCTCAATGACTTTTTATCCAAGGCCGGGCTGAATTAAGCTGGGCACAACTAATACGGACGGCAATTCAATCAGAAACAACACGATTTAATCTCCGTCTGTATTAGATTATGGTCTTTTTGAAAGGATAGGTTAACCAAAGGCGTTTGCTTACCAAGTTTGACCTATTTGGGCGCTAAGATTTCGGCGCTAATTAGATATCAATGCAGAGCTTATAACTATTCGCAATCGCTAAACCATCTGTAAAGCCTGAGCCAACATTCACATTGGCTCAGGCTTCTTGTCATTATCACAACTTATACGCGTTTCGCGATATGGGAGCGCAAGGAGCGCTTTTCCGAGTGTACTGAAGAGAAGCAGAGCCAATACTACATCACTTATTTTGTAGTATTTATCACCCAGCTTAGAAAAAGCATCTACAGTCTGACGTGATCAGAGCTTAACGCTGCCACCTTCGCCAAAGTGGGGCTTTTCGCCGGTCACAAAGGTCTTGGCGACTTGTAAGATGTTATTGAGTTTGCCGTCACTTTCCCAGTAATGTGCGCCATGTACGGTAACTTTGATCAGTTGAACATTAGGATCTTGCTCGCCCCCAGGAAAGTAGGATTGGTAAATATCATTCCACAGCTCGTGTAGCTTGGCCTGGTCGGTAACCAGCTCGGCATTGCCGTACAGGCTGACATAGCCGCGTCCGCTTTCGGAATAAGAGACATTCACGGCCATATTTTGCTCCACGCTGCGTACGAGGTCAGACTCTTTGCTGGCTACAAACCACAGCACACCATCAAAGTCTTTTTCTTGAGTGGTCATGGGCTGCGCGTGCAGGTGGCCTGCGGCATTGCGAAAGGTGAGCATAGCGATATGTACACCTTTAATCAGCTTGGCGATGGTGGCAAGGTCCTCTTGAGGCGTAGGCTGTTGAACATGTTGTGTCATGCCTTATTCTTAGGCGCTGCGGTTGCAGCATTTGGTAGAGAAGATTACTTTTTGACTGAAGCGCTAAGGCAAGCTTTACCAATGATTGAGGATAAATAAAGCGAACACTGCAAATCAAACACGGCCACTGACCTTCAGACCATACAGTTTGCCGTTATGCTGGCGCTGTGTATTACGCTGACGCTTTGCATTATGCTGGTGCTGTGCGCTGCCGTTCAGGGACATTGCGCACCAGGAATACGCCCAGTATAAAAAAGAGCGCGGCCAGCCCAAAGACCAGGGTGTAGCCAAATTGCGGCGCCTGAGCATTGCCCCAGTCAAGCAATGCGCCTTGGGGAGCTTCTATCAGTTGCGGCCCTACAAAAGCCACATGCCACACGGCCATATCACGGGCGTAGTTGGCTTTGCTGGGCATCGCGTCACTTCCCAGTGCCCAGTCCACACTGGTAAAGGCCCCGTAACCCAGCCCGAACACCAGAGCAATAGCAGCGGCAACGCTCAGGCTATGGGCCAGCAGCAGCGACAGGGCCATCAGTGCCATAAGGGTGGCTGCCACATAAATGATGGGCTTGCGGCCTACGCGGTCACTTAAACGGCCGCCCAGCAGGGTAGTGAGCACCGCACCCACGATAATCAGCATCAGTAAGATAGTGGTGGCGGTTCCGGCACGTTTGTCCGGCTGACGCAGTACGTCTTTTACATAATAGTGCAAAAAGGGCTGCACGCTGTATTGCCCCATAGAAAAGAGCGCACGGGTGAGAAACACCCAGAAAAAAGGCGCGTGGGCAAACAGTTGGCGCAGCCCCACCAAGCCCAGTTGTTCCTTGAGCGTTTGCGGGGACACCTTGCGCGGCAACTGCGGCTCTGGCACGCCGCGCAGGGTGATCCAGGCAGTGAGTATCAGGGTCAGGCTCATCAGCAAGTAGATGACAGGAGCAGGCAGATGCAGCGCCCCCACCACCAAAAAGGACACGCCGCCGAGCAACTGCCCCACACACTGCAACAGGCCCATCACACCGCTGTAGCGCCCGCGCTGGGCCTGAGGTATCAGGTCAGGCAGCAAGGCGCTGTAAGGCGCAGTCGCGTAGTTGTTGCCAAACTGCACCAGCAAAAAACCCAGGGTATACACCCAAAATCCGCTTACGCCACTCAGCGCCGCCGCCGCAAAGGCCATGACCCCCAGCCCCATCACGTTGCCGATCACCCCCAGCCGAATGAGGGGCAAGCGCTTGCCCACGCGGTCAGAGTAACTGCCCACCAGCGGCGGCAATATCAGCGCCATCACCGCGCCAATGCCGCCCAGCAACCCCAAATACCGCCCCTTGTACTCTTCACCCACAAAGTGCAGCACGTCACTGGGCATCAGCAGCAGCAGCAGCAGCAGCCACATAAACGCCGAGCCGCCCCAAAAAGCAGACATAGCCCACGGACTGGGCAGCGGCGTGGGAGACGGAGCAGCAGGCAAAGTTGGGCCAGGCACAGCAGAAGTGGGCGGCATGGCTTTACAGTACGGTAAAAACGCGGCAGCCGTTAGAGGGTGAAGAAGATAAGCAGTAAATGGTTAACTGTGGAGGCCTGATCCCTCAGCGCCGAAATGAAAACAGCTTTTTTAGGCCGCTTTCTTTGGGTTTACTCTCTTTAGGCTTGCTTTCTTTGGCGCTGTGACCTTCATCTGTTGGCATGTCAGCGGCATGAAGCAGTGCGCCTTGTAAGGTGTCAAGTTGCACGCCGCACAGTTTGCACTTTCGCGAGTGTAGGCTCGCGGTGACAAATTGGTGCTGACAATCCACTGCCCGCATGTACACCACATAGGCCGCGCGCTCAGCTTCTTCGGGGCTGCTGCCTGTGGCGGTGTAGTAGGGGTGCCGGTCAGGCATAGCAGGCCCACCACCCGACAAAAAGAAGGTGAATGTATAAATGCTCACGGGGCGCACATCTTGCCCCTTGACCTCCAGCTTTTGGTAGACGCCATGCTTGCGGGCAGCGGTTTCCCAGTTGATCTTGCCTGTCATACTTGCGACCTCAAAAGCGCAGGACTATACATTCTAGTCTTTATGGGCAACTCCACTTTATCGGAGTATAGCAACCACGCTCTTGCAAGTTCATTACACCGCAGCACCGCCAGACAAAGGCGGAGGGCCGTTAGTATTTATCAAGCGCTTCACGTTACATATACTGGCGGTGGTCGCTCAGCATGCAGTGATCTTGCACCACATCTATGCCATGCTCGCTGAGGGTCTGGGCTACAGCGTCGTCGCGAATGCCCTGCTGCAACCAGACGACTTTGGGCAGCGGCTCCATGCTCAATATGTCTTCTAGGTGCTCATGCACTTTGTCACTGCGCCGAAACACTTCAACCACGTCGGCCCCGCCGCGCAGCTCAGCGAGCGTGGCGAGCACAGGATGCCCGAACGCCTGCGCTCCGCGCTCCGCTAGCGCAGGATTGATGGCAAAGATGCGGTAGCCTTGGCGGTGAAGGTATTCGGGAACATAATGGGCCGGCTTGGTATCGTCCGGGTGAAAACCCACTACAGCGACGGTTTTGGCGTTCTGAAGCACCTGGATGATGTCTTTGGTTTGGGTGAGTATAGTCATTGGAAACTCCGCTGGGGGTAGAACAAGTAAGGGGTTTAAGCATAAGGAGGAGGGCTGATTTGAGTAAAGCGGGAGTTAGAGGTTTAGGGAGTTACTCTGAGGCGTTTTAACCTTACCGCTTGGCAAGCCCGCTCTGGATACGTTGAGGCAACCTACATCTCCCCCACTGCCGCAAAGGCCCGGGCCGCTGCGGCCAGCGTGTGCTCTAGGTCGGCCTGCGTGTGGGCTGCACTGATAAATACGCTTTCAAACTGCGACGGTGCCCAGTACACGCCCTGGGTGAGCATCGCCTGAAACCAGGTGGCAAACTGGGCGGTATCGGCCGCGGCGGCCTGGTCGTAGCGGGTCACGTCGCCTTCTATCCCAAAGAACACCGTGAGCATGCTGCCCAGTTGGTTGACCACCACGCGCACGCCAGCTTGTTGGGCGGCTTCACGCAGGCCCTGAGCCAGTGCTGCGCCGTAGTCATCAAGCTGCTGGTACACTCCGGGCGTGTCCTCTAGCTGCTGCAAGGTGGCCAGGCCTGCGGCCATAGCGAGGGGATTGCCGCTGAGGGTACCCGCCTGGTACACCGGCCCCAGCGGAGATACAACGTCCATGATGTCGGCGCGTCCGCCGTAAGCCCCCACAGGCAGGCCGCCGCCGATGATTTTACCCCAGCACCACAGGTCGGGCCTGAGGCTCAGGCGCTCTGTGGCGCCGCCCAGCGCTTGGCGAAAGCCTGTCATCACCTCGTCAGCGATAAGCAGGCAGCCGTGATGCTGAGCACCGTGCAGCGCCGACAAAAACTCAGGCGTGGGAATCAGCACGCCCGCATTGCCCACCACCGGTTCGAAGATGATGGCGGCGAGTTCGTGGCCCCGCTCATTCAGCAGCCTGCGTAGGCTATCCGCGTCGTTGTAATCAGCAACCAGCGTCAACGAGGCGTACTCTTCAGGGACGCCTGCACTGCCTGGGGCCGCCGCACCCAGTTGCGCGGCGTGGGTCATCAGGCCGCTGCCCGCTTCTACCAGCAGTGAATCGGCGTGTCCGTGGTAGTTGCCGCGAAACTTGAGGGTGTACTTGCGCCCCGTAAAACCGCGTGCCAGCCGTAAAGCGCTCATAGTGGCCTCGGTGCCAGAGTTGACAAAGCGCACCTTTTGCGCTCCCGTGAGCCTGCATACCTGCTCAGCCAGCGCCACTTCGCCCGCACTGGGCGCGCCGTAACTGGTGCCGTGTGTCAGTGCCTGAGCAATGGCCTTTGCCACGCGGGGGTGGTTGTGGCCCAAAATCATCGGCCCCCACGAACCCAGGTAGTCAATGTAGGTCTGGCCGTCTACGTCAGTCAGCCGACTGCCCTGTGCGCTGGCGATAAAACGGGGCACCCCCCCCACCGACTTAAAGGCCCGCACAGGCGAATTAACCCCACCAGGCGTCACCACTTTGGCCCGCTCAAACAGCGCCGCTGACTGTGTGGTTGATAGCTGAGGCAAGTCGGATAAAGATGAATTGGTCATGGCTACAGGGTACGCTAGGGCGACAGCAGATGTCAGGGGAGGAGGATTTAGCCGTCTCGCTGAGCAAGCGGTCTGAATATCTGAGGGTGTGTCCACACCGCGAGATGCGTACGTTTTACTACGCCTGCTGGCCTCCTTTTATCACGTGCTCAACAGGGTGCAAGTCGGAACCTGTAGTACACCCTGTTGTCCTGCGCCGTTTTGCTGCGGCGGGCGACACAACACACGCCGCAAGCCTTTACCCTAGACTACCGGCATGGCAAAACACCGCATTACCCTCATTGAAGGCGACGGCATCGGGCACGAAGTGATTCCTGCCGCCCGCCGCGTACTTGAAGCCGCTGGATTTGACGCTGAATATATTGAGGCCCAAGCAGGCTATGAATACTTCCTAGAGCACGGCACCACCACACCTGAAGCCACTTATGAAGCCATAGAGCACTCGCACGCCACCCTCTTTGGCGCGGCGACCAGTCCCACCACAAAACCCGCAGGTTTTCACGGCGCAATACGCCACCTGCGCCAAAAGTACGGCCTATACGCCAACGTGCGCCCCACCAAAACCCGCCCCGTAGCAGGAGCCTTTGCGGGGCTTGATTTGGTGATTGTGCGCGAGAATACCCAGGGCTTATATGTAGAACAAGAGCGGCTCTACAACGATACGGCTATTGCCGACGTGTTGATCACCAGAGCGGCCTCGGCAGCTATTGGCAAGTTTGCCGCCCAGCTCGCGGTGCAGCGGCGCAGTCACCTGACTGTGGTTCACAAGGCCAACGTACTGCCTGTTACACAGGGCCTTTTTATGAATACCGTGCTAGACGAGGCCCAAAAGGTGCCGGGCCTGACCACCAACACCATGATTGTAGACAACGCTGCCATGCAACTGGTACGCAACCCAGGCCAATTTGACGTACTGGTGATGACCAATATGTTTGGCGACATCCTCTCTGACCTGGCAGCGGGCTTGGTAGGCGGCCTGGGCATCGCTGCCAGTGGAAATATCGGCGACCAGTTTGGTATTTTTGAATCGGTACACGGTTCAGCCCCCGACATCGCGGGTCAGGGCGTTGCCAACCCCACCGCCACCGTGCTGGCTGCCGTGCTGATGCTGACACACCTGGGCGAACACGACCTGGCAACCAAAATAGACGCCGCCGTCAACCGCGCCTTGCAAGAAGGCCCACACACCCGCGACCTGGGCGGCACAGCGAGCACGCAGGAATTTACAGAGGCGCTGATTTCGTACCTGTAATACGCATTTCATATGCGAACACCACAGGCTCTAGGCGGTTCACCCAGCCCTCAGCCCTGTAGCTCTTGCTGCCCCCGCCACCCTACTTGTGCCCTACACTGTCTAGCTGAAATGACCTCTCATCCTATTCCCTTTTCCCAGCGCCTTACCCAGCGGAGCCTCAGCCTCAACACGCGCCTTTGTCTGGGCCTTGACCCCCGCCTAGACGCGTACCATAGCCGCGACGAGCTGCGGGCGCATACCCTGGGGGTGCTTGAGGCCTGCGCACCGTATGTGGCGTGCGTAAAGCCGCAGCTGGCCTTTTATGAAGCACTGGGCCTTTGGGGGATGGCGCTCCTTGAAGACCTCTGCGCGGCGGCGAGGGCGCTTGACCTGCCGGTTATTTTAGACGGCAAACGCGGCGATATTGGCTCTACCGCTGCTGCCTACGCTCAGGGCTGGCTTGCGGGCACACACGCGGGCGACGCACTGACGGTCAACCCCTTTCTGGGCTTTGAAACGCTTACCCCCTTTGTAGACGCGGCGCGGCAACACGGCGGGGCGCTGTTTGTACTGGTCAAAACCAGCAACCCAGGTCAAGCTGACTTGCAAGGCGCTGGCGTATCCGAAAAAGTTGCTGCCGAAGTCAGCCGTTTAGGCCAACAAGAAGGTGAGGGGCTCAGCAGTGTGGGCGCTGTCATTGGTGCAACGCACCCCAAAGAACTTGCCCAGTGGCGTGCCGCCATGCCTCAGGCGGTGCTGCTGTTGCCCGGACTCGGCGCACAGGGCGCTAGGGCCAGCGACCTGGCAGCGGCCTTTTTGCCTGACGGCACAGGCGCAGTGGTTAATGCCAGCAGAGGCATACAGTACGCCAGCGGGCTGGATGTCGCGGCGGCGGTACAAGCAGCGCAAGATTTTCGTGCTGAGCTGAGCAGGCTCTAATGGGCGAGGTTGCCCGCAACATAGCTGCTAGTCGTAGGTTGTAGACAGGGTCTAGGCTTCAGAGCTGGGTCAAAGCAGTGTATGTACTACAGACTGTGCTGGAATAGAGCGCACTCCGTATCAGCCCTTTAGCCCTCCAAACATTTAGACCTTTAGACATTCAGAGTGGCCCTTAGCCTTCTATCATCCGCCTGCGCCCCGTACTGTTTACCCTGACGCAATGACTGTGAATCCCGAACTTCGTGGCCTTATCCTTGACCTAGACGGCACCCTGATAGACAGCAACGACGCGCACGCCCAGGCCTGGGCGCAGGCGTTTGCCCAGCACGGCTTTGACATCAGCGCCGAGGAAGTGCGGCCGCTTATTGGCATGGGCGGCGACAAATTGCTGCCTACACTGGCAGGTATAGAGGCCGACAGCGAGCAAGGCAAAGCCCTGGTAAGCGCCTGGGGAAGCGCCTTTAGGCCGCTGATCCGTGACCTGCGGGCTACGCCAGGTGCGCGCGAACTGGTGGCAGGCCTGCGCGGACTGGGCTTTGAGGTCATCCTCGGCTCTAGCGGTGAAGATGAGACTGTAGAAGCCGAGCTGCGCCACATCGGACTTGAAGAACTGCTGAGTGCCCGCGTTCAATCTGATGAAGTAGAGCGCAGCAAACCCGACCCCGATATTGTTGAAATTGCCCTGCACAAGCTCAACCTCGCACCCCAGCAGGTGATGATGGTAGGTGACACCCACTTTGATGCCGAAGCAGCCGCCCGCGCTGGCGTGCGCTGTGTGCTGCTGCGCTGCGGCGGCAACACTGACCTTCCTGCCCAAACCTATGACGACCCCCAGGCGTTGCTGCTGGCCTTTTTGCAGGGGCAAGTGTAGGGAAGCGCCGCTGCGAAAGGCGTACCTGCTTCTTACACCCGCTGGCCTTCTTGCAGCGTATGTTTACCAGGGTTTAAGTCGGAAGCTGTATGACTTTCACTGGCTTGATCTGCTTTCATACCTGCCCCCGCAACACTGTTAAAAAGGCCTCGCCGTACTGTGTCAGTTTGCGCTGCCCTACGCCGGACACGGTTTGCAATACGCTGAGCGACTGCGGGCGGCGGGCAGCCATCTCCTGCAAGGTAGCGTCATGAAAAATCACGTAGGGCGGCACACCCTGTTCGCGGGCAAGGCGCAGTCGCAGCTGACGCAGCGCTTCAAAAAGCGGGTCTTGGCTGGTAGGGCGGGGTTCCTTACGGTCTTTGTCCTGCTTTTTGGGCCGACTGGTAGACTTGCCCGCGAATGTTTCTTCTCGCAACAACAGCTGTTCTTGCCCGCGCAGCAGTGGCCCCGCTTTGGAGGTCACCATCAGTGAGCCGTGTCCCGCTGCGTCAGTGGTGAGGTAGCCCAGCGCTACCAGTTGCCGAATAATGTTGCGCCAAGCACTTTCGGAGGTGTCCTTGCCCACACCAAAGGTGGGGAGTTGGTGGTGGCCCTGCACCAGAACCTTCTCGGTTTCGCGTCCCAGCACAATGTCGGTGAGGTGCGCCGCGCCAAATCGGTTACCACTGCGTACGGCGGCTGACAGTGCGATCTGCGCCTGACGGGTGGCGTTAAAAGTACGCGGCGGGTTCAGGCAGTTATCGCAGTTGCCACAGGTCTGGGGCAAGTCTTGACCAAAATAGGTGAGCAGCACTTGGCGGCGACAACTCGCGGTTTCACAGTAGGCCAGCAGCGCATCTAGCTTGGCGCTCTCCACGCGCTTCACCGCTTCGGGGGCTTCACTCTGGGCCAGCATACGCCGCACACTCACCACGTCACCCAGGCCGTAAGTAAGCCAAGCGGTGCTGGGCAAGCCGTCACGCCCTGCACGGCCTGTCTCTTGGTAGTAACCTTCCATGCTTTTGGGCAGGTCAAGGTGGGCCACAAAGCGCACGTTCGGCTTGTCGATACCCATGCCAAAGGCCACCGTTGCCACCACCACAAGGCCCTCATCTTGCAAAAAGCGCTCCTGCACCCTGCTGCGCTCGCGGCTGTCTAGCCCCGCGTGATAGGCCAGGGCCTGAATCCCCTGGTCGCGCAGCCAAGCAGCGGTGTCGTCCACACTTTTGCGCGACAGACAGTACACAATGCCCGCTTCACGGGGGTACTCGCTGCGGATAAAGCTCAGCAAATCGGACTTGGGGCCAGCTTTATGGCTGCCTTTTTGCTGCACGCGGTACTGGATATTGGGCCTGTCAAAGCTGCTGATAAAGGTAGGTGCCCCCTCCAGGCTCAGTGTAGTGATGATGTCCTGGCGGGTGCGTTCGTCAGCGGTGGCGGTCAGTGCCAGGCGGGGAATGTGAGCAAAGCGCTTTGCCAGCACGCCCAGCCCCTGATACTCAGGCCGAAAGTCGTGGCCCCACTGTGACACGCAGTGCGCTTCATCTATGGCAAAAAGGGCCACCTCTACGCCGTCTAAAAGCTCCAGAGTACGCGGCAACAGCAGGCGCTCAGGCGCGACGTACAGCAGGTCTAATTCACCCGCTTTGAGTAACCGCTCTACTTCGGCGGCCTCTGCCCCGCTCAGCGCCGAATTGAGGTAGGCCGCCCGTACGCCCAGTTGCCGCAGGGTGTCTACCTGGTCTTTCATCAGGGCAATCAGTGGGCTGACCACCACGCCCACACCAGAGCGCAGCAGCGCAGGCAACTGGTAGCACAGGCTTTTGCCGCCGCCTGTAGGCATCAGCACCAGGGCATGACCACCTTGCAAGGCACGCATCACCACTTCTTCCTGTACGCCGCGAAAGGCAGAGTAACCCCAGACGGCGTGCAGGGTCTCTAGGGCGCGGGCAAGCAGGTCTTGGGGCATAAGGGACAGTGTAGAGGAAGAGGCGGGCAAGAACAGGGCTTAAGCACCAAGGCGTGAACTCTTTGATCATCAAAAAGTAGCAGTTGCCACAAAGCAGCAGTTGGAAGAATGCGCCCGCCTGTGTCGGCACGCTACCGCGAAACCCGTATCTTTTCCTTCTCACATCCGCCCTTATTCAATAAGAACTTACCAGATTCGACCAGAATCCGTATGTACTAGGCTATTTTGTGCATTCTGTACCAGTAAGCTGCTTTTATCACTTGCCCGCGCCGCCTAACATAGGCTCATGAAGAAAAACACCACTCCTTTAAGCCACCTCCGCACTCTTACCAGTAGCGCGCTAAACATGAGCGTACTGAATATGATCGCAGTGGTCAGCGCCAGCGGCTCAAGCTATACCGGACACAGCGGGCTGACCACTGGCAGCGGCCTCAAGTAGACCGAATGACACGGGCGGGGTGACCTCACCAGCTTTGCGGGCAGCCACGTAGACAACACCAAAGTCGTTCTGAATAACTGCATTCCTGTCCGCTGATATGGATTCCGATTGATTTGGCGTACTTCCGAATCAATCAGGGCGGATGCGAGTGGGAACAGCATACGGACTGCGCGGTATGGAGCCGCAGGCGGCGCTTTTCCGACTGTGGTGGAATGGAGCG
>JAGLBF010000046.1:0-1260 GCA_018260375.1 Deinococcus sp.
CCGCCTGCGGCTCCATACCGCGCAGTCCGTATGCTGTTCCCACTCGCATCCGCTCTGATTGATTCGGAAGTACGCCAAATCAATCAGAATCCGTATTATTTATCCCTGTACCCCGCTGTGAAGCACCTGGTGCAGCACCGCCGCTGTCATGCCCCAGATGTCGTGGCCTTGCCAGGGATAGCGGTAGCGCGTTAGTGGTGCGCCGTCTGGCCCTGTGCTGTATACCAACTGCTCAGTAGCGCGCAGCTCAGCAAGCGGCGGCTGCAACAGAGCGGCGACTTCGTGGCTAAGGTTCAGCGTGGCCCCCGCTTCCAGTCGGGCCAGAATCGGCGTGACATGAAAACCTGCGGGCGTAGACACATCGCTCAGCTCACCCAGCACGGTGACTTCCTGGCTATCTAGGCCCACCTCTTCCCAGGCTTCGCGCAAGGCCGCCTCAGTGGGGGTTTCTTGGGCCCGGAGCCCGCCGCCTGGAAAACTGATTTGGCCCTGGTGGGTGGGCATGGTGCTGGAGCGCACAGTAAGCAGCACGCGGGGGCTGGTTTCGCGGGTCAGCGCCACCAACACCGCCGCCTGTCGGTAGTGCGGCAGATGCAAACGCCCACGATCAAGCTGCCTAAGCCAGCGTTGCCAGGGGTCTAAGGGGTCTGGGGTTACATCTGAGTGGCTCATGTAGACCATCACCATAACGTACGTACGGGCCAAAGCACCATCACTCACCCTGCAAGCTTCAAGTCAGAATCCGTATGACTGAGCCAAAGCTGACCGATGAAGGAGCCCAACCTCACGGTCACGTCATCATTCGTCAGCTTTCAGGGCGCACAGTATGGATATGGCTAAGACTCCTGTTTTTGCGGCTCTCATATCCAGTCTCCTTGTCATCGCCTGTGCTCCAAAAGCCAGTGCCACCAGTACCGCGCCTAGTGGCGTGCCAGCGGGCTTTTTAGTTTGCTCGGCTGAGAACCAGCGCTGCAACTTTAGCGGCACCCAAACTGTGGCCTTTGGCGCACAGGGCAAGTATGTGACCAGCAGCAAAACAGGCGGCAGCGACTGCAATGTGGCCGCTTTTGGCGCTGACCCCATAAGGGGCGTTGCCAAGAGCTGCTATATCGTTCAATCTGGCACCACTGCGGCACCCGCTCAGCCACAACCTGCTCAGCCTGCCGCACCTGCTCAGCCACAACCTGTTCAGCCCGCCGCACCCGCTCAGCCACAACCTGTTCAGCCCGCCGCACCCGCTCAGCCACAACCTGCTCAGCC
>JAGLBF010000046.1:1360-17218 GCA_018260375.1 Deinococcus sp.
CTCAGCCACAACCTGTTCAGCCCGCCGCACCCGCTCAGCCACAACCTGCTCAGCCCCTTACCCATGAGCGCTTGCAAAGCGTTACCTATGTCGTCATGCCGCCTCAGGTTCAGGGCAATACCAATATTGTCAGCGCCGATCAGCTCAAGGAAATCGTCGCCGCCATGTCACGCGACTCTATCAACGCGCTTAAACGCCGCTATCCCGCTGCGCAAGTGAGCCAAGATGTCAACGCGGCCAATGTCGTCCGTGTCACTCCTGTCATGGTCGCTCCTAACGCCTTGGTGCCTTGGGCTTCGGTGCAGGGCCAGCTCATCTTGCAAGACAGTGTCACAGGCCAGCAACTGGTGTCTAGAGGCAGCTACGGTCTGCTGGATGTCTATAACCACCGCGCCGACGCTGCCAACTATGTCTTTGACCAACTGGTTCAACAACTGCCCTAATAGCCCAGCTTAAGTACCTGCCGGGTAGAAAGTGCATCATGATGCACCTCTACCTTGAACAGCGTCCATAAAGAACAGCGTGAGTAACCAAAACGTAGCTGCTGCTAGAAGTCAAAACCGGTAGAGATAGAAAAACACTGCCTCCTGAGTAAGACATTCAGGAGGTAGTGTTCTATAGACAGCTCTTATTTCTTCTTCTTGCCCAGCTGAATCACTTCTGTTTTGCGGGCATATTCTCTAAAGCGGAAGTCTTTGGGGGTTACTCCCTTTGGGTTAAGCAGCCGGGTGAGGCCTAGCAAGCGCAGCACAATCACGGTAGGCAGCGCCAAAAGTGCCAGTGCCGCATTGACAAAGGCCGCCAGCATATTGGGGCGGCGCATGGCGGGCAGAGGCGGGCGCACATAACCGCGTGGCAGCGGGCGCGGGGGCAAGCTCTTGAGGGGCAGCGTGGTTTTGGGCGAGGGAACTGGGTTGCCCTGCGTGTCGGTTAGTTGGTCGTCGGTGTTCTGGCTATATACCCAGGTGACTTCAGCCCCAAAGTAAATGACCATGCTGGAAAAATAAATCCACAGCAGCACCACAAACAAGGTACTGGCCCCGCCGTAGATGCTGCCTGGGGTGGCGCGGGCAAAGTAAATGCCGATGGCGACCTGTGCCAGTACAAACAACACCGCCGTCACCGCGCCGCCCACGATCACTTGCTGCCACTTGAGGCGCAAAGCGGGCAACCACTTGTACATAGCCGCAAAGACAGGTGTAAAAAACACCATAGCCAGCAATCCGCTCACAATTCTTGCAAAGAGTGCGCCCATGCCAAAGTTGTCGCCCATGCGGGTGGCAATCACCGACAAGTAAGTATTGCCCGCAATATACAAAATTACCAGAAAACTAAAGAACAGCACCATAAAAAAGCCAACCAGTCGAGTGCGAATCATTTCACCAATGCCTTGTTTGGGCTTGACGTCCCACATAGCATTGAGCGCACCCTGAACCTGTAAAAAGAGACTGGTGGAGGTCAGAAACAGCGTAAAAATACCTGTCAGCAGCGCCAGTGTATTGGCACCAGCATTGTTAAATTGCCGACTGACCCCTGTGATGAGGTTGGTCACCAGTTCACTGACGCTGCTCATAAATTCAGGGGTGGCTGACGGCCCCATCAGATTCTTGACCAAATCCAGGGCTTGTTGGGTGGCGCTGGCAATAAACGTGGGATCTGCCGCTTTGCCGTTTAGCACTATCCCCGCTACGGCAATGGCCAGAAAAATCAGGGGGCCAATAGACGAAATGGCGTAGTAGGCCGTTGCCGCCGCCAGACGCGGGGCATTGTCCTGACTAAAGGCCATCACCGCGTCTTTGAGTATCAGGTACAGTTCAGCAGGGGTGGGCTTGAGTTTCATTGTCTATAGTGTACAGTCAGGGGAAAGCTTCTGGGTTGTAGTACGGACTATGCTGGCCAGCTTGCATCGTATGTTCAACACGGTTCAAGTCAGAATCTGCGTAAAATGGCGCTTGCTCCCCCGCTATACTGATCAGGTTGTGACCAAAACCAGCACCCCCAAATATCCCAAACGTGTCTCGCATCCCAAAAGTGCGGCCCAAAAGCAGCAGCAAGCCGTCCGCGACCTGTTGCCTATGGCCGCCTGTATTCAGCCCACTGTGCCGGTGGCGGGCAACGCCGTGACCCTGTACTCAGACGGAGCCTGCGACACCCAGGCGGGGCATGGCGGCTGGGCTACCATCATTAAGTACGGTGAGCACACGCTTGAGCTATCAGGCAATGCCACAGACACCACCAACAACCGCATGGAGTTGACAGGACTGCTAGAGGGTCTGCGCAAGCTCAAGCGGCCCTGTCAGGTGCGGGTGGTGACCGACAGCCAGTATCTGCGCAAGGCGTTTACTGACGGCTGGATACTCAAGTGGCAGCGCAACGGCTGGCAAACGGCTGGCCGCGACCCGGTCAAAAATAAAGACCTGTGGGAAGAACTGATAGAGCAAGCCCACAAGCACGCCCTGACCTTTGTATGGGTCAGGGGGCACAACGGACACGCTGAAAATGAACAGGTAGATGAGCGAGCCGTTGCGGAGCGCAAGAAACTGCGCAGGGGATAGGGCCGCGCGGACTGCGCGGTAGGAAAGCGCAGGCGGCGACGTTGCACGTTGCGGCTATGCTGGAATGAAGCCAAGTCCGTAGTAGGGACACTCACAGAAGGCTTGCCCCGTTTGTGCGCACGCCCGGCACGGGGGCTGTCATAATAGGCAACACTTATGCCCGATACCCTGCAAGCCACCGCCATCGCCGAAATACAAAGCGCCGACACGCTCGAAGCCCTGCAAGTGGTTAAAACCAAGTATGTAGGCAAGTCGGGCCTTATCACCAGAGAGTTGAGCATGCTGGGCAAGCTACCGCCTGAGGAGCGCAAAACACGCGGCGCAGAAATCAATGTGGTGCGTCAGGGTATTCAGGCCGTTTTAGACGAGCGTGAGGCGAGCCTTAAGCGGGCCAGCTTAGACGCCAAACTGCAAAGCGAAGCCATAGACGTCACCCTGCCTGGCCTGCCACTGCCCTCTGGCGGCCTGCACCCCATCACACGGGTATATGATGACCTGATAAACATTTTTACCCGGCTGGGCTACAACACCGTAGAAGGCCCCGAAGTCGAAGAAGAGCACTACAACTTTGAAGCGCTCAATATCCCCTGGTATCACCCTGCCCGCGAGCTACAAGACACCTTTTGGCTAGCAGACGGCAGGCTGCTGCGTACCCACACCTCTAACATGCAAGTCAGGTACATGGTGGAGCATGAGCCGCCGCTCAAGATGGTCTCGCGCGGCAAGGTCTACCGCTACGAGGCCACCGACGCGACCCATGAGGCGATGTTTCACCAGCTAGAAGGCCTGGTGGTCGGCGAAGGCATTACCATGAGCGACCTAAAAGGCACCATTGCCGAAATGGCACAGGGGCTATTTGGTGCCGGGGCCAAGGTGCGTTTTCAGCCCAGTTACTACCCCTTTGTGGAACCGGGGGCCGACTTTTCAGTGTACTGGCAAAACCCGCGCGGCCAGATGGAGGGCAAAGCGGGCAAATGGTTAGAGCTGGGCGGCTGCGGCATGGTACACCCCAATGTGTTTAGGGCTGTAGACGACCTGCGCGAAAAGGCCGGCAAAGCGCGCGTGTATGAAGGCAAAACCGGCTTTGCCTTTGGCCTGGGGCCAGAGCGGATGGCCATGCTCAAATACGGCATCCCCGACATCAGGTACTTTTATGCCAACGACCCCAAAGTCATCGGGCAATTTCGGGGCGAGTTGAACGGGGTCTGATACGGATTCCGATTGATTTGGCGTACTTCCGAATCAATCCGAGCGGATGCGAGTGGGAACAGCATACGGACTGCGCGGTATGTCAGCATAGCCAGAAAGGCGCTGACCACTCAGGCCACCGCTGCGCGGCTCCCCCGTTTTCCCCTTTCACCGCAGCGCGGTATACTGACGCTAAAGGAGAATCACTTATGCGCGTAGCTATTGTTGGAGCCACTGGAGCCGTAGGACACGAACTGATGAAGGTGCTTGCCGAGTCGCACAAGCAGGGCCTCCTGAATATCACCGAAGTGCAACTATACGCCTCGGCGCGCAGCCAGGGCAAAACGCTTAACTTTGCGGGCCAAGACCTCACTGTGCAAACCACCCCTGAAGGCCCCATTCCCGCCGACGTGGTACTGGCCTCAGCTGGGGCGAGTATCAGTAAGGCTTTGGCGCACCAGTGGGCTTCGGACGGCGCGGTGGTTATTGACAATTCCAGTGCCTTTCGCTACGACGCTGATGTGCCGCTCGTGGTGCCGGAAGTCAACGGCGAAGCCGCGCTAACCCACCAGGGTATCATCGCCAATCCCAACTGCACCACCGCCATTGCCGTGCTGGCCGTAGCGCCTATACACCGCAAGTACGGCGTAAAACGCATGATTGTCTCAACCTATCAGGCCACCAGTGGCGCGGGCCAAAAGGGAATGGACGAGCTGATAGAGCAAACCCGCGTGTACCTGTCGGGCGGTGAAGTGAGCCACCACGAATTTGTGCACCCCATACCGTTTAATGTGATACCCCATATTGACGTGTTTCAGGATAACGGTTACACCAAAGAGGAGATGAAAGTGGCCTGGGAAACACGCAAAATTCTGGGCGATGACAGCCTTAACATCTCTTGCACCGCGGTTCGTATCCCTACCCTGCGCACCCACAGCGAAGCCATCACCCTAGAACTCAGCACCCCCGCCGTCCCCAGCGAGGTGCGCGCATTGCTCAGTACCGCTGCGGGCGTAGAAGTGCGCGATGACCCCGCCCAAAACCTTTACCCCATGCCCATAACGGCCAGCGGCAAATATGACGTAGAAGTAGGCCGTATCCGCCAGAGCTTGGTGTTTGACGGCGGCATAGACCTCTTTGTATCAGGCGACCAGTTGCTAAAAGGCGCGGCACTCAACGCCGTACAAATTGCCGAATACTTGCAGGCTCAGGGCGCTTTGGGTTAAAGAGTTGCGGCGCATCTAGAGTTATGCCTTCACACCTTAGATTTCTAAGAGTAATGTGCCGACCCAGCTTACCTCTGAGGTTTCGGCCATTTTTATTGGCTCTAGGCCTCTGTACTTTGGGTGTAAGCACGCAGACCACAGCGCAGGCGGCTGGGGTGGCCGCCAGTCCTCCCGCCGTACTGCGAGACCCCCGGAGCGCCATCATGCGCCAGCCGCTTACCCGCGAGCAACAGGCCGACCTAAAACAGATGTTGCTAGAGGTGCAGCAGCGCCCCGCCTACCGCGCCTTGTTTGGTCATAGGCCGCCGCTGACGCTAGAAGACGTACTGCTCACCTTTACCGCGCCCTTTCGCCGACAAGCTCCCGAACGGCTGGATGTGGTGCGAGCAGGCAAAGCGATACTGCTTATCTGGAATGGTGGTCAGGAAGCCTGGAGCATGACCAGCAGCCTTCAACTGGCCGAAGATTGCCAGCCCACTCTGGCGTACACCCTGCGCGACATCAACCTAGATGGCCTGCGGGAGATCGCCGTACAACTAAGCTGCGGCGACAAGATAGCGGGGCGCAGCGTGCTGCTGCTCATTGACTATTCGGCGGTCTACCCCCGCGCTCTGGGGGCCTTGCCGCTAGAAGAATACGCTATGAGCGGCCCTCAGCCCGAACGCCGTGCGCACATTGTCACCGTGACCAAGGGCCAGCCGCTGCACTTTCAGGGGCAAGAGCTGAGCTTTACGGGCCTTGGCCCCGACGGACAGCCCAAGTATCAGCTTACAGGCCAAACTGCCGCGCTGCGCCTGCAACTCAGTTGGCCCTTGGTGGCGCGGCAGTTGTGGTAAGTGCGGTACAGAGGAACATAAGGTGCTGCCTTACTGTACTCGTTGCTTGCTGTTCTTGTTGCTTACTGTGCTCGTTGATACCAAAGCAGCCAGTTCGCCTCTGAGAAAGCTCTTATACGGACTGCGCTTTCATACGACGCAATCCGTACTGTTTGCTACGGACGTTGGCCTTCTTTCATTACGTTTTGAATACGCTTTAAGCTAGCATCCATATCGGTTTTCATTGACCAGGGTCACTCTAAGGCAGGTACAGCCCGAATGAGGCTATCAGTGCTTTCCGCTGTCACCACTAGTTTCTTTTTTACCTTCTTTACTGCTTTTTTCACGCTCTTCGGCACGGCGGCGCAGTTCACTGGCAAGGTCAGTAAAATCAGAAGCGGTAGGCAAGATATTCTTGGCGGTTTGCTTGGCTTCCTGCACCACTTGTACTTTCTGCTGTTTGTTAAACGGCAAGCCCTGACGCTTTTGTTCAAAATACTGCTCAGACAAGCGGCCTAACGCGTAGGTCCAGCCGTAAACCGCAGGCGCAGTAATCAGGCCGCCCACCACAGGCAGGGCAAGCTTGGCAACACCGCGCATCACCTGACGGGCCACCATGCCGTAGGCCACCGTAGCACCCAGTTCCTGCACAATTTCACGGGCGCGGTCAGGACTGATATCAAAGCCGTAAATCTTGCCAATGTGCAACACCATTTTGATTTGAATGGGGGTAATCAACAGCAAGTCAGCAAAAGGCAGCGGCTCTACCGCCACCGCACCCGCCAGCAGTGAAGCGTTACGAATCACTTCTTCGGCGTTTTCATCCATGCTTTTGTCAGGGTCAATGGCAAAGTTAAAGTTATCTAAGACTTGCTTTATCAGCGGCAACATGGCACCTATGCTAGCGCCCCGCAGCGCCAAGACCCTATAGCCAGCCTTTAGCGTGCGCTGAATAAGCGGGGGCTTCCTACGGACTAGGCTTTATTCCAGCCATGATGACCCAAACATAATGAGCTGGTCATCACGGGCGTGTGTATATCCTGAATCTCACATCCTAAAACTCACGTCATTAGGCTGAGGCACGGCCTAGACAAGGCCTGAGCGCGGTGTATACAGGCCTAATAGACATGCGTATACCACACTGTTTTGCCTTGCTGGCCTTAGCCTTCTGCGGGCCTAAAGTGACGTTTGCCGCTTAAGGCCAGGCAAAACGCGCTAAAATAATAAAACTTGCTGCGCTATACCCTAACCTACAGCTCTCATTCACTGATCGTTTTTGCCCGTTGCTGAGGATACACATGACCCGATATGATGACCGCGCCCGACTTGTTTTTCACTATGCCCGCGAAGAAGGCAACCGCCTAGGCCACGCGATGATTGGCCCCGAACACCTGCTGCTCGGCCTGATGCGCGAGGGCGGCACAGCGGCGCACATTCTAGGCGAATTTGGAGCTACACTTGACAACCTGCGCTCGCGCGTAGAGGCCATTATTGGGCGCGGCGAGGGAGGCAGGCTCAACGAAGCGCCCAACATCACCCCGCGTGCCAAGCGTGTCATGGAGCTGTCGAGTGCCGAGGCCCGCGCCCTGGGCGCTCAGGTCACAAGCACCGAGCATATTTTGTTAGGCATTATCAGCGAAGGTGACGGCGTGGCCTTCAAAATCTTGCAAGAATTCACCCGCGACACCGATTCTATCCGCTGGCGGGTGCTGTCTGCCGCCGAGCAACCCGCAAACGGCAAGGCCAACAAACCCGTTGCTACGCCGTTTTTGGACGAATACGGGCGCGACCTAACCCGCCAAGCCCGCGAGGACAAACTTGACCCCGTGATAGGCCGCAGCGAAGAGATACAGCGCGTCACGCAAATTTTGTCGCGCCGCAGCAAAAATAACCCGGTGCTGATTGGTGAACCGGGCGTAGGCAAAACCGCTATTGTTGAGGGCCTCGCTATTGCCATCCGTGACAAGCGCACCCCGCCGCACCTGCACGGCGCACGGCTGGTCAGCTTAGACCTCAGCGGCGTGGTGGCAGGCACCAAGTACCGGGGCGAATTTGAAGAGCGCCTGCGCCAAATCATTGAAGAACTGCGCCAAAGTAAAGCCATCGCCTTTATTGACGAGTTGCACACCCTGGTCGGCGCGGGCGGCGCAGAAGGCACGCTCGACGCGGCCAATATCCTCAAGCCGGCCCTGAGTCGCGGCGAAATACAAGTGATCGGTGCCACCACCACGGGCGAATACCACCGCTACATTGAAAAAGACGCGGCCTTAGAGCGCCGGTTTCAGCCGGTGATCGTGCTTGAACCTAGCCCCTCTGAAACTGTACAGATCTTGCGTGGCCTGCGCGAGCGCTACCAAGAACACCACGGGGTGATTATCCCTGATGCCGCGCTGGAACTGGCGGTGCGTATTGGCGACCGCTCACTGCCTGGGCGCAATTTTCCAGATAAGGCCATAGATATTATTGACGAGGCTGCTTCGCGTGTACGCATTCACATGAGCCTGGGCGAAGACGTGACACGCAACGACGCGGGCGAGCCGATCATCACCCGCGACGACATGGAGGCAGTGATCAACAGCATGGGCGGGGTATACGGCTCTAACAGCCCCGAACAGCTTACCGACCTAGAAGATCAGCTAGACGAACAGGTATACGGTCAGCCCGAAGCGATCAAGGCGCTGGCAGGCGCACTGCGGCGCTCACGCGTGGGCCTGGGTGGGCGGCGGCGCGTGGCGGCGAGTTTCTTGTTTGTGGGGCCAAGCGGCGTGGGCAAAACTCACCTTGCCAAAGCCCTTGCTAAGACCCTGTTTGGCTCTGAGCGGGCGCTGATACGGGTGGACATGAGCGAATTTCAAGAGGCGCACTCGGTCAGCAAGCTGATTGGCTCACCCCCCGGCTATGTAGGCCATGAGCAAGGTGGCAGGCTCACCGAGGCTGTACGCCGCCAGCCTTTCAGCGTCATACTGCTGGACGAGATAGAAAAGGCCCACCCCGACATCTACAACACCTTCTTGCAGGTGCTCGATGATGGTCGCCTCACTGACGGGCAGGGCCGGACGGTTGATTTTAGGCGCACCATCATCATCATGACCAGTAACACGGGCTTTAACGTATCGCAGACCGCCGGCTTTAGCCCCGTAACCCCCGAAAGCAATATGCCGCTGCGCCACATCTTCACCCCCGAATTCCTTGACCGCCTGGACGACGTGATTCGCTTCCGCGCCCTGGGTGAGGATGAGCTGGTGCGCGTAGCTCAGCAACTGCTGGACGATATGCAAGATGAGCTGCACAGCCGCGAACTGAGTGTCACCTTTGAACCGGGCGTAGCAGCCTGGCTGGTCAGTAAGCTCAAGGCCCGTAGTCACAAGCACGCGGTGGGCAGCTCGCGCCAGTTGCGAACGCTGGTGCGCGAAGAAATAGAAGACCCTCTGGCCCTGGAACTGCTGGCGCACAGCGGCGATGAAGTGCGCGTTGGCATCGGAGCCGAGCACCTGACCTTTGAACACGGCAAGGCGGAGCAGTTGCAGATATTGGCCTAGAAGGGCTGCCTAGAAGGGGCTTGCTCAGGGGTATATCTGGCAGAAGGCTACAAGGTTACAGTGAGTGCCCTGGGCGGTACCGCCCGCCTCATACGGCCTGGCCCTTGCATACCCGCCCTCAGCAGTTACTAACCCGGCTCTTTAATAGCCCAGTTGCTGAATGGCTGCTTTGGTATCCGCATTCAAAGTCGTCGGTGTCACCCAGCCCTTTTCCTGAAATGCGCGGGTCTTGCCACTCACCGTCAGCCAGACCTTAAAGGCGTCGCGCTTTTGGTTATAGATCACCAGTGAGCCGTTGTCAGGGCAGTCGTGGGGGCGGCAGCCCGTGACCGCCACGCTGCCGCCGCCGTTTTGCAGGGTGGACACCACACCAAAGTTCTTTTGCAAAAAGCGCATATTGACCAGGCCCAGCAGTGTTGTCAGGCGGGGTTTAACGCTGCTTTGGTTGATAAACGCAGTCGGATTGCTGGACAAAGCGGTATTCACCGCGCTGTGCATGTGGGGCGCAGTGGTAGCGGCGGCCTGAGTGTGAGGCGCTGAAGCAGGCTGAGCGCTGGCAAAGCTCAGTAGTGCGGCGGTGAGGGTGGCGCTTACAGTAGTCATCAGGGTGTTGTTCATGGCCGTAGCTTAGCCTGCTGCGGCGGCCGGGCAAGGTCATTTTGTGGCACACAATGCACACAATGTCCATAAGGCACACGTTGTTCGCAGGTCATACGCCGTTCTTAGGGCACATAACAACAACGGGGCGTAACACACCCTTCTCCACGGCGTTGATGGGCGCTTTAACTGGATAGTACGCGGCTTCTGATACGGATTCCGTTTAATTCGTTGTACTCTGATTTGCCTAGCTGCCCGACCTATGGGAAACTAAGAAGATATACTTATAACTAATTTTCCGTAATGCTTATGACACCGTGTTGCAGACGCGATAAAAGCAGGCCAGCAAAACTAGTGATACGGACTACGCTAAATTCCACCACAGTCGGAAAAGCGCCGCCTGCGGCTCCATAGCGCGGAATCCGTATGCTGTTCCCACTCGCATTCGCCCTGATTGATTCGGAAGTACGCCAAATCAATCGGAATCCGTATGACAAGCACGGACTTTGCAGTAGCGCAGGCAGCACCTTCCTGGCAGTGCTGGAATGACGCGCAGTATGTATTAAACCTTAACACCTCATACAGTACAGTACAGCCCATGCCCTCCCCTACTCACCCGTCTGGGATGCTGCTAAGCGCGGCGCGGCCTGGGCGCAGTGTACGCACCGCGCTTTTGGGCTGGCAAATTGGTACGCTGCTGCTGGTCATTTTGGCACTGGCGGTGAGCACGGTGCTGTTTACCGCTCAGTACGTCACAGCGCAGTTTAAAGCGGTGCGTCAGGAACAGGCCGTAGGTATTTTGTTTAATTCTGACCTGCCGCTCACCTTACAGCGCAATACCGACAGCGCCTCCCAAGATGCATGGATGACGCAGTGGCGAGAAGCCTCAGGCGCGGCACTGCTGGCCAGTTGGAGTATCAGCGGCAACATGGCTTTTGACGCTGAAAGCCCCGAACTGGCCCAGATGTTTATTGACAACAGCGGCGCGGCGCGGCAGCCTGACGGTGACGGCATGATCTCGCTAGGAGGTACACCGTATTACTGGCGCAGTGAAACGCTGGTGTCGGGCCAAAACAACGCAGGGCGGGCTGTGGTTGCCTTTGCCCTGCCCAGCCGCAGCAGCCTGCTGAAGGCCAGTGCGCGGCAACTCTGGCCCCTGCTGGCGCTGGCGCTTTTGCTGGCGCTGGGCAGTGCCTTGTTGCTCTCGCAGCGCCTAAAGCGTACCCTGCTTGACCTAGAGCCTGCCGACATCGCCGCGCTAACCATTCGTCAGGGGCAGCTGCTCAGCACCGTACAAGACGGGGTGATCGGGGTAGATTCAGGCCACAACATCACCGTTGCCAACGCCGCCGCCACGCAAACGCTGGGCTTGAGCCGCCTGCCTACTCCCCTGCAACCGGTCTGGCCCGAACTGGCAGGCATTACCCCTGGCGAGTTGCTGCGCCGTCAGCCGGTGCCGCTGGGGGGGAAAGTGATGTTGGTCAGCGTGACCCCACTTGAGGGAGGCGGACACCTCGTGGCCTTTACTGACCGCCAGGAAGCCACCCGACTGGCAGAGCAGCTTACCGACACCCGGCGCTTCGTTGAGGCGATGCGCGCACGAGCGCACGAGTACAACAACCGCCTGCACATCATCGCAGGGTTTTTGCAACTGGGCCAGCCCGCGCAGGCCCTTCACGCCATCCAAAGTGAGCTAGACACCGAGGCAACACTGGGGCAAGCGCTGGCTTACGTTGCCGATCCGCGTGTCGCCGCGCTGCTGGCGGGCAAGGTAGCACGCGCTCAGGAGCTGCACCTGAGCCTGAGCGTCGCCCCTGAAAGCGAAGTCCCCGCTGACCTCACCCCCAACCAAGCCGACGCGCTGATTACCGCGCTGGGCAACTACATTGAAAATGCCTTTGAGGTTTTGGCAGGGCAAGAAGACGGCAAAATCACTGTCGACATCGGCCTTGACCCCGACGGCCTCAGCGCCGAAGTGCGCGACAACGGCCCAGGCCTCCTTGCAGGCTTTGACCCCTTTGGCGCGGGCCACAGCAGCAAAGGGCAGGAGCGCGGCTACGGCCTGAGCAGCGTAGCCCAACTGGCCAGCGCCCTGGGCGGGCAGGTGTGGCAACAGCGCCAGGGAGAATGGACGGTCTTTGGGCTGAATATACCGGTTGATACGGATTGCGATTCAAGCAGAAACGACCAGATTCCATACAAGGTTGACGGTGACGGGTAGAGCCAGGCTGTCCAGCGCTAGACCACTCAGGGCCAGGCAGCTCAGACTCAGGCTACTCAGGCTCAGGTGGGGGCCTACACGTTGACCCTTCAAACCTTGCGCTGCTGCTGCTCAGGGCGCTAAAACCAGAGGTATGTCTGAGGTACTCACCGCCGCCCTGGTCGAAGATGACCCCTGGGTGGCCCAAATCAACCTGGGGTACTTGCAGCAGCGCCCCGAATACCGCGTGGTAGGCGTGGCCCCGACCGTGGCAAGCGGTAAGGTTTTGCTGCGCACCCAGCGGCCCGACTTGCTGCTGCTTGACGTATATTTACCCGATGGCAGCGGCCTAGACCTGCTTGCCGAGGCCCGCACCGAGGGCTGGGTCAGCGACGTGATTATGCTCACCGCCGCCCGCGACGCCAGCAGTGTGCAGGCCGCGCTCAGCAGCGGTAGCGCCGACTTTTTGATCAAGCCCTTTACGGACAAGCGCCTGTTTGCCGCGCTAGACGCTCTTGCTGAGCGCAGACAGGCCATGCGCGGCGGTGAACGCCAGTTTACCCAGGGCGCACTTGACCGCCTGTTGGGGCACGCCCGCAACCAGCACTTGCCCAAACGGGTAGAAGCCCACACCCTAGACCGCGTGCTGCAAACCCTACAGGCCAGCCCTAACGCGCTCAGCGCCGAAGAAGTAGGTGCTCAGCTGGGCATCAACCGTGCCACGGCCTGGCGCTACCTTGAGCAACTGGTAGAGCAGCGCCAAGCTGACTTGGTGGTGGAGTACGGCGGCGTAGGCAGGCCCACCAAACGCTACCGCGTGCTGTGAAGGGGGCAATAGCCGTGAGGGGCAGCCCAGTCAGGAGGCGAATGATCAGGCTGTATCCACCTGTATCCACATCCTCTGATACGGATTCAGATTGATTCGGAAGTACGCCAAATCAATCTGAGCGGATGCGAGTGGGAACAGCATACGGACTGCGCGGTATGGAGCCGCAGGCTGCGCTTTTCCGACTGTGGTGGAATGGAGCGGCAGTCCGTATGACCCTCTACCACCTGTGTTCCTGTTCGCTTCCTGCTACGCTAAGCCACATGAGTCTCATCTTAGGCATTGACATAGGCGGCAGTGGTATTAAGGGTGCGCCTGTAGACACCGACACGGGCAGTCTGACCGCTGAGCGCCTGCGTATCCCCACTCCGCTGGGCGCGCAACCGCAAGATCTTGCTGAAGTGGTTGTAGAGCTTGTGCAGCATTTTAACCACCAAGGCCCTATCGGCATTACCTTTCCTGGCGTAGTGCGCCACGGCGTTACCATGAGCGCCGCCAACGTAGACAAGGGTTGGATAGGGCTAGACGCCGACTTGCTCTTTAGCAACGCCACTGGGCAGCCGGTGACCCTGCTCAATGACGCAGACGCAGCGGGGCTAGCCGAGGCCCGGTTTGGCGCGGGGCGAAGCGAGCACGGCGTGGCTATGTTGCTCACCTTTGGCACAGGCATCGGCAGCGCACTGCTGCACGGCGGCGTACTCGTGCCCAATACCGAGCTGGGCCACCTGTGGCTTGACAACGGCAAAGAAGCCGAAAGCTGGGCTTCTGACCGCGCCCGCGAACAAGAAGAACTCAAGTGGGACAAGTGGGCCAAGCGCGCCAGCAAGTACCTACAGTACGTTGAAATGCTCTTTAGCCCTGACCTTTATATCATCGGCGGCGGCATCAGCAAAAAGGCCGAAAAGTGGCAGCCTTATATCGAATGTAAAACCCCACTGGTCACCGCTACATTGCAAAATGACGCGGGTATTGTCGGCGCGGCCCTCTACGCTGCTGAAAGGTAGAGCGCAGGTAATAAACTGCCTCTGACAAACATATACATATAACCGCCGACTCAGATGAACCCTGTTGATATGAATTTTACCGCTTACCTCATCATTGACCTGCGCTCCACCGCGCTGCGCCAGCGTGCGCCACTCAGCCAGCAATGGCGGCAGCGTGCTGTAAGTCTGGAGCAAATAGAGGCGGGGACGCACGGCCTGAGCGCTGCTGATGGCCCGCTGCTGGTGGTCTGCGAGCGCGGAGTTCGCAGCGCCCTTGCGGCTCAGTTTTTGCGTGCTGACGGTCTAGACGTGCAGCATTTGCCCGGCGGTTTGACCGCGCTGCCTACTGTGGATTTGGGCTAATATGCATTCTGCTTCACTCCAGCACAGGCAGGCAAACGTGTACTTTTTACCCATCAACTGTACGCGCACGGCACGCTACACTGAGACCCATGACTCTTTCTCCCTCTCATACGGATACTTCTAGCCCCAACTGGCAGCCCCAGCGCGTCTTACTTACCGGCGCCAGTGGTCATATAGGCCGCGCCCTGCGCGAACATTTACAGGGCCATTACCAGTTGCTGCGCCTGTGTGACATTACTGACCTGGGTGAGGCCCAGGAAGGCGAAGAACTGATACAGGCTGACATCACCAACCTAGACCAAATGCGCGCCGCTGTGCAGGGCATGGACGCGGTGATTCACCTGGCTGGCATACCCAATGAGCACCGCTACGAAGAAATCCGCCGTGTCAATATAGACGGCACCTATAACGTGCTGCAGGCTGCACTCGAAGCGGGTGTGCGGCGTGTGGCTTTTGCTTCTAGCATTCACGCGGTGGGCTATTACCCCCGCGAGCTGATCGGCATGGACGCTCCACCCCGCCCCGACAGCTACTACGGCCTGAGCAAAGTCTTTGGCGAAGGCCTGGGTAGCATGTACCATGACCGCTACGGCCTAGAATTCGTATCGGTGCGTATCAATTCCTTTTTGCCCCGCCCCAGTGAAGCCCGCAACCTTGCCACCTGGCTCTCACCCCGCGACGCCGCCCAACTGTTTCGCCGCGCAGTCGATGCTCCTGGCGTGGGTTATCTGGTTGTGGCAGGCATTAGCAACAACAGCAACCGTTGGATGAAACCCGACGGCTGGGATATCCTGGGCTATCACCCCGAAGACAACGCCGCCGACTACACTGACGAAGTTATCCACAAAAAAGGCGATCACAACAGCCGCACTGAGCAGCACCAAGGCGGCATCTTCACCGAGCCTGATTATGTAGGCCTTGCCCAGAAGCCGTAACCACCTAGGCGCTGTACAAAAGGGCCGCTGAGCAAAAGGTATACGGACTGCGCTTTATGTTAGCCGCAGTCCCAAAGGCGGTACCTGCGCCATCATGAAGTCCGTACTGTTTCCTAGCCCGACTCTGGGTTTTTACTGGATGCTCGTGCTCAATAAGATTCAGTGGGCATGCATGTAAACTGGCAGCAACTAGGGTCACCAAGCGGCCTTTTCAGTACACTGCGCTCTACCAAGACAACCTGACCAGGAAAAACTGCCACCTGGCTATACCCCCAACAAAAAAACCGCCCCTAAAGGCGGCCTCTTTTTGGTTTTGGTTGCAGAGATAGGATTTGAACCTATGACCTTCGGGTTATGAGCCCGACGAGCTACCAGACTGCTCCACCCTGCGTCAACTGCGTCTGTGCTTACCTGGCTTCAAAACCAAACTCACACGCTCAAAAATAGTATACCGACTTTGCCATACTGTCAACCCCCTGTCAGGCCTAGGCTGCGCGCTGCTACGGATTCCGACCTGAACTCTGTCCTACGCCTTTCGCGCTGTGAAAGCCGCAGGCGTAGCCTTTGGGACTGGGGCTAATACGGATTCCGATTGATTTGGCGTACTTCCGAATCAATCCGAGCGGATGCG
>JAGLBF010000047.1 GCA_018260375.1 Deinococcus sp.
TATGAAAACCATCTTCCCTTTGCTTAGTCTGTCTTTATTGCTCGCTGGTTGTAGCACAACGGAGACAAGTCATAAGCCCGTTACCGCCACGCCCGTTAACGTAACGGTGTTAGCGCTCAACGACTTTCACGGCAACCTAGAGCCCACCGCGTTTTCAGGTGTCCAACTGCCTGACCCCAAAGACCCTACCAAGACTGTGGGCCTGAGTGCTGGCGGCGTAGAACTGATTGGCGGCTATCTGGCACAGGAAAAGGCCAAAAACCCCAACCAGATTTTTGTGGGTGCGGGCGACCTGATTGGCGCTTCGCCCGTGACCAGCAGCCTGCTGCGTGACGAACCCAGTGTCATTGCCCTAAGCCAACTGGGCATGAAGTTTAGCAGCCTGGGCAACCACGAATTTGACCAGGGCCTTAAGGAACTCAAGCGCATGCAGTTGGGCGGCTGCGACAGCAACGACACCACCAAAGCCTGTAAGTTTCAAAACCCCTACCCAGGTGCCAGCTTTAAGTGGCTGGGCTCCAACGTGGTGGACAAGACCAGCGGTAAACCTGTCTTTGAACCCTACGGCGTAGAAACCATTAACGGTGTCAAAATTGGCTTTATCGGTGCGGTGCTCAAAGACACCCCCAACATTGTCAGCCCTGATGGTGTGGCGAGCCTCAACTTTTTGGATGAAGCCAGCAGCATCAACAAGTATGTGCCTGAGCTTAAAGCCCAGGGTGTAGATGCAATTATCGTGCTGATTCACCAGGGCGGCACTGCCAGCGAAAGCTACGCGCCTAGCTCCTGCGGCACCCTCACTGGCCCCATTGTGGACATTATTAACCAACTTGACCCTGCCATTGTTGCCGTGGTCAGCGGGCACACCCACCAGGCGTATAGCTGCAAGATTAAGGGTATCCCCGTCATTGAAGGCGACTACTACGGGCACCTGCTGCAGCGCCTTGACCTCACGGTGACGCCTGCCACGACCACCACCGACAAAAAGGTGGAAGTCAGTGCCATGAACGTGCTGATGGATAGCCGCAGCCTGCCCAAAGATGCCGGTATGACCACCCTAGTCACCAAAGCTAAAGACCTGACCCAAGCCGTGAAGCAGCAGCCTGTGGGCACGCTGGCGACGAGCAGCATCAGCCGCACCAACAACGCTGCGGGTGAGAGCGCACTGGGCGACGTGATTGCCGACGCGATGCTGGCAGGCACTCAGGCCCAAAACAGCCAAATCGCCTTTATGAACCCTGGTGGCATCCGTGCTGACCTCACTGCCAGCTTGCCGGGTAACACGGCCAGCTTCGGCGACCTGTTTGCCGTGCAGCCTTTTGGCAATGCTATGACGGTGCTTGACCTCACGGGCGCGCAGATTAAAGCCTTGTTAGAGCAGCAGTTTGACAACCCTAGCGCTGGCTCCAACAAAGTGCTGCAAGTGAGCGCGGGCCTGAGCTATAGCTACGACTCCACCGCCGCGGCAGGTAGTCGTGTTGATGCCAGCAGCCTAAAACTGAATGGTGTGGTGCTAGATGCCAACAAGACCTACCGCGTAGTCACCAACTCGTTCCTAGCGGGCGGCGGTGATAGTTTTACCACCTTTAAGAGTGGAACCAACGTGCTACAAATGCCTAATGCTGTAGACGTTGAGCTGTTTGCTGCTTACCTCAGGGCCCACCCCGCTCTGGCTGGTGGCCCCCAAAACCGCTTCACCAAAGTGAAGTAATATACCCTCCGATTAAATCAGGTTGTTTCTGATTTAACCAGGGCGGATGCCAGTGGGAAAAGATACAACTTCCCTGGTATGGAGCGGAATGCACATAAAGTGTTGATGGTCATTTACCTTTAATGCAGGGCATGTAAGTAAGGGAGGGAGGGCTTGAATCAGAATTAAGATTCAAGCCCTCCCTCCCCTTATACGGACTGCCACTAAATTCCACCACAGTCAGAAAAGCGCCGCCTGCGGCTCCATACCGCACAGTCCGTATGCTGTTCCCACTCGCATCCGCTCGGATTGATTCGGAAGTACGCCAAATCAATCGGAATCCGTATTACTTACCAATCACCTAAACGCTCAATTATCTAAATATCCAACTGTTTTATCCAAAAGTCTCTTTCTACAACCGATAACTTATGACCCATAACCCCGTTTACCACACCACTTTGAGCGCGTCTTCTACGCTGCGTACACCGCCGCTGTCTTTTTTACGGCCTTTGGGTGCGTCTTCGTTGATTCCTGGGGGCAAAATTAGGCGGTCATAACCAGTGCGGCTGGCTTCCTCGGCACGCCTAAGCTGGCCCTGTACGGCGCGTACCTCGCCTGCTAACCCCACCTCACCAAATACGGCGACGTTGGCAGGTAGGGCTTTACCCACCACCGCCGAATACACCGCCAGCGCCACCGCCAGGTCAAGGCCAGGGTCAAGCACCTTGAGTCCGCCTGCCAGGTTGACATAAATATCCAGTCCGCCCAGGTTGAGGTCTAGGCGGCGCTCTAACACCGCCAGCACTACGTCCACACGGCGCGGGTCAAGACCTACCACCACGCGGCGCGGGTTGGGGTAGGGCGTTTTGGCCGCGAGCGCCTGAACCTCGAGCAGCATCGGGCGGTGTCCGTCCATCGTGGCGGCGACCACACTGCCAGGTACACCCACAGGCCGCTCAGCCAGAAACGCTGCCGAGGGGTTGTCTACGGCAATTAGCCCCTCACTGCGCATTTCGAATACGCCCAGTTCACCCGCTTGCCCAAAGCGGTTTTTGACGCTCCGCAGCAGGCGGTACTGGCCCACCGTCTCCAGAAACACTGTGGTGTCAACGATGTGCTCCATCACTTTTGGCCCGGCCACCGTACCTTCTTTGGTAACGTGACCCACCAGCACAGTGGCCGTTCCCGACTCTTTAGAAGCGCGGGTGAGCAGACTGGTGGCCTCGCGCACCTGGGCTACGCCACCTGAAGCGCCGTCACCCTCAATCTGTACTGTCTGAATGCTGTCGACGATGCACAGGGCGGGCTTGTGCTCGTACATCAGCGCAGCAATATGCTCGGCGCGGGTGTCGCGGGTCAGGCTCAGTTCGCCCGTTACCCCCAGGCGGTCGGCCCGCAGGCGAATTTGCTCCAGCGATTCCTCGCCTGCCACATACAGTACGCTGTGGCCCGTCAGCGTCAGCTTGTCTGCCACTTGCAGCAGCAGCGTAGACTTACCGATGCCAGGCTCGCCGCCCATCAGCGTCACGCCACCCGCCACAATACCGCCGCCCAGTACGCGGTCTAGCTCGGCAATGCCACTGGCAAAACGCGGCTCCTCGCGCCGCCCCACTTGTGACAGCGGCGTCAGCGCCCCGCCAACGACGCCGCCATACGCGCCGCTGCCGCCCAGCGGCTTGCCTTTGCTGGTGGTCGGTGCGATTTCTTCGACAAAGCTGTCCCAGGCTTGGCAATTGGGGCAGCGGCCCAGCGGCTTGGACGCCTGATAGCCGCAGCTTTGACAGATGAATTTACTGTGTGTTTTTGCCAAGAGAAGCACTCCAAAGAGGTTGTACAATATCGCAGTATAGAGACTACGGCACAGGAACTACGATACAGGCTATAGGTAATAACAAAAGATAAGGTTGAGTAACAGTTGAGCAACAGGTACTACGGATTCTGGTTGAAACTTGTTAAAAACTCAATGAAAGCAGGCCCACGAGCGTAAAAGACAGTATTATAAAAGACAGTAGCGTAAAAGACAGTACAGAATTCACAGTAGAGAAGCGCAGTCGGTATACAGGTAGCTAGAAATCTTGCTTCTGAGTGCCTGATAGGGTGTTGCGTATCAGATACTTAGCCATCAGCACGTCTTTCGTTATATTTCCTGATGAATGAGCCTGAATACTACCGATTTCACTCTATTCCAGCACAATCGGGTCAGTACAATCGGGGGACGGCACATTCAGGAAAGCACCGACTGTGCTTCTATACCAGGGAAGCCGTATCTTTTGGCATTCGCAACCGTCCTTATGAGATCATAAGCGACCTGATCACCTGTACATTACCGCTTTTCTGGTCTGCTGCCTGCTTTCCAGTAATTCGTGCCGTCCGTCATCAGGTACTCAGAGTCAACCAACTCGTCACGCAACATGGCGCAGTCTAGCCCCTCGGTGTGATCTTGTAAGGCTTGCAGGACTTCGGCTTCACTATACAGTGACCCGCCGTCAAATAGGTGGCCCAGGTGCTCTAGCACGGCGACTTGGTGCAGGCGGCGGCGGTCACTAGGCCAGCTGATAACGCGCCCAAACTCATCTTGAAACATGTGAATACTTTTGGTCATGGAGCCTATGGTAGCGGAGAACGCCTCGTAAGAGTGCAAGGTGCATGGCGGTTTAGGCGCTGGCAAAATCGTGAGCAACATACAACCCTTATACGGATTCCGTTTAATTCGTTGTACTCTGTTTGCCCTAGTTGCCCGACCTATGGCAAACTAAGAAGATACACTTATAACTAATTTTCCGGAATGCTTATTATACGGATTCCGATTGATTTGGCGTACTTCCGAATCAATCAGGGCGGATGCGAGTGGGAACAGCATACGGACTGTGCAGTATGGAACCGCAGGCGGCGCTTTTCCGACTGTGGTGGAATTTAGCGGCAGTCCGTATGAATACGGAACGCGGCCAACACCTCAGGCGGGGGCCACGCACCGGGCTGGTTTGTCGCGCTGGGACTGCTGGCGGCGGCCCTATTCAACTCGATGATTCATGCGCTGACGCCCCGTCCTGAAGCTACTCGTGGTATTCGACCAGCAGAGGCCGGTGATCGCTGCCTGCTCCTGGCAACACCTGGGCGCGTACAGGCGTCAGGTCACGGGTCATCTGATGGTCTATACGCAGTTTGAAACTGGGAAAAGTCCAGCCCGGCCCACGCCCAGCCCGGTCAAAGGCGTCGGGGCCGTACATGCCCTGCAACCGGCGATAGACCAGGCCACGCGGGGGGGTATTCAGGTCGCCTCCCAGCAAAATGGGGCCTTCAGTTTGAAGCGCAATCTGCCGGAGTAGCTCCACCTGTTCATCCCGCGCATTCCGCGTGCGCCGGGTCGGGGCCAGGTCGCCTCTGAGCAAGGGCGAGAGCAGCACCGCGCTCAGGTGAGCATTAACCACGTTCAGCGTGTGGCCCTGCCAGCTAAGGGGTAGGACCAGCACCTCGCGCTGCATCTGCGGTAGGGGAAATGTGCGGGCACTCTGCATAGGCAGGCGCGAAAGAACCGCGACTTCCGTCCCGTGCGCCGAGGTGTAGTCCGGCAAGTAGGCTTCGAGTTGCCCGGCAAAACCGCCCTGCACGAAATTGGTTTCCTGAAGGAGAATCACGTCGGCGTCGGTGCTTTTCAGGAAGTTCGCCAGCCGCTCGGGAGAGGTCATGGTGCCCCGCGCCACGTTATAGGTCAAGACACGTAGCCTCTTGTCCGGCGCGGCGGCCTGCTGGGGCTTCCAGTGAAAAAACCCCGCGCCCCACAGCGCCAGCAGGGTCGCCAGGAGCACCGCACCGAGCCTGCGACGGCGCAGCAGCACCCACAGCCACACCAGTGGCGCGGGCAACAGCCAGAGCACGGGCGGCGCATAGGCCAGCAGCAGGGTGGGCAGGGTGCGTTCGCCGACATAGTCCCCAAGTACCCAGCCGAGCGCTACACAAAGTAGGTATCCCAGTGCCAGATATGAGCGAGCTCGGCGGGTGTGGTCGGCAGGCAACACGCCCGCCAGTATGGCATACAGTACCAGTTCTAAGAGTACCGCTTCTGATTGAGCCAGGCAGTTTTGGATTCAGTCTGGGCGCAGGCGAGTGGGAAAAATACGGACTGCGCCGTTCATAACGAGAAGTTTTTGCTTTTTTCTACGCCTGCGCCTAGGTTTCATCGCGTGTTCAATAATGTTCAAGTTGGAATTCTTGCCCTGAGGCGAGCAAGTTGTTATTTCAACGAAGCCATATCAATGACAAAGCGGTATTTGACATCACTCTTAAGCATGCGTTCATAGGCCGTGTTGATATCTTGCATATTGATCAACTCTATATCGGCGACGATGTTATGCTCAGCGCAAAAATCTAGCATTTCCTGGGTTTCGGCAATACCGCCAATGTTGCTACCCGCAACGCTGCGGCGGTTACTGATCAGCAAGCCGCCGTGTATGTCAACAGGATCTAGTGCACCTACAATAACCAGTTCGCCGTTGAGCTTTAGGGTTTGCAAATAGGGGTTGAGGTCGTGCCTGGTTGGCACCGTGCTGATGATGTAATCAAAGGTATTGCGGCTGGCTTTCATGGCCTCTGAGTCACGGCTGACAATCACGTTATCGGCCCCCAGTCGGTAGGCATCCTGGCCCTTCTCGGCGCTGGTGGTAAAGAGGCTCACCTCTGCGCCCATGGCCTTAGCGAGCTTTATGCCCATGTGGCCCAGCCCGCCCAGGCCCACAATAGCAACCTTGTGGCCCTGGCCTATGCGCCAGTGACGCAGCGGTGAGTACATGGTGATGCCCGCGCACAGCAGTGGTGCTACGGCTTTGAGGTCAAGCGACTCATGTACCTTGACCACAAATTCTTCACGCACCACAATCGCCGTGGAGTAGCCGCCGTATGTGGGCGCGCCTGTTGTGCGCTCACGGCTGTTGTAGGTATAGGTCGGGCCTTCCTCACAGTACTGCTCCAAGCCCTGGGTACAGGCGGCGCAGTGCAGGCACGAGTCCACCATGCAGCCTACACCCACCAAGTCACCCACCTTAAACTTGCTAACCTGGGCGCCTACACTCGTGACACGCCCCACAATTTCGTGGCCCGGCACAATGGGGTAGAGGCTTGGCCCCCACTCGCTGCGAGCTTGGTGAATATCAGAGTGACACACGCCACTGTACAAAATGTCAATGTTGACATCATGCAGCGTAGGGGTACGGCGCTCAATGGTATGCGGGCGCAGCGGCGTAGTCGGGTCAAAGGCGGCGTAAGCGGAAACAGCTTGCGGGCCAGACGAGGTCGTAGTCATATCGACAGTGTAAGCATAAGGGCGCTAAGCATCTGAGACTATTTTACAAATGGTCTAGGCGCCTTCTATGCCACCGCGAAATGCGTACCGCTTCCGGCGCCCGCTCATACGGACTGCGCTCCATTTCACCACAGTCGGAAAAGTGCCGCCTGCGGCTCCATACCGCGCAGTCCGTATGCTGTTCCCACTCGCATCCGCCCTGATTGATTCGGAAGTATGCCAAATCAATCGGAATCCGTATCACCTTCTTTCAGTGCTTTAACACGGTTCAAGCCGAAGTCACTCATAATCCCCTCCTTCAGCCCCCTCCCTCCTGCGGGCCGCCCTATGATCTCTCCAGCACTTGCCACGCTTTGCCCAGTTGCTCGGTGACGTCACTGGCGATCAGCCCGTAGCCGTGTATTTGGGCGGCCCGTTCGCCAGCTAGGGTGTGCAGCCGCGTACCGACTAGGGCGGCCTGGGTGGCGCTTAATCCCTGACCCAGCAGCGCCGCTAACACGCCCGCCAGCGTGTCGCCCATACCCGCCGTTGCCATACCAGGGTGTCCGCCGCGCACCACAAAAAGCGCCTCAGGTGTAGCGACGGTACTGGGGCCACCCTTGAGTACTACCACGCCCCCAAAGCGCTGTTGCAACTCACGGGCGGCACTCAGGGGGTTGCGAGTAATGTGGGCGGTATCAGTCTCCAGCAAGCGGGCCGCTTCACCAGGATGAGGGGTCAAAATAGTGTTGGCGTGTGCCAGGTGTGCCAGTTCGGGTTGTAGTGCGTCAGCGTCGATCACCACAGGTACGTTCCAGGACAGCACCAGCCGCGCTGTCTTGGCGGCGCTAGGGCCTAAGCCCATACCTACAGCCACCGCGTCAGGTTTATCTCTAGTCAGGAACTCATCTGACAGGGTCTTAGGCTGTTGGGGCCAGGGGCGAATCATTACTTCGGGGGTGAGCAGCGGCACTTCGGCAGGGCTGTAGAGCGTGACCAAGCCCGCGCCCGCTCGCAAGGCGCCCCGCGCACTCAGCAGCGGCGCGCCTACAGTGCCGGGGTGTCCGCCCAGTATCCATACCCTGCCTGCTGTACCTTTATGCGCGCTAGCAAAGCGCCTGGGCAGCCACGCGCCTACCTCTGCATCCTCTAGGCGCTGGGCAATGGCTTGTGAAGCCAGGTAACTTCGGGGCAAGCACAGATCCAGGGGCGGCATGACCTCGCCCGCTGCGTGGTTGGCAGGGCCGTACACCACCGCAGGCTTGAGGCTTCCGAGCGGCGCGGTAACGCTCGCCTGTACACACAACTCACAGGGCGCGGCGCTGTCGGCTGCCAGTCCAGATGGAATGTCAATGCTCAGTACCGTAAGTGCGGCCTCATTCAGCAGCGTTATCAGTTCGGCAAGGGCGGGGCGTAGCGGCGGCACAAAACCTGTGCCCAGGAGTCCGTCAAGTACAATGGGCCGCACTTTTACGCTGCTCAGCAAACTGCGGCGAGTAAGCGGGGCAATCTGTACGCCTAACGCCAGCAGGCGGCGGCGGTTTTGCTGGGTAAGCGGGTGTTTGGCGCTCAAAGACACCACCACCGGGTCATAGCCGCGTGCCCGCAAGTGACGGGTCGCCACCAGCGCGTCACCGCCATTGGCCCCGCTGCCTACCAGTACCAGCAGGGGCGTTTGCACCGCCGGCCAGCGGCGCGTAACCTCGTCCGCCAGATTGCGTCCCGCATGCTCCATGGTGATGTCAAGCAAGTTCGCCTGCTTAAGGCGTGCGTCCAGTTGCGCTACACCCTGACTGAGCAGCAGGTATTCGCGGGTGGAGTTGGGCATGGGGGCTCCTTTGGTACGGTGTTGGAATGAAGCGCAGTCCGTATAAGGCCGCGTTACTGCGGGCAACAGTGACCTGACGGGCGGCGCGGGCCAATAACTTTCAGACCTACCGCCATCCCCCTTAATGCCCGCGCATCAGCACCAAGAAAACCAGCAGGGCCAGCACCAGCCCCAGCACGCGCATGACCTGAGGAGTGAGCCAGTGGGGGAGGCCACGGGGTTTTTCTTGGGTAGAGGCAGCGCGTACATCAAGTCGCTGCGCCTGTTTGAGGTGGCGCACAGCCTCATTCAGGCGGCCTTTTTTACGCAGCACCACACCCAAATTATGATGCGCCGCTGCAAAGTCACCGTTGAGGGCCAGGGCTTGGCGCTGATACTGCTCGGCTGCCTCTCGGTCACCTGTCTGTAGGGCCAAGTTGCCCAGGTTGCTCAGGACGCGGTAGTGCTGCGGGCTGATGGTCAGCGCCGTGTCAAACTGCTGTTTGGCAAGCGCCACGTTGTCCTGGCGGGCGTGCAGTACCCCTAAAACATTGTGAGCTTCAGCGCGGGTGAGCGGCTCGGCAAAGGCGGGTTGTAGTGCCGCTTCTAGCACTGGCGGGTCGGTGATTTGCGCGTCAGCAGCCCGTTGTAAAGCGCTCAAGGCTGCTTGAAGGCGCTCAGGGTGTATCTGCCCGCGCAGCGCAGCGGCCTCAGCGGGGTCAGGGCAGGCCTCCAGGTCTTCTTGTAGCCGCTTCAGTTGACGCTGGGCTTGGTCATAGCGGCGCGAAAAGAGCGCTTCTTGCCAGCTCAGCAGGCTTTCAATCGTCGCCAGTGCAGGCGAGCGCAACAGCCGCGCCGAAGCGAGCGCCCGCCTATATTCGCCGGCCTCAAAAAAGGGCTGCCAGGGCGGTATGTCGCTGCTCATCGGGCTTGGGCTGTGGGTCATGACAACGGGCAGTATAGCGGGCAGCAGGAAAACAAAAGGTGGTGCGCGTGGCCCGCAGAACCTGTGCAGATGGCCTCATATAGATTCTGATTGAACCTTATTATACCTGCGGTGAAAGAAGGTCAGCAGAAGCAGAAATCCGTATCAGCCCTCAGCCATTCAGCCCCCCGCATATGCGGTAAGCTGTTCTTTTACGCTACCCTTTCGCCTTTCTGTCTTTCGCTAGACTGTGGTTGACCATAGTGCGCCTGGAGCTATTTTCTGTTATGACTGACCTACCCCCAACCGATACCGAAACCTCCAGCCTACAAGGCGTACCCTTACAAAGTGCTCCGCCGCTGTACTCGCCGCGTACGGTGCATGATTTGCTGGCGCGCTACGGCCTGCGGCCCACCAAAAGCCTGGGCCAAAACTTTCTGATAGACGGCAATACCCTGCGCCTCATCGCCGAGGTAGGCGGCGCGGCCCCAGGTGAGCAGATACTAGAAGTGGGGCCTGGACTGGGGGTACTTACGGTAGAGCTGGCGCGGCGCGGGGCCAGAGTTATTACTCTTGAAAAAGACGAGCGGCTGCGCGGCGTGCTGGGTCATACGCTGGCGGGACATGACGTCAGCGTGGTGTGGGGCGACGCGCTCAACTATGATTATGCAGCGCTGCCCCCAGGCACCCGCGTTATCGCCAATTTGCCCTATTACATCTCTACGGCGCTGCTCAGCCGCTTTATGAATGCGCCCAATATTGTTTCGGCTACTGTGCTGGTGCAGCGCGAGGTAGCCCAGCGCCTCAGCGCTCAGCCTGGACAAGATGGTTACGGATTTTTGTCGGCGATGGTGGCCTTGCATGGTCAGGCCAAGCTGGTACGCGACGTAGCTAAGGGCGCCTTTTTCCCTGCACCAGATGTAACCAGCAGCATCGTGCGGCTAGACTTTAGCGGTGAGCGCCCCAGCCCCGACCTGCTGCATTTTCTGGAAGTGGCCCTGCATCACCGCCGAAAGACCATGCGCAATAACCTCAGGATGGCGGGCTACCAACCGGAGGCAATTGACCCGGCTCTGGCACAAAGCGGCCTTGACCCCAACGTGCGCGCCGAAGACATCCCGCTCGACAAAATGAAACAGCTTAGTGAGCGCCTAGGCCGCCCATAACCTTGCACGTTAGCCGCACAGCCCTCACAAGCCCCGCAGTTGTACAGTACCTGATAAAGCCGCGCCCTAGGCGAACGTGTATGATAAGCAGCAGATACTCAGGCCAACAGTACAAAGACATGCCCATACTAGCCCCCCTCAACAGGCGTTCTGTCTGTGTTTGACTCAGCACTGATATTTGGTTGGCGGTTATTTATTGTACTGTTTGGTAAACCCTATCACGCCCTTGACAGGTCAGCGCCCGCTTTTTTGGAGGTTAAATGTGAAGTTTTATGTTATCGGTGATGTCACAGTAGACCACCTGTATTACCTTAAGCACTTGCCTGCCCCTGGCGAAGAAGTGGCCCCCGAAAGTGCCACCATGCAGCCTGGTGGCGCAGGCGGCACCATCAGCGTCACGTTGGCACGTCTGGGCCATACGGTTACGCTGGCAGCCCGCGTCGGCCAAGACCCCTTTGCTGATTACGCCCTGAGTACGGTGCGTGAGAGTGGGGTCAGTGAAACCGCTGTGCAGCGCGACCCTGAGACCCTCACCAGTACCATCACGGTGATGCAAACGCCTGACGGCAAGCGTGCGATGATCAGCTACGGCGGGGCCAACCGTAACCTTGACCCCAGCAAGCTAAAAAAGAAAGATATAGACAGCTCCGACGGGTTGATCGTCTCGGCGTACAGCCTGATTGGTGGGGCGCAGCGCAATTATACCCTTAAGGCCATAGAGACGGCCCACAAGGCGGGTGTGCCTGTGGTGCTTGACCTGGGTACGGGCGCGGTCAATGCGGTAGGCACGGGCCTGCTTGACACTGCCGTAGCCGCCGACTACCTGCTGCTCAACCAGCACGAGCTGCAAGCCCTGACCGCGACGCACAGCATCAGCTCGGCGCTGGCCACTCTGGGCGCACGGGGAGCGCGGCAAGTGGTGGTCAAGGTAGGCGCTATGGGCAGCATCGTGTGGACACCCGAAGACACCGAGCTGGTAGACGCCGTACAGGTGGGTGCCGAAATGATAGACACCACAGGCGCAGGGGACGCCTTTGTCGCGGCTTTTGTCCACGCTGTCTTGAGCGGGCAGAGCATGGCCCAGGCCGCCCGACTCGGCAATACTGCCGGCGCACTCAGCGCTACCCATATTGGCGCACAGGCCCGGGTCGTCAGTGCCGCTGAGCTGGAAACCTTTGGTGAGTGATACTGGCCTTAAGGGTTAACATCTATACAACAAGCACGACAGATGAATATTTTTACGAATGAGCATCTTTATAAACATAAGAAATAAGCAGATTCCTTCTTGGACCAGAATCTGCTTATTTTCAGTTGAACCAGTTTTTGTACACATGCTAGCCTTAAGCTCGTTAAAGGCGCGATGAGAGAAGGCCAATACGGATTCCGGTTCAATGGTACAGAAGCACAGTCGGCGCTTTCCTGACTGTGCTGAAATGAAACAGAATCTGTATGATACGGATTCCGATTGATTCAGTGCAGTTCTGAATCAATCCGAGCGGACGCGAGTGGGAACAGCATACGGGTTTCGCGGTATGGAGCCGCAGGCGGTGTCTTCCCGACTGTGGTGGAATTTAGCGGCAGTCCGTATGACTTGACGCTGAAGGCTGGGCGCTTTAAAAAAAGAACTTTATGCCCAAACGTGCCAATGCGCCCGCACCGTTGGCGACCCCTTTGGACGAAAAGGCGTGACGATAGCCACCTTCGGCGTAGGCGGCGATGTCACTGGTCAACATAAAATCACTGCCTACCAAAGCCTGCGCGGTGTAGTCCGTGACGCTGGGGGTGTTGGTGGTGGTGCCGTTAATGGTGACAATCGGCCCTGTTACAGGTGCGCTGCTACTGAGACCCAGGCCCACGCCAACGTATGGGCGCAGCTTGCTCTTTGTCAGTCCACGTGGGTGAAAGGTAAGCAAGGTGTCAACCAGCATGGCGCCCGTTTGGGTGCTGTATTCCACGCCGGCTTGTGCTCCAAAGCGGCCAAACACCTGTGTACTACCAATCACGATACCGTAAGCACTTTTCCCAAAAGTGGCGCCCGCGCCCGCATACAATCGGCTATCTACAGGTGCGACAGCCGGCTTGGGGATAACAGGTGCTACATAAGGCGCTGGCGTGCTGGTATAGCTGGGAAGTGTAGGGTCTGGGGCCGCTGCTGGTGGCACAGTGACTGGTGGTGCAGTGACTGAGGGTACAGTGACTGGTGGCGTAGTGATAGGGGCAGCGTTAGGTGTGGTCGTAGGTGTAGTAGCCGGAGCAGTCTGAGCCTGAGCCGAGGCGCACAGTAGCGCCGCTAGCACTGGTACATAAGGTTTAACCTTAGATAAATAAAACATACAGTCTCCTTAGCGAGCAAGTCAGTCTATGGTAGCGGCGCTCAATGAGAACAAAAAAAACAGCCCCCGTACACAGAGGGCTGCCTTTAAGTACTTGCGTTTAGAAGAAGTACTTCAGGCCGATTTTGGCAGAAGGCACAAAACCACTGGCTTTAGGATGACGTGTATCGCTGTCAACCAGGTTGGTACCGATACCCTGGTTCTTCCAGAAGTACTTGCCGTTGGCTTCGGCAAAGATGCCCAAGCTACCAGCCACGCGGAAATCTACACCCAACAGGGCGTTGACATACAGGTCGGTGGCTTTAGCAGTAGGAGCGGGAACAACGGCAGTGGGGTAGATGGTGCTGCTAACAGCACCGAAACCTACGCCGACGTAGGGGCTAAACGCGCTGCCGTTACCAAGGGTGTACATCAGGTTGATGTCGCCGTTGATGGCTTCTGTACGGGGGGTGTAATCAACATTGGCGCGTGCGCCCAGGCCGAAGATTACATTGCTGGCACCCACAGTACCACCAAAGGAGCTGATGAAAGGAAGGTCGTTGCTATTGCTCGAGTTGTTGCCAACGCTAAAGCCGCCTTTGTAGCCACCGAAGTTAAAGGCGGTGTCAATACCAGCATACAGGCCCATACCCATGTCGCCATTGTCGCTACCGCCGTCTACGTAGATGGTCGTAGGAGCAGAGGGGGTGGGTACTGCAGGGGTAGTGACGATGGTGGTGGTAGGTGCAGGCGTAGCCATAGGACGGGCTTCCAGAGCAGCCAGACGGTTATTGATGTTGGTGAGGTCAACAGGAGCAGCAGGCGCAGGAATGGCTTTGACAGCAGCTTCCAGGGCGTCAACGCGGGCGGTCAGCTCGGTGTTGTTGGCGTTAGCGGCACTGTCAATCTTGCCTTCCAGAGCATCAATGCGGGCTTGCTGGTCAGCCGAGGCTTTTTCCAGGTCGCTTACGCGGGTGCTGACTGCTGCCAGCTCGGTGGATACATCTTGCATACCCTTGGTGATGGTTGATACCTGTTCAGCAGTCAGACCACCATTGCTCAGGCCACCGGTTTGCAGCAGACGAGCAAAGATAAGGGCCGCTTGGTAACGGGTCAGATTTTCGTTACCACGGTAGGTGCCGTCGGGGAAGCCCTGAATCAGACCTTTGGCTGTGATGATAGCAACAGCGTCTTTGGCCCAGTGACCAGCAGGAATGTCCGTGAAGTTGGTCACTTGTACGGGGGCGGCGACAACGGTGGTCTCCTGAGCGCTAGCAGCACCGAGGCCAAGGGCAAGAGTTGCAGCAATAGTTAGATATTTATTCATTTTAGTTCTCCTTATGTCGTTTGCTTAGCAGCGTACGATCTCGCTCTCTAAGCTACGTACCCTTAATGAGTAAAGGGTGTGAATAGTCAAAACACCGTTGGAACTTTTCATCAGATTACAGCAAGATTGCAGTGCTTACTAATGATAAATCGATGAGTTGAGCGTCAACTAGATATCGACTTTTACAGTGAATAAGCTTAAGCCTACTGGACAACAGTGACCATCTGACACAATGAACATATTAAGTATAAGGCGACTGGGCCTCAGGGCCCTAGTGGGCTGCACTTTAGGATTCCTTAGTATTGGTGAAGGTAAAGCCCCGTGCTTACTGCGGTGGCATGGAGTGTGGCAGCATAGGGCATGCTTGACGAACTAGAATTTAACACCCTGACCCTAGACCAACACGGCGACCTAGCGGTGCTGACCCTCAACCGTCCGCAGGTGTTTAATGCGCTCAACGGCGAAACGCTGATGGAGCTAGTAGACGCTGTCGAAGCTATTGCCGAAGAACCTGAAATTGCCGCGCTGATTATTACAGGCGCGGGCGACAAAGCGTTTGCGGCTGGGGCTGACATCCGCGAACTGAGCCGCATAGAAAACGTGTACGGTGGGCGCGAGCAAGCGCTGGCAGGCCAAAATGTGATGCACGAAATTGCCTCTTTGCCTTTTCCGACCATTGCGGCCATCAATGGTTATGCGCTGGGCGGCGGGCTAGAACTGGCGCTGGCCTGTGATGTGCGGGTAGCGGCGAGCAGCGCCAAAATGGGCTTGCCCGAAGTGTCGCTGGGCATTATTCCTGGCTACGGCGGCACGCAGCGCCTCAGCCGCCTGATTGGGCCAGGGCGCGCCCTTGATATGATACTCACGGGCCGCCAGGTAGACGCCCAAGAAGCCTTGCAGATGGGGCTGGTCAATTATGTTGCTGATATCACCCAACACAGTGCCCTGGAAAAAGCCCGTGAGGTGGCTGAGCAGATGACCCGCAACGCCCCTATCGCTTTATCGCTGGCCAAAGAAGCTGTGCGGCGCGGCCTGAGCAGTAGCCTGGAAGACGGCCTGGAGATAGAAGCTGACCTCTTTGGCCTGCTGACCAGTACCCAGGATTTCCGTGAGGGAGTAACAGCCTTTGTAGAAAAGCGCGGAGCTAAGTTCCGGGGTGAGTAAAAAGCTGGCCAGGGTAGATGAGAGGATGCAGGAAAGAGAAAAAGAAAAGCGCTTACAAAGCGGGCACCTGGCTGGTGAGTGACTTCTGGTGACAGTGGCGCACTTTCAAAAAAAGCGCCCTCATAGGCCTGAGCACCTGCCTGAGAACGAACGCTTTGAGACAGCAGGGGTTTAGCTGAGTAATGTCGGTTGGGCCAGCCATTTGAGCAAGCCTGAGTGCGTTTTGGTGAGAACAGCGCCCCCGCCGGCGCAAAACCGCTTCAAAACCGCTGTCAACGCTTGACCTCTTTACCCAGCTACTTCTTTTATCTGCTGTTTTTTGCCGCTTACCAGTCAGATACCTTACCAGTCAGCTACACAGTTATCCACCCAGATATATTTATAAGGAAACACGCCATGTCCCTACCAATCGAGGTCAAATTTACCCTCAACGTGTCAGAAACGGTGCTGGATACTGAGCCGCAGCCTGGTCGAGTGGTGCAGTATGCTACGCCGCGCGCCAAAATCATTGAGGCCACCGACGTGGCGATACAACATGACCTGGCGAACTTTCCACGGGCGCTGAGTGCCTACATGACGCTTAAAGATGACCCTGAGGCGCTGGCACACTGGGATATGGCCAATTACATCACCATGCGCAAGTTGGGCTACAACGATCACGGCCGGGTTCACGCCTTTATTACTGGAGCGGCGAGTATGGCGCTTCTTGAGCTACTGCTTGAAGGCGGCGTGCAGCCTGACATTCTGGAAAGCGGCGTGGGCGACATCGATGACGTCTATCTGTGCGTTATTTTGGGCACCATGTTGCACGATATTGGCAACCAGATACACCGCGTGTCGCACGAGGAACACGGTGTGAATCTGGCGCGGCCTATTGTTGACCGTATCTTGGCCCCGATCTACCCCGATCTGTTTAAGCGCACCAAGATACGCAGTTTTATTCTGGGCTGCATCAATTGCCACGACCTCAATCCGCCGCCGCTGACCATTGAAGGGGGTATCACTGCTGTGGCAGACGGCACTGATATCACCAAGGGGCGCGGGCGCAAAGCGTTTGCCCTGGGCAGCGTGGATATTCACTCTATCAGCGCGCTGGCGGTTGACCAGGTGGTGATAGAGCGCGGCAAAGTACGGCCTGTACGCATAGAAGTGACCATGAATAACTCAGGCGGGATATTTCAGGTAGAAGAGGTGCTGGCCCCCAAGGTGATCAGCACGCCTCTTAGCTACTTTGTTGAGCTGCACGCCCACACCAGACCTGGAGGCGACGAGCAAATTGTGACCCGTGTGCGGCTAGAAGGTGACCACTTTGTGATGGACTTGGAAAATGGCGAAGAGGTTGACGTAGAGGTCAAAGGCGCACAGCCCCAGGCGGCCGAAGTGCTGCGTGTGGGGGTCAGAGGAGACCAGAGGTGATACGGACTGCCGCTAAATTCCACCACAGTCGGAAAAGCGCCGCCTGCGGCTC